>JAJYXG010000048.1:0-63778 GCA_021791095.1 Pseudomonadota bacterium
GCCGATCTTGGCCACGAACACGGCGACGCAGTCGTTGATGGCGCGGATCACGGTCGGCAGGGTGTCTTCCTCGCCGAAGCCCCCCTGGCAGTAGAGGTCGACGCGGCGGTGGCCGACGAACTTGGAACCCTCGGTGCTGAGTTCGTAAATCTGGAATTCCTGCGCATGCCCGAAGTGTTCGTTGACCCGGCCGTGGCCCTTGGTGGCGACGGCGATCAGAATCTTCACGTCGCTGAATTCCGCCTCCAGATCGGCCATCTCGGCTTCCCTGGCCGCCACCGTGGCCTGGCGTTCCTGCTCCACCTGCTGCTGATAGGCTTTGCGGCCCTCGGCGTCGTACTGAATGTCCATCTCCATGACTTTTTCAGTACTGAACTCGGACGAGCGGTCCTCGCCCAGCAGACCCACCGCATCGGCGCGGCACTGGCGGCAGTGGCGCATCATGTTCATCTCGCCTTCGCAGTTGTCCTGCAGCGCTTTCAGTTCCTGCGCCGTGGGTCCGCGCTGGCCGTTCAAGCCGAACACCGTGCCGTGTTCCGGCGCGGAAATGAGCGGCATGATGTTGTGCAGGAAGGCGCCGCGCGACTTGACCGCCTTGTTCACCTCGATCAAATGCTGGTCGTTGATGCCGGGGATCATCACCGAATTCACTTTGCACAGAATGCCGGCCTCGGTCAGCATCTCGAGGCCCAGCATCTGCCGTTCGGTGAGTATCCTGGCGGCCTCGATGCCGGTGATGCGCTTGTTCTTCCAGAAGATCCACGGATAGATGTGCTGCCCGACTTCCGGATCGACCATGTTGATGGTGATGGTCACGTGGTCGACGTTGAACTTCTTGATGGTCTCGACGTGGTCCGGCAGCGCCAGGCCGTTGGTCGAAAGACACAGCTTGATATCGGGCGCGGCGTTGTAGATCAGCTCGAAGGTCTTGAAGGTTTTTGCCGGATTGGCAAGTGGGTCGCCCGGTCCGGCGATGCCCAGTACGGTCATTTGCGGAATGGTGGAGGCCACGGCCAGCACTTTTCTGGACGCCTGCTCCGGGGTGAGCTTCTCGCTCACCACGCCGGGACGGCTTTCGTTGGCGCAGTCGTATTTGCGATTGCAGTAGTTGCACTGGATATTGCACGCCGGCGCCACCGCCACGTGCATGCGCGCGTAATGGTGATGCGCCTCCTCGCTGTAGCAGGGATGGTTCTTCACCTTTTCCCACACCTCCGGCGCCATGTCCTCCGGTCCGCCGGACGAGCCGCAACTGGCTTTCCCGCCCTCGCCGGACGTGCCGCACCCCTTGTGCTCGGCCACCTGTTGCATGATCTGATCCAGCGACGTGCCCTGATCATTTCCTGCGTTCGCCACACTTGCCTGATTGTCCATACTTGGCTCCTGTCTGCTTCAACCGATGGCGATCGTGAAATCGATCGCCCGCTAAATGGGTTCTTACAGGAGCTGTTCAGCAACAAGCATGCCACTCAGGAAATTTGCTTAAATACCTGAGGATTGAAGCACTTAGCGCGAACCTCGCGTTTGTCGCAGTTGCTACAAATGGAGATTGCCGGGGAAGGAATTGTCGGGAAGGCTACAGCGGGGAAAGGCGGCGGATCGCGACGCGGCTGTCTGCATCGACAACCGCGCGCAAGGCTTAAAGTCGTTTGACTTCGATGTTGTATTTCGACAGCGCGTAGCCGATCTGGCGCGGCGTCAGATTCAGCAGGCGCGCCGCTTTCGCCTGCACCCATCCGCATTGCTCCAGGGCCCACACCAGGCGCTCGCGTTCAGTCATGAAGGCCGGTTCGTCGCCGCCTGGCGCCTCGCCGAAACTACTGCCGGATGGTTCCGGCATGCTGCTGCCGGAAGATGCAAGCGTGATCTGAACCGGGATCGATTGCTGGGCCTGGCCATAGTGCTGCAGCACCTGCGAGAAACACTTGTTCTGCTGGCACGGCAAATCCACATCCTGGATCGCGTTGGAGCGCGTCATGGTAGCGGTGCGCTCCACGCAGTTCTCCAGTTCGCGCACATTGCCGGGCCAGTTGCACTTGAGCATCACTTCCAGCGCTTCCGGCGAGATGGTGAGCTTGCGCGCGTTTTCCTTGTTGAACTTGCCGAGGAAATGCTCGACCAGCAGGGGAATGTCTTCGCGCCGTTCGCGCAGGGGCGGCAGGAAGATGCTTACCACGTTGACGCGGTAATAGAGGTCGGCGCGGAAGGTGCCCTTGGCCACGTCCTCCTCCATGTTGCGGTTGGTGGCGGCGATCAGGCGCACGTCCACCTTGATCGACTTGTTGCCGCCGACGCGTTCGAATTCCCGCTCCTGCAGCACGCGCAAGAGCTTGGTCTGGAACGACGCCGAGATCTCTCCGAGCTCGTCCAGGAACAGCGTGCCGCCCTGGGCCATTTCGAAGCGGCCCTTGCGTTCCTGCGTCGCGCCGGTGAACGAGCCTTTCTCGTGCCCGAACAGTTCGGATTCGAGCAGGGTTTCGGACAGCGCAGCGCAGTTGACCTTGATGAAGGGTGCGTCCTTGCGCGGGCTCAGGTAGTGGATCGAGCGGGCGATGACCTCCTTGCCGGTGCCGCTTTCGCCGCGCAGCAGCACGGTCGACTTGCCGGGCGACGCCTGGTGCACTTCGGCGAACACCTCCTGCATGCGCTTGCTGCGGCCGATGACGTTGTCCAGGCTGTACTTGCCCTGCAGTTCCTTCTGCATGCGCTGCTGCCGCTGCATCAGTTCCTCGCGTTCGGCCGCCACATTTTGGTGCAGACGCGCGGTCTGTCCGATCAGGTTGGCGATCATGGCCAGAAAGCGGACATCCGATTCGAAATTCATCGGCGCGCTATCCACTTCGCGGTCCACGCTGAGCACGCCGATGGTTGCCCGTCCTTGCTTGATCGGCACGCCGATGAAGGCAACCACCCTGCCCTCGCCCAGGCTGCGCGAACCCGTGCGGTTCAGGAACAACGGCTCTTTCGCCACGTCCGGCACCACCATGGGGACGCCCGTTTCCAGGATTTTTCCGGTGATGCCCTCGCCCTTTCTAAACCGCCCGCGCTGGGCCGCCTCGGCCGACATGCCGGTGGCTTCAACAACGTGCAGCTCGCCCGACGGCTGCACCAAACTGACCATGCCCCGCCGCATCTTGAGGTGCGAGGAAAGCACGCCGAGCACTTCCCTCGCGGTCTTGTTCAGATCGAGAGATGAACTCAGTATCTTGCTGATTTCATAGATGGTTGCAAGCTCGACACTTGCCTCTAGCCTTTGGGACGCGCACATATTTCTAACCCCGCTGGGCCGCTTTCGGGCCCGTAAAAAAACAAATCTGACTGCCGTGTCTTTTATGCATGCAAATAATGTGCCAGTGCCATTACACCGCGCAGGGTAGAAAACCGGACAGCCATTCTTGTGCGGCAAGCTGAACAAAGCCCGCGCACGCGCGGTTTTGTTCATGCAATCGTCCCTACAGCTTCAGTGCGCCTACATAGGCTACCGCCCCCGGGTCGTCGCGCCACAGGGCCGGATCCGCATCGACATACAGCTCGATCAGGATGCCGTCGGGGTCGTGGCAATACAGCGACTGGCTGACGCGATGGTCGGACTGGCCGGCGAGTTCGACGCCGTGCGCGGCAAGCTGGTCGCGGCAGGCGCGCAGTTCGTCCAGCGAATCGCCGACCTTGAACGCCAGGTGATACAGGCCGATCTGATGATCCTCGGGCGACTGCGCCTGCGCACCGATCTCCAGCAGCGCGAGGTCGTGATGGTTCTCGCCGCACGAGAAGAACACCATGCGGCCGCCGTGGCGCGCGACTTCCTTCAGGCCCAGCACGTCGCGGTAGAACGGCACCGACGTCTCGAGGCTGCGTACTTTCAATACGGCATGGCCTAGCTTGAGCGCCCGCATCCCGACTCCTTCATTCGTGAATATCGCCGTCGACATACAGCCAGCGGCCGTCCCGCTTCTCGAAGCGGCTGGTCTCGTGCAACTTGAACGCACGGCCGTTGAGCTTGTAGCGGGCGACGAATTCCACTGTCGCATGGGTCTCGCCCAGCGGCGTGTGCGCCTTGAGCGACAGCCCCAGCCATTGCGGACGCGGCGGAACACCAAGTCCGAGCGAGGCGGGACAGGTATCGGGATGCCAGGTCGCGCGCAGATAATCCTCGAGTCCCAACACATAGGCACTGTAGCGCGAACGCATCAGCCGTTCGGCATCTGGCGCCGGCTCGCCGGCGTGATAGCGACCGCAACAGTCCGCCAAGGCGCGCCCCGAGCCGCACGGGCAGGCAGGCTCGCTCAAGGCTTTTTCACCGGGCAGTGACGCAGCTTGGGCCGGATGTGCGGCCACACTGCATCCAGCATTTTCGGCTGCGCCTTTTCGTTGGGGTGGATGCCGTCGGCCTGCATCATGCCGTCCTTGACACCCACGCCGCAGACGAAGCACGGCACGCGAACGATCTTCTCCTCGCGTGCCACGTCGACATACAGCTTCGCCACCGCATCGGCGTACGGCTTGCCGTAGTTGGGCAGCACCGGCGCTTCGAGCAGCGCCACCCAGGCGCCGGCGGCCCTGGCCTGGCGGATCATGGTTTGCAGATTCTGCCTGATCACCGCCGGCGGCGTGCCGCGCAGGGCATCGTTGCCGCCGAGCTCGATCAGCACGCCGTGCGGCCGGTGCCGATCCAGCGCCGGCTGCAGGCGCAAGAGGCCGTTCTGCGTGGTGTCGCCGGTGATGCTGGCGTTGATCGCGCGCCACTGCGGTGCGGTTTTCTTCAAACGCGCATCGAGCAGCTCGACCCAACCCTGCCCCGGCGCGAGGCCATATCCGGAACTCAGGCTGTCGCCGACAATCAACACAGAGCACGAACTGGCCAGTGCCCAGCCCGGCAACCACAGCACCCATAGCAACCACAAGCGATAATTCATCCATTGACCTTCATCTGATCCCAACCCAATGACGCCTCTCGACAGTGCCCAGTTCCCCAACGCCGTGGTCGCCGCCCGCGCCCTGTCCCAGCAGGTGCCGACTGCCGACGGTCTGCTCGCCATCCTGAGCGAAGTCGAGCTTGCCGTCCAGGCGGGCGAAACGCTGGCCATTACCGGCGCCTCGGGTTCCGGCAAGTCCACCCTGCTCGGCCTTTTGGCCGGGCTCGACCAGCCGTCGGCAGGCGAGATCATGCTGCTCGGCCAGCGCCTCGGCAATCTGGACGAGGACGCCCGCGCGCGGCTGCGCGCCGGCCGCATCGGCTTCGTGTTCCAGTCGTTCCAGTTGCTGCCCGCGCTCACCGCGCTGGAAAACATCCTGCTGCCGCTGGAACTCGCCGGCCGCGCCGACGCGCGCGAACGCGCCGCTCACTGGCTCGACCGCGTCGGGCTTTCCGCCCGCGCCGGCCACACACCGCGCCAACTCTCCGGCGGCGAGCAGCAGCGCGTCGCCATCGCGCGCGCCTTCGCCACCGACCCCGAAATCGTGTTCGCCGACGAGCCCACCGGCAACCTCGACGCCGACACCGGCGCGCGCATCATCGACCTGCTGTTCGAACTCAACACCTCCGCGCACACCACGCTGATCCTGGTCACCCACGACGATGCGCTCGCCTCGCGCTGCCAGCGCCGGCTGCACCTGGTTGCCGGCCGCGTGCACGAGACGGCCCTCGCATGAGCTTCGCCAGGCTCGGACTCTGGCTGCTGCGGCGCGAACGCACCCTGAAGGGCATAAACGCCAGCGGCGAATGGCGCGTGCTGCTGCTGGCGCTGATCATCGGCGTCGGCAGCGTCTCCACCACCGGCTTTCTCGGCGACCGCATCAAGCGCGCGATGAGCGAACAGGGCGCGAGCTTCCTCGGCGCCGACCTGCTCGTCACCAGCCCGCGGCCGATCGGTGCGTGGCCTGCCCACAGCCTGCGCACCAGCAGCGCGCTCGAGTTCGCCAGCATGGTCAGTCGCGGCGACGCCTTCCAGCTGGCGACCGTGCGCGCAGTCGACGCCGCCTACCCGCTGCGCGGCGAGGTGCGCATCGCCGACCGTCCCTTCGAGGCCGGCACACCGCGCCCGGCGCAGCCGCCGCCCGGCGCGGTCTATGTCGACCAGGAACTGCTGACGCTCCTGAATGCCGCGGTCGGCGATGCGGTGCAGATCGGCGAATCCACGTTCCGCATCGCCGGCGTGGTGGTCGAGGAACCGGGCCAGCTCGGCGGCGTGTTCGGTTTTGCCCCACGCGTGTTCCTGCGCGCAGACGAAATCGAAGCCACCCGCGTGCTGCAACCCGGCAGCCGGCTCACCTACCTCTACCAGTTCGCCGGCGAGCCGGAGCCGCTCTCTCATTTCAGTGCCGCACTGAAGCCGATCCTGGAAACCACCCAGCGCCTGATCGGCTCGCGCGACGGCGTCGAAACCCTGCGCGGGGCGTTTGCCAACGCCGACCATTACCTGCAGCTCACCGCACTGATCAGCCTCTTGCTGTCGGTGGCGGCCATCGCCATCGCCGCGCACCGGCACGCACTGCGCCATTACGACCAGGCCGCGCTGCTGCGCTGCATGGGCGCCACCACCGCGCAATTGCGCGTGCTCTATGCCGTGCAGCTGCTCACCCTGGGGCTGTTGGGCAGCCTCGCCGGCGTGGCGATCGGCGCGCTGATGCAGCAGGCGCTGGCCGGGCTGATCCTGCCGGATGCCGTCACCCGCCTGCCCTCGCTCGGCGTTGCACCAGTCGGGGTCGCCGTGGTCAGCGGTCTGCTGGCACTCGCGGGCGCCAGCCTGCCCGCGCTGATGCGCCTGATCCGGGTACCGCCGCTGAGGGTGCTGCGGCGCGACCTGCCGCCGCTGCCCGCTGCGGCCTGGCTCAGCGCCAGCGTCAGCGGCTCGGCGCTGCTGATCCTGATCGCGTGGTACGCCGGTGACGCCAAGCTGGTCGCCGGCTTTGTCGGCGCGCTCGCTGCGCTGGTCATCGTGCTGATGCTACTGGCGCGGCTGGCGCTGGTGGCCGGACGCGGCGTGCAGAAAATCAGCTACGGCCCGCTGCGATTCGGTCTCGCGCAGATGCTGCGCCATCGCTTCGACAGCACCCTGCAGCTCGGCGCCTTCACCCTGGCGTTGTTCCTGGTGGCCCTGCTGGCGCTGGTGCGCAGCGACCTCATCGACGGCTGGCGCCAGCAGCTGCCGGAAAACGCGCCGAACTATTTCCTGGTGAACATCGCGCCGCACCAGCAGCAGGCCGTAGCCGATTTCCTCGCCGAGCACCGCCTCGAAGCCTCCGAGCTCTATCCCATGGTGCGCGGCCGCCTGGTCAGCAAGAACGGCATACCCATCGCCGACACGCTGCCGCCGGAAGCGCGCGACAGCAACACCCTGCGGCGCGAGCTCAACCTCACCTGGACCGCCACCCTGCCCGCCAACAACGCCATACTGGCCGGAACCTGGCATGGGGAGCGCCGCGGCCCGGAGATCTCGGTCGAATCCGGCATGGCCGAGCGGCTGAACCTCGCCCTCGGCGACACGCTCGGCTTCGAGTCCGGCGACCAGACGATCGCTGCGCGCATCAGCAGCATCCGCAGCGTGAAATGGGAATCGATGCAGCCCAACTTCTTCGTCATCTTCGCCCCCGGCCAACTCGACACCCTGCCCGCCAGTTCGATCGCCAGCGTCTACGTGCCGCCGGACGCCGCCGACATGCTGCCCGGTTTCGTCAAGACCTTCCCCGGCATCACCATCCTCGCCCTCGACAAGCTGATCGCCAACATCGAGGCGGTGTTCGCGCAGATCATCGGCGCGATCCAGCTGCTGCTGGGATTCCTGCTCGCCGCCGGCATGGCGGTGGTCGTCGCCACGCTCCTGGCCAGCCTCGACGCGCGCCAGCAGGAAGCGGTGTTGCTGCGCACCCTGGGCGCCCAGCGCGCCTATCTGGCGAAGGGGCTGTGGAGCGAGTTCATCGCGCTCGGCGTACTGGCCGGTCTGCTCGCCAGCGTCTGCGCCGAAATCGCGATGGCGCTCATCGCCGATCGGCTGTTCGATCTGCCGGTTCGCCTCCATCCGTGGCTGTGGCTCGCTCTTCCCACGGCCGGCGCGCTGCTGGTGGGCATGAGCGGCTGGCTCACCACGCGCCACATAACCCGGGTGCCGCCGATGCAGTCGATCCGGGCGCTGGGGTGAAGCCTCGAAAGCGTTCGATCCCCCCGTGCGGACAAAACGCCCTAAGATTGATCATTAACGAAAAAACAAACTGGAGAACTTCATGAAGAGCGTACTCGCCGCCCTCGCTTCGGCCCTGTTGTCCATTTCGGCATTTGCGGCCGACTCCGCATGCCTGACCACAGCGGCCGAGAAAAAGCTTTCCGGCGCGGCTAGGCACAGCTTCGTCAAGAAATGCGTCCGCGATCGCTGCGAGGCGGGCGCTGCGGAGAAGAAGCTGGCGGGCGCCGTGAAGAACAGCTTCACGAAAAAGTGCATGGCCGAGGGCCTGGAGCCTTTCTGCACCGAGCAGGCGGTTTCGAAGAAGCTGGCCGGTGCGGCGAAGAGCAGCTACTTGAAGAAATGCCAGTCCGGGAACTAGGCTTTCACCCGCCCCGCACCACCATGTCCCCGAACAGCGCCACGCTGAAGCCGACCACGGCGCCCTGTTCGTAAGGTTCAGCGGTGCAGGCGCCCGGATGCCGGTTGCAGGTCGGCGCTCACCGCCTCGCGCTCGTCGAACACGAAGCAGTCGCCGTGGTAGTGTGCGCCGCCGACGTCCTCGAAATATTTGAGGATGCCGCCTTCAAGCTGGTAGACGCGCTCGATGCCGATTTCCTTCATGTGGATGGCGGCCTTTTCGCAGCGGATGCCGCCGGTGCAGAACGACACCACGGTCTTGCCGCCGAAGTCGCCGAGGTGCTCGGCCAGGCGCGGCGGAAATTCGCTGAACACGTCGATGTCGTAGTCGACGGCGTTCTCGAAGGTGCCCGCCGCGACTTCGTAGTCGTTGCGGGTATCCAGCATCACCACCGGGCGGCCTTCGTCGTCCGCCCCGCGATCCAGCCATTGCTTCAGCGTGGCGGCGGCCACCGACGGCGCGCGGCCCGCTTCCGGGCGGATCAGCGGATGCTTCATGGTGATGATTTCCTTCTTCAGCCGTACCCGCATCCGTTTGAACGGCGGCTCGGCCGAGAGGCTTTCCTTGGGCGCCAGGTCGGCGAAGCGCGGATCGGCATGCAGGTGGGCGACGATGGCGTCGATCGCCGCGCGTGCGCCGGCGAGGAACACGTTGATGCCCTCCGGCGCGAGCAGGATGGTGCCCTTGAGGCCGAGCGCGAGGCAGCGGGCCGTGAGATCGGCCTTGAGCGCCTCGCGGTCTTCGAGGGTGACGAACTTGTAGCAGGAGATGTTGACGACAGACACGGTTATAACCCTTTCAGCAAGGCGGCATTATCCCGGAAACTGCGCTTCCGGATAAATTCGAAGCGGTTCTGCCCCGCCAGGGGTTTTGATACCCTTCGTCCTTCCGCCTCTTTTCGGATCGACCATGGACGAACCATTTCAAGTGCTTGAGCACGCCCAGAAGACCACGATCGACCTCGCCATCCAGTTCGGCCCCAAGGTGCTGGTCGCCCTGCTGATCCTGGTGGCAGGCTATTTCGTCGGCCGCTGGGTGGGTCGTGTGGCCGACTCGATGCTGGTGAAGATCCATCTCGACGAAACCCTGCGCCTGCTGCTGGTACGCATCGTGCGGCTGCTGGTGCTGGGGCTCTTCCTCATCATGGCGCTGCAGAACCTGGGGGTGGAACTGCTGCCGCTGATCGCCGGGTTGGGCGTGGCGGGCGCTGGCGTCGCGCTGGCGATGCAGGGCGTGCTGGGCAACCTGGCGGCGGGGCTGACCATCATCTTCACCCGGCCGTTCCATGTCGGCGAATACATTTCCATCGTCGACGAGGAAGGCATGGTCGAGGAGATCAAGCTCTTCAATACCGTGCTGAGCCATCCCGACCGCTCGCGCGTGGTGATCCCCAACCGCAAGATCGTCGGCGAAATCCTGCACAACTTCGGCACCCTGCGCCAACTCGAGGTGGTCGTCCCTGTAGCCTACGACACCGATCTGAAGCTGGCGCTGGCGGCGATCGGCGACCTGCTCGCCGCGCATCCGAAAATCCTGCGCGAGCCGGCGCCCCTGATCCACGTGCTGGCCTTGTCGGATTCCAGCGTCAACATCGCGATCCGGCCGTGGGCGGCGGTGGCGGACTACCATGCGCTGTCGAGCGACATCACCCGCGGCGTGCTGGAAACTTTCCGCGATCGCGGCATCGCCATCCCCTTCCCGCAGCGCGAAGTGCGCCTGCTGGAGCCGGCACGGTCCGGCGCGGCATGAAGCAGCAACCCCAAACCGCCTACGCCGACCCGCTCGCCGAGGTGCTGCGCCCCGGGCAGTCGATCGAGCTCTTGAAGGAACTGCA
Organism: Pseudomonadota bacterium; assembly: GCA_021791095.1. GTDB lineage: Bacteria > Pseudomonadota > Gammaproteobacteria > Burkholderiales > Thiobacillaceae > Thiobacillus. Next base: position 10,409 of record JAJYXG010000048.1, read on the forward strand.
CATCCTGACGCGCGACGGCAAGCTCAACCAGGACAGCCGCCGCAAGCTGAAGCAGGTCTATCACCTGTGCCATTTCATCGAGCCGCTGCTCGACGACGTGCTGAGCCGCCAGGACACGCTGACGCTGGCCGATCACGGCGCCGGCAAGTCGTATCTCGGCTTCATCCTGTACGACCTGTATCTGAAGGACCGTGCAGGCAGCCACATTTACGGCATCGAAACCCGCGACGAACTGGTGGAAAAATCGCGCGAACTGGCGGCGCGGCTGGGCTTTCCTCGCATGTCCTTCCTTAACGTGACGGTCGCCGATTCGATCCGTTCCGAGCAACTGCCGCCCACCATCGACATCGTCACCGCGCTGCATGCCTGCAACACCGCGACCGATGACGCCATCCAGTTCGCGCTCGCCAAGCAGGCCCGCCACATCGTGCTGGTGCCGTGCTGCCAGGCCGAGGTCGCCGCCGTATTAAGAAAGCACAAGAACGAGTCCTTCGGCAAAACCGCGCTGTCCGAAATCTGGCGCCACCCCATCCACACCCGCGAGTTCGGCAGCCAGCTCACCAACGTGCTGCGCTGCCTGCAGCTGGAATCGCATGGCTACCAGGTCACCGTCACCGAACTGGTCGGCTGGGAGCATTCGCTGAAGAACGAGCTGATCGTCGCCACCAAAACCGGCACTGCACGCCGCAATGCGCGCGAGCGCCTGCAGCAGATCCTGCAGGAACTCAATCTGCAGGAGCTCGAGGGTCGCTTTCTTGGCGCGCTGTAATCTTTAAAAAGTCCTATGCTGCAAGTAAGCGTATGTCTTGGATGGATTGCCTGATGCGCCTGACCTCCCTGCCTTGTGTTGCGCTTTTCCTGTTTACTTTGTTGGCGGGCTGCGCCACGCCGCAGTACCAAACGACCGTGCGCCTGATTCCGCCGGCCGATGAACAGGGCCGTGCATGCGTGCAGCAATGCGAAGCGAAGAAAAGCGCCTGCCAGGCGGATTGCCAGACCCGCTACCAGTCCTGTGCGAAAGCCATCGAACCGCAGGTTGAGGCGCGCTATACCGAGGCGTTGAAGCGGTATGAACTCGAACTGAGGCAATACGCTGCTGACTTGCGGCACTACGAAATGCAGCTGCGCTTCGAATGGATGCACAGCTATCCATTTCACTACCCTTACTGGTGGGATCCGTGGCCGGGGCCTTATTTTCCGCCCCCCTATCGCGAACCGGTGATGCCGACGCGCGACAGCGTGCGCGCACAGCTGGTGAAGTCGAATTGCCAGGAAGATTGCGGCTGCCTGCCGGCCTATGACGCCTGCTTCGTCTCCTGTGGCGGCCAGCGGGTAAGCGAAACGGTCTGCATCAAGAATTGCCCACCGGCCAAATGAGGGTTTCACCCGCAAGGGGCAGGCCGTGGCTGTCCCTGCAAGGGGGAGGCCGTGATTGTAAAGCCGACAAGTCGGCAACAACCACGCTCACGCAGCGGATTGAAGGGGCGTCAGCTTTACAGGCACGCTCTGCGTGTCCGCGTTCATCCAGATTTCGCCGTCCTGCACCATGCATTGCAGGCGCATGCTGCGTTCGGCCAGGGCGGCCAGCGCCTGGGCGGTGTCAGCGGGCAGTTGCAGCACGGTCAGGTTGGAAAAGCGCGTGAGCTTGCTCGCGATCTGCTTCCACCATACCTCGCAGCTGCTGCTGTAGCACAGCACCACGACCTGCTCGGCGCGGCTGCAGGCACGGCGGATGCGCGCGTCGTCAGGCTGGCCGAGGTCGATCCACAGGGTGATCTCGCCGGCCAGGTTCTTCACCCACACTTCCGGCTCGTCGACGTCGAACAGCCCCTTGGTAAAGGCGATGCCGTCCTGGACGTAAAGCGCATAGGCCAGCACCCGCACCATCATGCGCTCGTCGGTTTCGGAGGGATGCCGCGCGATGGTCAGCGCGTGATCTCCGTAGACATGGCGATCCATGTCCGCAATCTGCAGGTCGGCTTTGTAGATGGTGGCTTTAAGCGCCATGGATGTTCACTCGAAATTCAGCAATAAAAAAACCCCGGCGAACCGGGGTTTTTCACATCAGATCGTAAAAATTACGAAACGATCTGGATGTTGGAAGCTTGCTTGCCCTTGGGGCCAGTCGTCACTTCGAAGCTGACTTTCTGGTTTTCCTGCAGGGACTTGAAGCCGCTGGAGTTGATTGCAGAGAAGTGTGCAAACAGATCCTCGCCGCCGTTATCCGGGGTGATGAAACCAAAACCTTTTGCATCGTTGAACCACTTAACAGTACCCGTTTCCATCTTTTGTTTCCTATCTATCAAAAAAAATTGGGCGACATGCCCTATCGATCGAATTTCAAGGAAAACGCTTACCAGAGGTACCGCAATTTAAAGCTTGAATCCAACAGATGGGACATTAATAACACAGATAAGCAGGATGACCAAGCTATTTATCACCCTCCCCCAAGTGGGCGCAGCACCAGGGTGTCGCCACGCTGGGCAAACTCCAGATGCTTCAGCACGCTCATCCCCAGCAACACCTGGTCTCCCCGCATGCCGGGATTGAGGCTGGCGGGCACAGCCCGGATCTCGAACGGCCCGAATGCCAGCGCATCCAGGCGGGTCATACGCGTCGTCACCGTGCCGTTGGCGGTGATGGCCTGCTGGTACGCACCCGCTTTCAGGCCCAGTTCGCGCGCCAGGTGCGCCGGCACTGACACCAGCGTGGCGCCGGTATCGAGCAGGAAGCTGACCGGCTGGCCGTTGATGGTGCCGGGGAAGATGTAATGGCCATCGCGGCTGCGCTTCAGCACCAGTTCGCCGCCGGGCGCGATCTGCAGCTGGCGATTGGGGTTGTCGCGTGCCTGCAGACTGTTTTCGAAATAGAGATAGAACATCCCCAGTACCAGCAGGCTGGCGACCAGGGCCATCCCCTTCCCAAGGCGTTGATGTGGATTGTCGGAGGCGTTTCGGTTCACGGCATGGAGACAGTGTGGACAGGGAATCGTTCAGCGCACGCAACGCCTTCCCATTCATATCACACCCGACTCTACACGCGCCATCCCTGCGACGGCACTATCGCAGACCTGCCGCTCAGTGATGCGACATCCGCGGCTGGCTGAAGTGACAGTGCGGGGCGTCGCCGAACACCTCGCGCAGGTAGCGGGTTTCAATGTGCAGCAGGCGCTCGTGGTCTCCAGCTTCCAGGTAGATATCCGGCTGCGCCATCAGATCGTCGTCCCACACCATTTCCACCCCCCAGGCGTTCGGCAGGCCAGGCACCACGCCGGGCTCGCATTCGCTGAAGAGGCGGCTCACGCTGGCTTCGTCGGCCAGGCTGAACTCGACGCCGTGGTCCAGTCCCAGCTTGCCGAGATGGACTTCCTGGTTGGCGGGGATCATCGCCACCATCTGGCAGCCGATGCCGTCGAGCAGCACGCCCTTGGCCACTCGCTCGGGGGGCACCCCGGCGGCACGCGCCGTTTCGACGCTGGTCTGGCTGTGCGGGTGCGCCACGAGGTCGAACGGAATCATGTGCTCGTCGAGAAAACGTTCCATGCGATGCAGTGCTTTCATGACCGGCTCCTAGCAAAACGATTGGACATTTCTCAATATAGTCCAACGCTGTCCGTCTGCAGGCGCGTTATCGCCGCTGCGGCCGGTCGCCTGCACGGAAATGCCGGCGCGGCGGCTTGGGGTGTTCCACCTGCTGGCAGGCGCGGCGATACGCGAGCAGGGTGTCCTGCGCGTGCCCCAGCACGCTGGCGTGGGGGTAGTGCCCCGCTGCGTCGGGTTCGCCCGCCGCCACGCCGGCCAGCAGCGCGAGGCCCTCGCTCACGTGGTCGGCGGCATGGAGTTGGAAGCGCCCCGCAGCAACCGCCTCCACCAGCCGCGGCGCCAGCATCAGGTGGCGGCGGTTGCGCGCGGGGATCAGCACGCCCTGGCTGCCGTCCAGCCCCGCCGCCTCGCAGACGCGGAACCAGCCCTCGATCTTTTCGTTGATGGCGCCCACCGGCAGCACCTCGCCGTGCTGGTTGACCGCGCCGGTGACAGCGATGCCCTGCCTGAGCGGCAGGCCGGACAGCGCCGACAGCAGCGCATACAGTTCGGCGCACGAGGCAGAGTCCCCTTCCACCTCGTGGTACTGCTGCTCGAACACGATCGAGGCGTTGAGCGACAGCGGCGCCAGATGCGCAAACAGTCCCGCCAGGTAGTTCTGGAGGATGAACACGCCCTTGTCGTGGATCGGGCCGGACAACTCCACCTCGCGCTCGATGTTGAGCAGGCCGTCCTCGCCCGCGTAGGTGCGCGCCGACAGCCGCACCGGCAGGCCGAAGCGGTAGTCGCCGAGATCGATCTGGGTGAGGCCGTTGACCTGGCCCACGCGCGCACCGGTGAGTTCGATCAGCACGTCGCCTTCGGCGATTTCCTCGCGCAGGCGCTGCTCGGGGTAATCGTGCCGCGCGGTGTGCGCCGCAAGCGCCGCCTCGACGTCGGCAGCCGTCACCAGCCCCGGCCCGCGCGCGCGGCAAATCGCCGCGCTTTCCATCACCGTCGCCTCGGTGCGCGCGAAAATCGCGCTTTCGCGCGCCTGGTCGCCCGCCTCGCGGTGCGATTCCTCGAGCAGGCGTGCCACCGCCGCCGCCGAAAAATGCGGCAGGCCGTGCTCGCGGCAGGCATGGGCGACGAAAATCGCCGAGGCGCGGCGGGTGTCCGCGCTGGCGACGAAGCTGTCGGCGAAATCGACCTTGGCGCGGAAATGGCGGGCGAATTCCGGCGCCGCCTCCTGCAGCTCGTAGTACTGCTCGCGCGAGCCGACCAGCACCAGCTTGACGTCGACGTCGACCGCCTCCGGCACCAGCGACACCGCCGCGATCGGCGAGAACGACACGCCCGGCTCCTCGATCTGCAGCCGCCCGCTGCGCAGAAAGCGCCGCAGCTTCTCCCACACCAGCGGATCGGCCAGCACGTCCTGCAGGTGCAGCATCAGAAAACCGCCATGCGCCTGCAGCAGACTGCCGGCGCGGATGCGCGAAAAGTCGGTCATCAGCACGTCGTTCTCGGACTGGTATTCGATGCTGCCGAACAGCGCGCGGAACAGCGGGTTGTCCTCGACGATCACCGGCGCGCCGGTCAGCCCGCCGTTGTCGACCACCAGGTTGACGCGGTAGCGCGCCAGCACCATCTGCAGGGTTTCCTGCCGGCCTTCGTCTTCCTCGCCGCCGCTGAACAGTTCCAGGTTGTCGAACACATCCTGCTCGATCGCGTCGAGCCAGGCATTGAGCTTGGCGGCGTCCTTGATCTGCTTCTTGAGACCGTCGCGGATCGCCTGCAGCTCCCGCTCGACCAGCGGCTTCACCACCTGCCGGCGCAGCGCCGCCAGCGCCTCGTTCATCGCACGCTCCAGCGGCTGGGTCTTCTCGATGTAGCGGGTGATCTCGGCGCGCAGTTCCTGCTCGGCCTGCTCCACCGCGGCGCGGCGCGCCTTCGGCAGCGCCAGCACCTCGTCCTCGGTGAGCGCCTGGCCCTTCTTGCCAGTCAGCGTGAACACCATGCGCCCGGCCTCGCGGTGCAGCGAAAAGCTGCGTGCCTCGGCAAACGCCGTCAGTTCGGCGTAGTGACGCGCCACGTCGTCCTTCCAGGCCTTCTCGATGCGTTCGCTCTCGGCCTTGTAGTCCTGGCCTTCGAGCCGCTTCGGGATCTCGTTCTGCAGCGTCTTCACCGCCTGCGCCAGCGACTGGCGCAGCAGGCGCCCCTCGCCGGCCGGCAGGCGCAACGCCAGCGGCCGTTCAGGGGCGTCGAAGTTGTGCAGATAACAGAGGTCGGGCGGCACCCGCTTGTTCGCCGCAACCTCGCGCATCGCCTGCTTGAGCAGCGACGAGCGGCCGCTGCCCACCTCACCGAGCACGAAGATGTTGTAGTTGGGCTGGTCCATGGCGAGGCCAAAACGCGCAGCTGCCTCGGCACGTGCCTGGCCGATCCACGGCAGCGGCTCCTCCACCAGTTCGGCGGTGTCGGCAAATCCCAATGCGTCGGGATCAAGGGTGAGGCGCAGGTCGGCGGGAGGCAGCGTGGCAATCGGCATGGGTCAGGACCGGAAGGCGGAATCCCCGGATTATTGCGCAAGACCCGCAAGCGGCAACAGGGCGCTCCACTTCGCCTGGCTTTCCCGGTAGCGCGCGCGCAGTTGCGCAGCGTTGTCGCGAAGCACATCGGCGGGCACCGCAAGCGCCTGCAGCACCGAGGATTCGATCCGCTCGAGCGTCACGCTGCGCGGGATGGCTTCCGGCTCCCAGGTTTCGGCAAACGCCGCCACCTTGCCGGGATGGACGTCCTGTGACGGCAGCGCGAGGCTGACGCGCGGCAGGCCATAGGCCAGCGCGACGATGCGTCCGTGCAGGCTGCTTGCGACCACGCCGCGGCTGGCGGCGATGAGGGCGCAGATGTCCCACAGATGCAGCGCCGGGAACAGCTGCGCCGTTCCCGGCAGCAGTCGGCGGAGGAGCTTTTCGTAAAGCGCCGGATCGTCATGCCAGGGCGCCGCGCCGGCGCGGAACAACGCCAGCCCGAGGCCGGTCTCGGCCGCCACACGCGCCAGCCCTCGCGCCAGCGCATCGAGGCTGGCGTCGTCGGCGAAGTCCGCGCTGAACTGGCAGGCGAGATAACCCTGCGGAAAGGCATCCCGCACGGCTTGCACCGCGCCCAGCTGCTGATGCTGGCGGATGGTTTCGCCGAAGCATTCCGCCACCATCACGGCCGGGTCGGGACACAGCGGGGCGTCGATCCCCTCCGCACCCAGGGCGGCCTGGGTGACGTGGTCGCGCACACTCAACCAGTCCGCCTGCCGTAGCGCTGCCCTCACCTCATCGCGCTGCGCGACCGTGAGGGTATGCCACTCGACGCCGCCCACGGCGTTGAAGACCAGCTTGCCGCCTGGCGCCAGCACACCGCGGCCGATGACATAGGGCATGCTGCGCGACGTGCCGAGCTGCCGCGCCGCCCACGCTGCGGCCGCCGCCGGGTCAGCGTCGTAGCATGCGATGGCTTTCGTGGCGGCCGACGGTTCGAGCAGCATGACCGCAGCCTGCCAGGCGCTGCAGGTCAGCAGTTCGCCGCCGACATGGATCAGTTCGCTCGGTCGCTCGGGGAGCGGTGTGACCTGATGGCCGCCGAAGGTCCGCAGATCGCGCGCCGCCAGTCCGGCGAACCCGAACGTCCGCCCAGGCAGCAGCGCCGCCAGCAGATGCGGGAACAGCAGGTCGCCGAAATTGTGGCGGTCGAAGGCGCCGAACAGGACCGGCGGGGGATGGGCTTTGATCATGCTCATCATTTTTTCGCAGGCGGCACGATTTCGCACTACATTCGAAAAATACCCAATGCACGATACCCGATGAAACCCGCCCATCCCTCCTTCTTCGTCCTCATCGCCCTCATCGGCGGGTTGGCCATCTTCAGCTCCACGCTGTCGAAGACGCCGGTGCTGCCGCTGTTCGCCGCCTCGCTCAGCGCCACGCCCGCCGAAATCGGCTGGATCGTCATGGCGTCGACCATCCCCGGCGTCCTGATCAGCTATCCCGCCGGGGCGCTGTCCGATCATCTGGGCAAGCGGCGCGTGCTGCTGGCCTCGCTTATCGTGTTCGCCACCGCGCCCTTCCTCTATCTGGTGATCGAAACCGCCTGGCAGCTGATGGCGGTACGCTTCTATCATGGTTTCGCCACCGCGATCTTCGGCACGGTTGCGAGCGCGGCCATCGCCGAGCGCTACAGCGCCGACCGCGCGGCGCGGCTTTCCACCTATTCGTCGGTCACCATCGTCGGGCGCTCGATCGCGCCGTTTCTCGGCGGCACCCTGATCTCGCTGGCAAGCTTCGGCGCCGTGTACATCGCCTGCGCGATCGCCGGCGTGCTGGCGCTGGCGGCCGGCCTGCTGCTGCACCCGCAAGGGGTACGCCGCCAGACGCTCGCCCCTGACGGGGCGGTCTTGGCGCAGCGCGACCACGAGCCCCTTCCCAAAACCAAACTGGAACTGCCGCATTTCTGGGCAAGCCTCAGAAACGTGCTGCGCGACCGCGGCATCATGCTGGTGAGCACGGTGGAGGCGGCGCAATACCTGGTGTTCGGCGCCATCGAGGCCTTCCTCGCGCTGTACGCGTCATCGCTCGGCATCCCCGCGTGGCAGATCGGCGTCATCCTCGGCGTGCAGCTTGTCAGCATCGTGTTCGCCAAGCCGCTGATGGGCAGGGTGTCCGACCGCATCGGCCGCCGCCGCGTCATCCTGCCGGGCCTGCTGATCGGCGCGGCGAGCGTCGTGCTGCTGCCCTATTTCCCCAGCTTTATCGGCCTGTCGGTGCTGAGCCTCGCGTTCGGCCTCGGCTTCGCCACCGTCACCTCGTCCACCGCCGCACTCGTCGCCGACCTCACCCGCGACGGCCGCTACGGCTCGTCGATGGGCGTGCTGCGCACGGTGATGGACGTCGGCCAGTCGATCGGCCCGGTGCTCACCGGTTTCATAGTCGGCGTCGCCGGCTACGCCAGCGCCTTCACCCTGCTGGCGGCGATCCTGGTGGCGGCCGCGCTGATGCTGGGGCTGCTGTTGCGCGACACCTAAGGTCGTGACCGATCGGCTATAGTGAGGCAGCCCGCTTCTCTCAAGGAGACTTCCATGCGCATCCGTTCCCTGCTCGCCCTGCTGGCCTTTGTCCCGGCCTGCTTCATGCTCCCGGCCGCCGCCGATTCGACCGTGGACCCTGCGCCTGCTGCCGCACAGCCGAAACCGATTTCACCCGAGGCCTGCCTCGCGAAAGCCAAGGGCATGCAACTCGCCCAGATCCAGACAGCCTGCTGCAAGGACCACAAAGGCATCTGCGGCTGCCGCGCCGGCAAGATCGTGTGCTGCGACAACTCCACCAGCAAGGAGCCGGGGTGCACGTGTCATGGGGATGAGGGAATTGTCGAATAGCGTTCCTCGTCGCATTCTTGACAACTGTAGTTCATAGGATACACTTTGGGCATGCGCGTTTCGATGACCGAGGTCTATCGGGACTGGATCAATGACCTGAAGGATCGCGCCGCTCGCGCCCGTATCCAGATGCGCGTGGACCGGCTGGCGCACGGCAATCCCGGGCAGCATCGCAATCTCACGCACGGCGTGTCCGAATTGAAGATCGACGTCGGCCCCGGCTACCGCGTGTATTACATGGAGCGAAACGGGGAATTGATCATCCTGCTCGCCGGCGGCGACAAGTCGACGCAGCAGCAGGACATCAAGACGGCCACCACGCTCGCCAGCAATTTGCAGGAGTAACCCACAATGCCCAAGACTTCGACCAAACTTACCGTCAAAACGAAGACCGTGCCCTACGACGTGGCCGAGCAGCTTCGCACCCCCGAGGAAATGGCCGCCTACCTCGACGCCTGGCTGGAAGAGGCGCCCGACGATGCCGCTGGCATCGCCCGCGCACTGGGCGACATCGCCCGCGCCAAGGGCATGTCGCAGGTTGCGCGCGATGCAGGGCTGAGCCGGGAAAGTCTCTACAAGGCACTCAGCGAGAATGGCAATCCGAGTTTTGCGACCGTGCTCAAGGTGGCACGAGCACTTGGGGTGCGGTTGCATGCCGAAGCGGCGTGAGACTGCCGCATGCAGCATACAAAACATGATCCGTCTTGATTGTTAACAGAATGCTTCGGCTAGCCGACACTTCAATACGGCTCTATCGAAAACGTGACTGGTCTGTCGCCGTTCGCCTACACACATACTTCATGATCCATTGCAAGGGTGGACTCGGCTTTCGGCTGTCAGCCTACCTCAACCAGCTTGATTGCATAGTCACGTTCGAAGATGGACAGAGGATTCCTCTCAACGACTATTCCTACACGGACGACTGCCTATTTCAGATGGATCACATGATTCACGAATTCTGGGCATCTGGAACAGCGGCGATGGAGTCGATCCGTGATGGCGCAGCGCTTCTTCAGATCGAGTACCGCCTCTTCTCATTTCCTGGTCAAGGTAATCCGGACCAAATGGAGATAGTGGTTCCTGTACTTGCTAGGGGCATCCGCTCAGAGCGTTGGGCACGGAGGGCAAAGAGTGCGACCTAACCCTGCGTTCACGGCGTCCTTTACTTACTCACCGCCACCCAAACCCCATCCCACCCCGCCTCTGGCGACGCCTGCCGGAACGCCGCGATCCGCTCCAGCATGACCTGGCTGGGCTGATCCTTCGGTTCGATCGCAAGGCATTCGCGGAACGCCGCTTCGGCCGCATCCCAGTCCTGCGCACGGTAGCGCGCCAGCCCGGCCTCGTAGGCCTGCACCCGCTGCCGGTCGCTTTCGCTCAACTCCGCTGCCAGCCCCAGCAATTCATACACCCGCACCGTCTCCAGCTTGCCGGCGACGCGCAGACTGTCGATTTCGCGGAAGGCCAGGGTGTCGCCCGCCAGATTCCGCGTCGTCTCGCTCACCAGAATCCGCGTGCCGTAGAACTTGTTGGCCTGCTCCAGTCGTGACGCGAGGTTCACGGTGTCGCCGATGACGGTGTAGCCGCGCGAGGTTTCGGAGCCGATGTTGCCCACCGTCACCTCGCCGCTGGCGATGCCCATGCGCACGTTGACCACGGGCAGGCCGTGGGCGACGCCGAACATCTCGGGCAGCCAGGCGCGGAAAGCTTCCATGCGGGCCATCTGTTCCAGGGCGGCGAGGCAGCACAGAGTGGCGTGGTCGGCGGGATCGGTGAAGGGCGGGCCCCAGAAGGCCATGACCGAGTCGCCGATGTACTTGTCGACGATGCCCTGCCGGGCACGGATCACCTCGGACATCAGCGAAAAATAGCGGTTGAGGAAACGCACCGCGGCGTCCGGCGTCAGGCCCTCGCACAGGCGGGTGAAGTCCTGCAGGTCGGAGAAGAACACCGTCATCACTTGGCGCTCGCCACGATCGGCCGGGATGCGGTTTTCCAGCAGGCTCTTCACGATGCGCGGGTCGACGTACTGGCCGAAGGTATCGCGGATGCGCTCCTTCTCGCGCAGCCCGACCACCATGTGGTTGAACGAGGTGGCCAGTGTGGCCAGTTCGTCGTGAGTGCGCACCAGGATTTCCACATCGAGGTCGCCCGCTTCCACCGCGCGCGTGCCGCCCACCAGGCGCTTGACCGGATCGACCAGCGAGCGCGTGACGAAGCCGGCAAAGATCAGTCCGAGCGCGGTGGCGATCGCGGTGACGATCCAGTTGAGCGTGGTGGCGCGTTTCTCCTCCTTCTTGGCCTGGATGGCGGTGTCCTGGGTCAGTCTGTTGAGGATGTCGATGGTCTTGCCGATTTCGATATCGACGGTATCCTTCTCGCGCAGCAGGGTTTCGCGGACGATTTTTTGCGATCGTGGCGTGCCTTCCTGCGCCTCGATCTGGAACAGGCGGAAGGTCCTGTGAAAGTGCTGGCGTGCGGTCTGGATCGCGGGCAGCTGCTTGCCCAGCACGGCGAGGGTCACGCGGTCGAGTTTGAGGTCCTTTTGCGCCTCGGCCTCGCCCAGCATGCGCAGCGAGGAATCGACGATCTGGTCGGCATTGACCCCGCGCATGTCGAAGCCGTTCGATTCGTTGGCGAGGAATTCGGGGTCGGGCTTGGCCACTTCCATCCCCGCCATCACCCGTTCCATGTGCACGATCTGCTGGCGGATGAGGATTTCGACGCTAGCCACCTGCTGCTGCAGCGGCAGATACCAGTCGGACAGCGCGCGCACCTGGTTGTTGAGCTGGCGGAAGTTGAGCACCGACAGCCAGGTGACGACCACCATCAGCACCAGCAGGGCCGTGGTGATGCTGAAGATTTTAAGGCTGATGGGAAGTCGCATGGGTCAGGCCGCGGAATGCAGGAATTTGAACCCTAGCCCACGCGGCCGATTCGTCAAAGTCCCGGGCGCACGGATGCGACTTACAGCAGGGGCTTCAGCGGCAGCAACTGCCACAGCCGCACCTGGCCGCGCTTGGTCAGCGGCACATACTGATCGGGCGCGTCGGCCGCGCTCCAGCTGTTTTCCGGGCGCATGTCGGCTTCCATGATCGCCAGCAGCCGTTGCGCCAACCCCGCGTGATGCACGACCACGCCGACTTCGGTATTGAGGTTTTCCGAGCGCGGGTCGAAATTGAAGGTGCCGATGTAGGCGATCTTGCCGTCGACCACCATGCTCTTGGCGTGCAGCGCAAACACCGGCGGTACGGCGGGCGGATTGGCGCGCGAGAACAAGGCATTGCGGTTGGCGGGGTCGGGCTTGTATTCGCGAATGTCGAGGCCCATTTTCAGCAGCTGTTTGCGCTGGCTGCGGTAGCCGGAAAAGGCCTGCATGTTGTCGGTGGAGGCAAGCGAGTTGGTGAGGATGCGCACCTTGACCCCGCGCACGACCGCCGCCTTGAGCAGCGCCTTCGCGTTGTCCGACATCACCAGGTAGGGCGACTGGATCACGATGGATTCGCGCGCGCCGGCCACCAGCTTCGCCAGCGCTGCGGAACTCTTTCCGCCGCCGCCCAGACTCCAGCGGCGGCCGTTCTTGCCAGGCTCATCGTGGATGAACTCGGCCCGGCCCCACGCCATCTCGCGCGCCAGCCGCTCGAACGCGGCGGGCGTAGCGGTGATCGCGGCGCGCACTTCCGGCGCGAAGTTTTCCGCTTTGCCGGCATAGGCGCGCAGCTCTTGATAGATCGTCTGCACGTCGGCGGTGTCGACCTTCACGTTCTTCTGCATCAGGCCCCAGCCGTCGTAGAGGGCCTCCACCGGCACGGCGAGCTTGCTTGCCCAAAAGGCGTCGAAGTTCGCTCGCATCGCCTGCACTGCATCGCCCACCACCAGCGCGTCGCGGTCGCGGAAGGTGTACTCGCGGTCATAATCGAAATACTCGTCGGCCATGTTGCGGCCGCCGGTGATCGCCACCTTGCCGTCGACGATGAAGGTCTTGTCGTGCATGCGCTGGTTGACGCCGCGAAAGTCGGTCACCACGTTGAGCGCGCGCTTGTAGAAAGGCGTGCCGACCCGGTGCTTGGGGTTGTAGATGCGGATGTCGACGTTGGGATGTTGGGCCAGGGCCAGCAGCGATTTGTCGGGCGCGTCGATCAGCAGGTCGTCGACGATGACGCGCACCTTGACGCCGCGTTCAGCCGCGCGCAGCAGCGCTTCGGTGGCGAGGATGCCGATGTTGTCGCTGCTCCAGATGAAGTACTGCACCTCGATCGAGTGCTGCGCATGGTCGGCCAGCCAGGCGCGTGCCAGCAGGGCGTGCTCCCCGGTATCCAGCACGTAGACCCCGGTTTCGCCCGGATGCACGGCGATCTGGCTGTCGATGAAAGCCATCGGCGACGGCTCGGCCAGCGACGGCCCAGGCAGCCACGCCAGCGTCGCCAGCAGGACAGCCGCGATGAAATGTCTTGCCGCGTTCATGTTCTCCCCCTTGGTTCGCGCAGTCAGACGGGCCACCCCGGCCTGCACGCACCTGCGATTGTATCGGCACTCGCCTGGTACGAAACGACGCGATGAATGGTACGACCGCACTCGAGCGGCAATATGCCGCACGGCAGCAGCAGCCCGGCTCACTACAATGTGCCGCACAAGAACAGGGAGAGAAATCAACATGAAAACATTACGTACGCTGATCATTGTCGGATGTCTCATGACCGGAAGCGCTCAAGCTAGCTGCGGGGCGGCATTCTGTGCCGCTTCGAACGACTGGCTGTCGCTGACCCAGGGGGTGACTCAGGGCTGGCGCGTCTGGGGGCAGGTGGAATATCTCAAGCAGGACCAATTGAGAGCGGGCACACAAAAAATCTCCGAGGCCGACATCACCTCGCATCACGAAGAGGTCAAAACGCTGAACCGCAACGCGCTGCTCGGGCTGGAATACGGGTTTGCGCCCGACTGGAGCGTAGGCCTGGTGCTGCCCTATTCGAACCGCGACCACCTTCATATCCATCACCATCATGGGACGCCCATCCCGGAAGCCTGGCAGTTCGACGAGATCAGCGATGCGCGTCTGACGCTGCGTCACCAGCCGGGCAATCAACACGCAAACGCAACATCATGGAGCCTGCAGGGCGGGCTGAAGCTGCCCACGGGAAAAATCGATGTCCGCAATGCGGAGGGTGACGAGGCGGAGCGCAGCGTGCAGCCCGGCAGCGGGACCACCGACCTGCTGCTGGGCGGCGGCCTGGCCTACGCGCCGCTGTCCCTGACCGGCAGCCTGTTTTCCAATCTGATGCTGCAGGCGCCTCTCAGCGAAAAGGATGGCTACCGGCCAGGCTGGCGCGCCAGCGTGCAGGCGGGCTGGCTGATCCCCGTCAGCGGAAAACTGGATCTGATCCTGCAGGGCACCCTGCTCCATGTGGGGCGCGACCGTGGGGTCAATGCGGAACCGGACGACAGCGGACGGACGGAAGCGGCGCTGGTGCCGGCCCTGGCGTACGCCTTGTCCAGGAAGCTATCCGTCTATGGCCAGCTTGAACTGCCGATCTACCAGAACGTGAATGGGGTCCAGCTCACCCACGACTACGCGGTGTCGGCGGGCCTCAGCCTGACGCTGGATTAAGCGGACTCAGCCCGGAACCCGCACCGTGCCGGGCGTCACGTCGCCGCACTGCGCGCGGTGGCGCAGCGCATGGTCCATCAGCACGATCGCCATCAGCGCCTCGGCGATGGGGGTAGCGCGGATGCCGACGCAGGGATCGTGGCGGCCGTGGGTGACGACCTCGATCGGCTGGCCATTGAGGTCGATCGAGCGGCCGGGCAGACGCATCGACGAGGTGGGCTTGATCGCGATGTGGGCGACGACGGCCTGGCCGCTCGAGATGCCGCCCAGCACGCCGCCGGCGTGGTTGGACAGGAAGCCCTCTGGCGTGATCTCGTCGCGGTGCTCGGTACCCTTCTGCCGCGCGGCCTCCATGCCGTCGCCGATCTCCACGCCCTTCACTGCGTTCAGCCCCATCAGCGCGTGGGCAAGGTCGGCGTCGAGCTTGTCGTACAGCGGCTCGCCCCAGCCGGGCGGCACGTTCTCGGCGACCACGCTGATTTTGGCGCCGACCGAATCGCCCGACTTGCGCAACGCATCCATGTAGGCTTCGAGCTCGGGCACGCTGGCGGCACTGGGCGAGAAGAAGGCGTTGTTGCCCACTTCGTCCCACGACTCGAAGGGAATGTCGATCGGGCCGAGCGCGCTCATGTAGCCGCGGATCACGATGCCGTATTTTTCCTTCAGCCACTTCTTGGCGATGGCGCCGGCGCCGACGATGGGCGCGGTGAGCCGCGCGGAGGAGCGCCCGCCGCCGCGCGGATCGCGGAAACCGTATTTCTGCGTGTAGGTGTAGTCGGCGTGCCCGGGACGGAAGGTCTCCCCAATGTTGCCGTAGTCCTTGCTGCGCTGGTCCTCGTTGCGGATCAGCAGTGCGATCGGGGTACCGGTGGTCTTGCCCTCGTAGAGGCCGGACAGGATTTCCGCCGTGTCGGACTCGCGACGCTGGGTGACGTGGCGCGAGGTGCCGGGCTTGCGGCGGTCGAGGTCGTGCTGGATGTCGGCCTCATTGAGCGCCATCCCGGGCGGGCAGCCATCGACCACGCAACCGATGGCAGGACCGTGCGATTCGCCGAACACGGTGACACAGAAGAGTTTGCCGAGTGTGCTGCCAGACATGGGAATGAGTCGGAAAAGTGCCGAGGAATGCGCCGAAGTCTAGCACAGGCGCGGCCTCGGGCGCCGGCCGCTGCGGCCCGCTGAACTTGCCGTCCTATGCGTGTTCTATCCTGAACATGACACACACAGGAGGAACGCCGATGAACACCACTCAACAGATCTCCACCTTGGGCCAAAGCCTTTGGCTGGACAATCTGTCGCGCGATCTGATCCGCGACGGCACCCTGGCCAAACTCATCGCCGAGGACAGTGTGTCGGGGGTGACCTCGAATCCTTCCATCTTCCACAATGCCGTCGCCACCAGCCCCCATTACGCCGACGACCTGTTGAGGCTGAAAGCCGACGAGCCGAATGCCGAGCGCCGCTACGAGTCGCTGATCATCCCCGACATCCAGGCCGCCTGCGACCTGCTGCTGCCGGTATTCGAACGCAGCGGCGGCAACGACGGCTACGTCAGCCTCGAAGTCGCTCCGCGCTGGGCCTACGACACGACGCACACGGTAGAAGAAGCGCACCGCCTGTGGGCATTGGTGAATCGGCCCAACGTATTGATCAAGGTGCCAGGCACACCCGAAGGCGTGAACGCATTCGAGGCTTTGACCCAGATCGGCATCAACGTCAACGTGACCCTGCTGTTTTCGGTCGCGCAGACCCAGTCGGTTTTTGACGCCTATATCCGCGGGCTCAGCGTGCGCGCCGAGTCCGGCGCCGACCTGCGCCGCAGCAAGGCGGTGGCGAGCCTGTTCCTGTCGCGCGTCGACACGCTGGTGGATACCCAGCTCGTCTCCATCGGAACACAGGAAGCGCTGTCGCTGCGCGGCAAGGCAGCGGTGGCGATGTCCAAACTCGCCTATCAGGCCTATCTGCATACCTTTCACGGCGAGGCCTTCGCCGAACTGGCAAGACAGGGCGCGGCACCGCAATATCTGGTGTGGGCGAGCAGCAGCGTGAAGAACCCGGACTACCACGACCTGCTGTATGTCGAACCACTGATCGGCGCGGAAACCATCAACACCCTGCCCGACAAGACACTTGCCGCGCTGCGCGACCACGGCCAGCCAGCACTGCGCGTTGAGGAAGGCGTCTCCGAGGCCGAGGCGCAGCTGGCCGAGCTGGCGCGCCTGGGCATCGACATGGATGCGGTCGGCAATACCCTGCAGAACGATGGCGTCAACCTGTTTGAAGCCTCCTACCAGAAGCTTCTAGCGCAGCTGTCCTGAACCGCAGGCCCGCTCCCGCCCAGCCGCAAAACCCTGACGGATGGACGGACTCACGCGCTGTTCGCGGTTCCCCGGCGGAGCATCTTGTGCTCAAATCGGGGGCTTCCGCCATGCCCTTCCGGGGAATGGAGCCCGGAGCGAGACTGCAGCCTGCAAAAAAACAAGTTATGAATATTTCCGTCAGCGAACTGATCGTCCGGTATCTGGAACGCCTGGGCATCGATACCATCTTCGGCATGCCGGGCGCGCATGTGCTGCCGATCTACGACCGGCTGCATGACTCCAGCGTGAAGAGCGTGCTGGTCAAGCACGAGCAGGGCGCGGCCTTCATGGCGGGCGGCTACGCGCGGGTGTCGCACCGGCCCTCCGCCTGCATCGCCACCGCCGGTCCGGGCGCGACCAATCTCATCACCGGGATTGCCAACGCCTACGCCGAACGGCTTCCGGTGCTGGCGATCACCGGAGAAACCTCCACCTATATCTTCGGCAAGGGCGGCCTGCAGGAAAGCTCGGGCGAAGGCGGCGCCATCGACCAGGGCGCGCTGTTCGCCAGCATCACCCGCTATCACAAGCTGATCGAACGCACCGACTATCTCGGCCAGGTGCTGAACCAGGCCACGCAGGCGCTGCTCGGCCGCGAGCCGGGGCCGGTGCTGCTGTCGATCCCCTACAACGTGCAGAAGGAGTCCGTCGACGAGGGCATCCTCGAGCAGATTCATTTCCCGCGCCAAAAGGCAATCAGGCATACGGCATCGGTCGCCGAGTTCACCGGGCTGGTCCGTGATGCGCATGCCCCGGCGATTGTCGCCGGCCATGGCTGCATCCAGGCGGGCGCACGCGATGTGGTCGCCGCGTTCGCGGAACGCTTCAATATCCCGGTCACCACCAGCCTCAAGGCCAAGGGCGTGGTGGCCGAGGGCACGCCCCTTTCGCTCGGCTGCCTCGGCGTCACCTCCAACGGCGATGCGTATCGCTATCTTGCAGACCATGCCGACCTGCTGATCTTTCTCGGCGCCGGCTTCAACGAACGCACCAGCTATCTGTGGGACGCGAAGCTGCTGAAAAACAAGAAAATCGTCCAGGTCGACCTCGACTCAGCACAGCTCGGCCGCGTGTACCACCCGGACGTGGCGATTTGCGGCGACATCCGGGGCGTGATGGAAGAGGTATTCGCCACGCTTGATAACGAAGGCATGGCGCCGAAGAATCTGGATCAGCTCGTCGACCACCGTACAGTCGACATGCCGCCAACGGACCATGAAGCAGCTGCGCAACGGGAGGCGTTCCACCTGATCCAGCGCTTCTTCAACGCGCTTGCCCAGCGCTTCCCGCACAATGCGCTGGTATTCGACGACAACATCGTCTTCGCGCAGAGCTGGTTCGACGTCTCCGACCGCAACCACTACTTCCCGAACTCCGGCATCTCGTCGCTCGGGCACGCGATCCCGGCCGCGATTGGTGCGCGATGCTTCGCCAAGAACAGCCCCACCTTCGCCATCCTCGGCGACGGCGGTTTCCAGATGTGCTGCATGGAAATGATGACGGCAGTGAACTACGGCATTCCGCTCAATGTGGTGGTGATCAACAACGGCACGCTGAGCCTGATCCGCAAGAACCAGTTCCAGCTTTATGGCGAACGCTACATCGACTGCGATTTCGCCAATCCCGACTTCGGCCTGCTCGCACAGTCCTTCGGCGTGGCGCATTACCGTGTCGAAACCGAGGCCGACCTCGATGCGATGTTTGCGCATGCCGATCTAACCGGTGCGATCAACCTCATCGAAATCCTGCTCGACAAACATGCCTTCCCGCGCTACCTGTCGGCTCGCTAGTCCCGGCGAGCAGATCGCGGCGCAGCACGCCGCCATCGCCCGATTCGAAGCCGCGCTGTGGGATGGCGGCTTCAACGAGACGCTGCTGCCGTCCTATCAATCGGCCTGGCGGCGCCTGGAATCGCTGATCGCCGCGCGCGGGGTGGATAACCGTCACCATTTCATCCTTGTCATTCCGGTCGCCGACAGCCCGCAGCAGCTGCAGGCCTGCCTCGACAGTCTGCTCGAACTCTGCATACTGTACGGCTACGGCGGCCAGCGCGACGGCCGCTGGCAAAAGGTGTCGGTGATGATCGCCGACGATTCGCAGGACCCCGCATGCATCGCTGCGCATCGGCGCATCGCGTGCGCATTCGAGGCGCGCGGCCTTGCCACGCAGGTCTTCGGGCTCGACGAACAGCGCGCGCTGCTCGCCACGCTGCCCGATACCCTCGACCTGTCACGCATCGTCGGCACCCCTCGCCCCGAAGCCTTCGGCCACAAGGGCCAGGCCATCATGCGCAACATCGCCTGGCTGAAGCTTGCGCAGATGCAGGCTGCCGATACGTCCCGACTTTTTTACACGCTGGACGCCGACCAGACCTTCCAGGTGAAGGTCGCCACCGCCGACGGCGACCGCGACGTCTACGCAGTGAATTTTCTAGCCCAGCTCGACGCCCTCTTCAACGCGACAGATGCCGAGGTGCTGACCGGCAAGGTCGTCGGAGACCCGCCGGTTTCGCCCGCGGTGATGGCCGGCAACTTCCTCGAGGACGTGACCGGCTTCCTGCACGACATCGCCGGCTGCGATCCACAGGAAGACTACCGGCAGCCCGCGCCGAGCACGCAGGGATCGGGGGAAGCCGCGTATCACGACATGGCCGGGCTGTTCGGCTTCCAGCAAGCCGATGCCCCCTATCGCTACCGTTGCACCCTGGAGGGCAGCCCCGCCAATGCCGCGTGTTTCGACGAGTTTTCGCAGCACCTGAACCGCTTCTTCCACGGCGAACATCCCACCCGCGTCATCGGGTACCGGCATGCGGACGCCATGCACAGCGTGCAGCCCGCGCGCACGGTCTACACCGGCAACGCCGTGTTCCGCGCCTCGGCCCTGCACTGGTTCATTCCCTTCGCCCCGTTGCGCCTGCGCATGTCCGGACCCACGCTCGGCCGCCTGCTGAAGGCCGAACTCGGCACGCGCTTCGTCTCGGCCAATCTGCCCATGCTGCACAAGCGTACGGTCGATGCCACGGGACAATCGGAATTCCGGCCCGGCGTGGTGGCGGAACGCGAACGCATCGATCTGTGCGACGAATTCGAGCGGCAGTTTCATGGCGACGTGATGCTGTTTTCCATCGAGCGACTGACCGGACAGGGTTTCCCGCAGCACGCCATGGCGTCGGAACAGATCGCCGCCACGCTGGAAAGCGTGCAATCCGACATGCTGGAAAAATACCGCGCCAGGCGCAAAGCCATCCTGGAAAAACTTGGCCCGTTGCACACGCTACTGAGCGACCCGAAGGCCTGGTGGAACCATGCCGACGCGCTGGCCAGCGCGCGTGCGAACTTTCACGCGTTTGCCGACAATCTCGAGCATAACTTCGGCGCGGATTCAGCCTGCCATGCACGCATCGAATCGGCCGATGCCCGCGCTGCCTGGCGCACACGCCAGCTCGACGCCATCGTCCACTACCACGCCGACCGGCTCGCCTGGGACGATGCGCTGGCCGCGCTGATGCAGCCATGATCGAACGCCTGCGGCACGCGCTGCACCGCAGGCGCTATCCGCTTCGGTATGCGCATCTCACCCAGTTGCTGAAAAATCAGGCGCTCGATCGCACGCAGCTGCTCGCCAGACAGCAGCAGGACCTGGCCGACCTCGTCGCCTTCGCAGCGGCCCACACGCCCTATTACGCCGACACGCTCGGCACGCTGCTCGACGCAGGCAAACCCATCGCCATCGGCGAGCTGCCCATCCTGAAAAAGGACGACGTCCCCCGGCGCCTCGACGACCTGCTGGCCGACACCGCCGACCGCAGCCAGGCGAAGCTCGGTCATACCGGCGGCTCGACCGGCAAGCCGCTCGCCTTCTGGTACGACGACGCCAAGCACGAACTGATGCGTGGCGGCATGATGCGCAGCTATATGCTGTCGGGCTGGCGGCCGGGACAGAAAATCCTCAACTTCTGGGGCGCACGGCAGGATGTCGCCCCCGGTGGCGTATTCGGCACCCAACTCGATGATCTCATCGCGGCCGAGCACACCATCGCCGCCTACGAATACACCGAGGACACGCTCGTCGAATGGGCGCGCTTCATCCAGCGCTACCGGCCCGTGCTGCTGCAGGGCTACGCTTCGGTGCTGGCGGATGTCGCGCGGGTGGTGATCGACAACCGGCTGTCCATGCCGAAGACCCTGCTCGGCGTGTACTCCACCGCCGAAATGCTCGACCCCAGTCAGCGCCAACGCATGCAGCAGGCTTTCGGCTGCAAGGTGTTCAACCAGTACGGCAGCCGCGAAATTTCCAACATCGCCTGCGAATGCCGGCTCGGCAACATGCACGTCTTCACCGACATGGTGTACCTCGAATCGGTGAAGACCGACGACGAAGACCGGCTGCTGGTCACTTCGCTGACCAACCGGCTGATGCCGATGATCCGCTATGACATCGGCGATGCCGGCCGGTTGCTGGAAGGAAGCTGCGACTGCGGCCTGCCGTTTCCGTTGATGGAAATGGATCTGTGCCGGCAGAACGACCTCATCCGCACACGTAGCGGCAAGACCGTCCATCCGTCCTATTTCAACCGCCTGCTGTATGGGCAGACGCAGATCCGGCAATACCAGTGGGTGCAGCGCGACTACGACCGGATCGTCCTGAACCTGGTCGCCGCGCAGCCGCTGAGCAGCCAAACGCAGGCGTCGCTGGAAGCCGACATCCGCCGCAATGTGGATGCGGAGATGGTGCTGGAGATGAACACCCTGGATGACATCCCCCGCTCGCTTTCCGGCAAGCACAGGTTTGTGATCGGGATGCCTGTCGATCCAGTCGACCTCCAGGCCAGCTGGACATGATCAGACACACCACGCATAAACAAATTTGCAAATCCGTGACTCACCCGCGCGGCGCTGCCGTGGCTGTCGGTCCTGCTGGTGTTTTTGCTGATGATCACCTATATCCCTCAAATCAGCCCGATGCTGCCGCAGTTACTCTTTGATTGAACTGTATGGGCGGGCGTTGTCCAACACGCTCTGTCCGCCCGGCGCTTGATGCTGACTTGACGATGCCAGGGCGCCCTGACACAGTCAAAGCACTCTTTGAACCAACCAGGACATCAGCAATGGACACTGCCAAGCTCTACGAACAGCTCATCCATAGCGCAGGCGAAGACATCTCGCGAGATGGGTTACTCAAAACCCCCGAGCGCGCCGCCGCTGCGTTCAAGTTCCTGACGCAGGGCTATGCGCAGTCGCTTGACGATATCATCAACGAGGCCGTGTTCGATTCGGACAACAACGAGATGGTCATCGTCAAGGACATCGAACTGTATTCGATGTGCGAGCACCACCTGCTGCCGTTCGTCGGCAAGGCCCACGTGGCCTACCTGCCGCGAGGCAAGGTGATCGGCCTATCGAAGATCGCGCGCATCACCGACATGTTCGCGCGGCGGCTGCAGATCCAGGAACAGCTCACCACCCAGATCGCCGACGCCATCCAGACCGCCACCGGTGCGGCCGGCGTAGGCGTGGTGATCGAAGCCCAGCACTTCTGCATGATGATGCGCGGCGTGCAGAAGCAGAACTCCTGGACCGTCACTTCGATGATGCTGGGTGCCTTTCGCGATCATGACCGCACCCGGCAAGAGTTTTTGCAATTGATTGCAAAATCAAGCTAGGAGCCACTCTCGGCTGATTTGATTTCTATCATCATGATTTCAGTGCTCAACCGCTTGTCGACCGTCTGGATCGGACTTGTTGCCCTCGTTGCTTTGACAGGCCCGGCCTGCGCAGCACCGCTTACACTGGACGAACTGCTGGCGCGCCCGGTGGCACCCGCAGGAGTGGTGTTCGAAATCGTCGACCGCGATGCGGGCGCACTGGAGGTCGCGCTGCCTTGGGTGAAGCAGGCTGCGCAACGCCTGAAGGCCCGCCACCCCGGCCTGCCGATGGCGCTGGTGACGCATGGCCAGGAAATGTTTGCCCTGCAGACCGGAAAACGTGCGGATAACCAGGCAATCCACCAGATTGCGGAAAGCCTCAGCCGCGACGACGGCATTCCGGTGCACGTCTGCGAAACCTACGCCGGGTGGCGCGGGGTGGCGGCCGAAGATTTTCCCGCCTATGTCGACGTGGCGCCCGCCGGTCCGGCGCAGATTCGCAACTACGAAGCGCTCGACTATGTGCGGCTGGTGGTGCCACGGGCGGCCGTGCTGAAGTCGCGCTGAAGCGGCGTCACATCACGCTATGGGCCGGTACCTGGCTGGCCGGTCTTGGATTCGCACGCGGGACACCTCGAATCAGAACGCCGTCCACTCGTCTCGTCCGCCTCCGGCAACCACGCGCTTCGTCGGCCGCTCGACCAGCGCCAGCGTGGGCTTGATGCCCTTCAGGGTATTCATGCCCTCCTTCAGGGTATTCATGCCCGGAGAGGCACTCGGCCTCGCCGCAACCCTGTCGCTCGACACCGGAAGCTCACGTGCGCTGCAGGCGCCGCCGTCCAGCCTGAACACGCTCACCGCCTCGGTGAGTTTGCCGGCCTGATCTTGCAGACTCTCGGAGGCCGCAGCGGCTTCTTCAACCAGCGCGGCGTTCTGCTGGGTCACGTCATCCATCTGCGTGATGGCCTGGTTGACCTGCTCGATGCCGGCGCTCTGCTCCTGGCTCGCGGCCGCAATCTCGCTCATGATGTCGGTGACGCGTTTGACCGAGCTGACAACCTCGTCCATGGTCTTGCCGGCTTCGTCCACCAGCTTGCCGCCGGCGTCGACCTTGCCGACGGAATCCTCGATCAGGCCCTTGATCTCCTTGGCCGCACTCGCGGAACGCTGCGCCAGGTTGCGCACTTCGGAGGCGACCACCGCAAAACCGCGGCCCTGTTCGCCCGCACGTGCGGCTTCGACCGCAGCGTTCAAGGCGAGGATATTGGTCTGGAAGGCGATGCCGTCGATGACGCCGATGATGTCGGAAATCTTGCGCGAGCTTTCCTTGATCGAGGCCATGGTGTCGACGACCTGTCCGACGACCTGGCCGCCCTTGACCGCGACGTCGGCGGTGGACACCACCAGCTGGTTGGCCTGGCGGGCGTTCTCGGCGTTCTGTCTGACGGTGCTGGTCAGCTCTTCCATCGAGCTGGCGGTCTCTTCCAGACTGGAGGCCTGCTGTTCGGTGCGGGAGGACAGGTCGGCGTTGCCGGTGGCGATCTCGCGCGAGGCGACGGCGATGGTTTCGGTGCCGGTGCGCACTTGGCCGACGATGTTGACCAGGCTGGCGTTCATGTCTTTCAGCGCCTGCTGCAATTGACCGAACTCATCGCCGGATGAGACTTCGATACGGCTGGTCAGATCGCCGGCGGCAACGGTCTGGGTGACCTTCACAGCCTGATTGATCGGCGTGGTGATCGAGCGGGTGATCCACCAGGCGATGAACCCGCCCAGAACCAGCGACAAGGCTGACACGGAAAGCATGAGCCCGAGCGCGCTTGCGTAGGCGGCATTGGCCTCCTCCACGGCCTGGGCGGTCCCCTTCTCCTGAAACGCGGCCATGGCTTCCAGCGAATTGAGCCATTGGGTCTGCGCAGGGCGTGCCTCATCGATCAGCACCTCGGTTGCGGCAACGGGATTGCCCATCGCAAACTCCATCGCTTTATCGAGTAGCGGCTCGGTCAGTGCGCGCGCATCGGCGATCTTGGCGAACAGCGACTTTTCCGCTTCGCTCTTCGCCACCTCAGCGAGTTTATTGCTCGTCTCGACGTAGATTTTTCGTTGCGCAATGATGCGCTGGGTCTCTGCGGCCATATCCGCCTCGTCGGTCAGCAGGACAAGGTTGCGAACTGCGATTGCGCCTGTTTGCATGGCGTCGCGCATGGAACCGACCAGCTTGAGCTTACCCATGTGGTCGCGGGCGACATCATCGAGGTGGCCTTGTATCTGCGACATGCGTGTCAGGCCGAGCACGGCCACCAGCAGCGTCAATACCAGGATCAGGCCGAACCCCATGCCCATCCGGACGCCGATTTTCATATTTGCAAATGACATTTTTTCCCCTGGGTACATGTAGCCTCGATGGTGTGGCCACCCCGTTGCCGATCCCGGCGGCTCAAGTGTGAGGCGCAGCAAAAGGTCAACGGGCAGCGAGGGGAATTTAGCTGCGCCGCATGACAGGCGTATTACCTCGCCCTAAAGACTGGGTGGATGGCCTGAACCGGGGAATTTGGGGATGGCGTTGGCGGCCCATGAGGGACGGAATCGAAACGGGACTTCTTCGGCAAGAACGGTTTGATAGCCGATCAAAACGTCGGCAAACGCTCGAACGCAAGCACGTCTCTTGTCACCGGATGCGCAAAGCCCAGCGACCAGGCATGCAACAGCAAGCGTGTGGCCAGGGCCTGCACGTCGGGCGGTGCATAGAGGGCGTCGCCCAGGATCGGATGCCCCAGCGCGCGCAGGTGGACGCGCAACTGGTGCGAACGGCCCGTGACGGGTTCGAGTTCGACGCGGGTATTCAGGCCGGTTTCGTCATGCCCCAGCACCCGCCAGCGAGTGAGACTCGGCTTGCCATGGGCGTGATCGATGATACGCAAGGGCCGGTTCGGCCAGTCGACGATGATGGGCAGATCGATCGTTCCCCAGGCGTCCGGCGGCGCGTCCAGCCGGCCGGCCACCACCGCGATGTAGCGCTTGTTCACCGCGCGCGCCGCAAATGCCTTGCTCAATTCGCGCTGAGCCGCCGGCCCCCGCGCCATCACCATCAGACCGGAAGTGGCCATGTCCAGGCGATGCACGACCAGGGCGTCGGGATAGTGGACCTGCACCCGCGCGGCAAGGCAATGCTGCTTGTCGGCGCCACGCCCCGGCACCGCGAGCAGGCCGCTTGGCTTGTCGACCACCAGCAGGGCGTCGTCGGCGTAAACCACCGCCGGTTCCTGCGCAGGCGTCATCCGTCGCTCAGGCCTGGGCTTGCAGCCCGTCCAGCAGCGCGATCCCCCAGGCCACGCCAAACCCGTTGGCATCGCTCATCACCGCGCCGAGCCCCCCCTTGCAGCTGTGGCCCGACAGGTCCATGTGCAGCCAGGGCGTGTCGCCGACGAAGCGCGACAGGAAGCGGGTGGCGAGGATGTGGTCGGCTTCGCCTTCCATGCTGCACTGCTTGACGTCGGCCACGGTCGAGTCGAGGCTGCTGTCGTAGTCCTCGGGATAGGGGAAAACGACGATGCGCTCGCCGCTGGTGGTGGCGGCGCGCGAGGCCTGGTGCGCCAGCGCGCTGGACGAGGCGAACACGCCCGACATGCGGCTGCCCAGCGCATAGTGCATCGAGCCGGTGAGCGTGGCGAAGTCGGCGATCAGATCGGGCTTGCCCTTGTCGGCCAGCGTCAGCGTGTCGGCCAGCACCATGCGGCCTTCGGCGTCGGTGTGGACGACTTCGATGGTGGTGCCGTTCAAGGCCGTCACCACTTCGTTCTGCCGGTAGGCCTGCGGACTGATATGGTTTTCGGCGAGCGCGACCCAGCCGTCCAGCGCGACCGGCAGCTTCAGCTTCGACGCGGCGGCGAGGATGCCCAACACCACCGCCGAGCCGTTCATGTCTTCGTGCATGCCCTGCATGTATTTGGCCGGCTTGAGGTTGTGGCCACCGGTATCGAAGCAGATGCCCTTGCCGACGAATGCCACTTTCTTACCCTTGGCTTTGGGCCCCTTGTAGCTGATGCGCACGATGGCCGCGTCCTTCGCCGGCGAGCCCTGCGCCACCGCGCAGAACGCGCCCGCGCCCATCTTCTTCAGCTTGTCGAAAGCGTATTCCTCGACCGTCCAGCCGTATTGTTTGGCCAGCGCCTTGATGCGCTTGCGGTAGACGCCGGGCGTGAGCTCGTCCGGTCCCTGCACGGTGAGGCCGCGTGTGAGCAGGTTGCCCTCGGCCAGGGCGCGCACGCGGGCGAAGCCGTCGGCGGACTTGTGGCCAAACAGCTGAATGGATTTGACGGCGACATCAGCCTTGGACTTGCGCGCCGGCAGCGGCACGGCGTTGACCAGCGCGGTGTAGACAGCAGCCTCGGCGGCGCGCGTCTTGAATTCGGCGTCGCCAAACACAGCCAGCGTCAGTGCCTTCGGGTGTTCCGCCATCAGCAGCGCGAGTGCCTTGCGCACCTGCTCGTGGGCCTCGAAGGTGCTGGCGTCGGCTTTCAGCATGGCCACCACCGCGAGCGTGCCGCCGGGCAGCTGCACCGCCACCGGCGACTTCGCCAGCGTGTCGATCTTCAGGTCGCGCCGCTTCATCACGGCTTTCAGCTCGGCGCTGCCCGGCATCTCGGGCAGGGTTTTCGACAGCGGCAGCAGCATTAATGCATGGCCTGCGGTTTCGAGCGTTTTTGCGGTGATTTCCTGTTTGTTTTCAGTGAGTTTAGGCAGCATGATGGTTCCTTGGGGGTGGCGTTTTTCTTGATGGTTGGCGGGGTTTCCCGGATAATTGCGTGCTTTTGATTTTTTACAGCGCATTTTTCCGCCCCATCCAACAAGGGTAACCGAATGAAGATTGAAGACAAGAAACGCGTGCTGCGCGAAATGGTGTTGCATCGCCGTTTTGAGGAGCGCTGCTATCAGGCCTACATCGAACGCAAGATCGGCGGCTTCCTCCACCTCTATCCCGGCCAGGAGGCCTGCTGCAACGGCGTGATGGAAGCCGCGCGTCCCGGTCACGACTACGTGATCACCGGCTACCGCGACCACGTGCACGCAATCAAGTGCGGCGCCGATCCCAAGGAAGTGATGGCCGAGCTGTACGGCAAGGAAACCGGTTCCTCCAAGGGCCGTGGCGGTTCGATGCACATCTTCGACGCCGACAAGCGCTTCATGGGCGGCTACGCGCTGGTGGGCGGCCCCTTCCCGCTGGCCGCCGGCATCGCGAAGGCGATCCAGCTGAAGGGCGGCGACGAGATCGCCATCTGCTTCCTCGGCGACGCCGCCAACAACCAGGGCGTGTTCCACGAGACGCTGAACATGGCTGCGCTGTGGAAACTGCCGGTGCTGTTCGTGTGCGAGAACAACCTGTACGGCATCGGCACCTCGATCGAGCGCTCCACCGCCGTGGTGCACCAGCACAAGCGCGTCGCCGCCTACAACATCCCGGCCGACGAATGCGACGGCCAGGACATCGAAGTCGTCTACCAGCACGCCCGCAAGGCGGTCGACCATGTGCGTTCCGGCAACGGCCCCTACTTCCTCGAACTGATGACCTACCGCTACCGCGGCCACTCGATGTCCGATTCGCGCGGCTACCGCTCGCGCGAGGAAGAGGAACTGTGGAAGCAGCGCGACCCCATCTTCATCCTGCGCGACCGCCTGATCAAGGAAGGCGCGCTGACCATGGCCGACTTCGAGGCGCTGGAAAAGGAAACCGACGCCTACATCGAGAACGAAGTGATCAAGTTCTCCGAAGAGTCGCCCGAACCGCGCGTCGAGGACCTCGAAAAATACGTTTTCGCCGAGCGCGAAACCCAGCTCCCGTGGCTCACGGGCAAAGCCGCTTAAGGTTTAAGGAAAAGACAGCATGGCAAACATCATGTACTGGGAAGCGATCCAGCGCGCCCACGACGAAGAAATGGCGCGTGACCCCCTGGTCATCTGCATGGGCGAAGACATCGGCGTGGCCGGCGGCACCTACAAGGCCACCAAGGGCCTGTACGAAAAGTACGGCCCGCTGCGCGTGATGGACACCCCCATCTCCGAAGGCGGTTTCACCGGCCTGGCGATCGGCGCCTCCTTCCTCGGCGTGCGTCCGATCGTCGAGATCATGTCGGTCAACTTCGCCTGGCTGGCGATGGACCAGATGTTCAACTCCGCCGCCAAGGTGCGCTACATGTCGGGCGGCCAGCTGACCGCGCCGTGCGTGTTCCGCTCCGCCGGCGGCGCTGCGCACCAGCTCGGCGCGCAGCACTCGGCGCGCATGGAAAAAGTGTTCATGGGCATCGCCGGCCTGCGCGTGGTGACGCCGTCCAACCCCAGGCAGGCCTATGGCCTGCTGAAGTCGGCGATCCGCAGCGACGATCCGGTGTTCATCAACGAACACGAACTCATGTACAACATGAAGGGCGAAGTGCCCGACGGCGAATACTTCCACCCGCTGGAAGGCTCCGAAGTCGCGCGCTCCGGCACCGATGTCACCCTGTTCGGTTACAACATCTCGGTGCATTGGTGCCTGAAGGCCGCCGAAATCCTCGACAAGCAATACGGCATTTCGGCCGAGGTCGTCGATCTGTATTCGCTGTCGCCGCTGGATCGCGAAGGCATCAAGAAGTCGGTGAGCAAGACCCACCGCGCCGTCATCGCCGAAGAAGACGAAGCGCCGGTTGGCGTCGGCTCCGAAGTCATCGCCATCATCAACGAAGAGTGCTTCTTCGAACTGGATGCCGCCCCGGTGCGCGTGCATTCGGCGCTGGTGCCGCAGCCCTACAACCACACGCTGGAAAAAGCGGCGATCCCGGATCACGAGGATGTGGTCAAAGCGGTGCTGAAGATGTTCGGCAAGGCTTGAGGGATCAGGGGTCAGGATTCAGGGGTCAGGGCGTGAATAACTACCGTGATCTGAAAGTCTGGCAGATGGCAATGGAACTGACGGAAGACATCTACCAAGCCACTGAATCCTTTCCCTCCAGGGAAACCTACGCGCTGGCCAATCAACTCCAGCGCGCAGCCGTTTCCATCCCATCAAATATTGCCGAAGGTCACGCAAGAAGTTCGACGAAGGATTACTTGCGTTTTCTATCGATTTCGCAGGGTTCGCTGGCTGAAGCAGAAACACAGCTCGAACTCGCGCACCGGCTGGGTTACATGCCCCAAGCCGTGTTGCTTTGTCTGCTTGAGCAGACCAACGAGGTTGGCCGCACGTTGCACGGCCTGAGAAGCGCACTGGCCGCCAAACTATCGCCAACTCCCTGACCCCTGAATCCTGACCCCTGAATCCTATGAATCATTACGCCATCACGATGCCGCAGCTCTCGGACACCATGACCGAGGGCGTGGTCGTCACCTGGGAAAAGCAGCCCGGCGACCGCGTCGAGCGCGGCGACATCGTCGCCACCGTCGAGACCGACAAGGCCATCATGGACGTCGAGGTATTCAAGGCCGGCTATCTGGCCGGTCCGCTGGCCGACGTCGGCGCGACCATCGCCGTCGGCGCCGCACTCGGCTACATCACCGACACCGCGGGCGACGTGGCGATCGCCGCCGACGAAGTGGTGGAAGAAAAAGCCCAGACCGAGATGATCCCGCACCATGCCGGCACGCCGATCGTGATGCCGCAGCTGTCGGACACCATGACCGAAGGTGTCGTCGTCACCTGGGAAAAGCAGCCGGGCGACGTCATCAAGCGCGGGGACATCGTCGCCACGGTGGAAACCGACAAGGCCATCATGGACGTCGAGGTGTTCCAGGAAGGCTTCCTCTCCGGCCCCATCGCCGACATCGGCAGTGTGGTCCAGGTCGGCCACCCGATGGCCTTCATCGTCGACGACACGTCCAAGGCCAACGACACCGGCGTGACCATCAGCGCCGACCACAAGGTCAAGGACACCCACAAGGTCGCGCCGCCGTCGGCAGACAAACCGGCCCACATCCCCATGCCCAAGGCCGCGCCTGCGCAGATTTCGGCAGCCGGCAGCCTGCCGCCGGTGGCGCGCCCGCAGGGCCGCCAGGCCAGCCCCTATGCGCGCAAAGTTGCGGCGCAACTGGGCGTGAATCTGACCGGTCTGGCCGGCAGCGGCCCGTCCGGTGTGATCGTCGCCGCCGACGTGGCACGCGCACGGCCCAGCATGGCCGAGGTCGCGCACGCGCTGCCGCAGGTCGACGTGCCGGGCCAGGGCCGCGCGATGACCTCGATGGAAAAGGCGGTTTCCCACGCGATGACCGCCTCGCTTACGCTGCCCACCTTCAACGTCACGGTGAACATCGACACCGCCGCGCTGACCGCCGCCGCCAAGGCGAAAAAGGTCTCGGTGACGGTGGCGATCGCCAAGGCCTGTTCGGTTGCGATGGCGAAATTCCCGCGCATGAACTGGGCCTACCAGCCGATCGACAAGCTGGTCGAGCGCGCGAACCACGACTTCGGCGTGGCGGTGATGTCGAACGACGGTGGCCTGGTGGTGCCGATCCTGCACGGCATCGAGAAGAAATCGCTGGAAGCGCTGCAGTCCGACTGGACCGGCTTGGTCGAACGCGCCCGTGTGCGCAAGCTCGCGCCGGCCGAGTATTCCAACCCCACCTTCACCATCTCCAACATGGGCATGCTGGGCGTGTCGCACTTCACCGCGATCCCCACCCCCGGCATCGCCGCGATCCTGGCGATCGCCGCCAACGGTCCGCAGGGCACGCCCTTCACCATCACCGGCGACCACCGCGTGCTGAACGGCGCTGACGTCGCCCTGTATCTGGCCACGCTGAAGCAGACCATCGAAGCGCCTGACGCCTGGATGGCGGGCAGCGCTGCGGCGGCTGAGACCGTTGCCGGCGCACCCGCCGCCAGCGCACCCGTGTCGCCCATCCCCGAAGGCAACTGGGACTTCCCGGTCGTCGTCGTCGGCGGCGGCCCTGGCGGCGAGGACTGCGCGCGCGACCTGGCCGACCATGGCATCAAAGTGATGATGGTCAACAACGAACCCTTCCCCGGCGGCGAATGCCTGTGGCGCGGCTGCATCCCGTCCAAGGCTTGGCGCGCCGCGGCGGACGTGATCCGCAACCGCGCGCACGACGCCGAGATGGGCGTCGATGGCACGAATACCCCTAAATTGAACTGGGAACAGGTCGAGAAGCACCGCCGCTGGGTGCAGACCAGCCGCGGTGACATGGCGCTCAAGGCCGACAAGGGCATGAAGATCGACGTGCGCGAAGGCTACGGCGAATTCGTCGACGCCCACACGCTGAAGATCACCCCAGTCGAGGGCGAGCCCTACACCGTCAGCTTCGGCGCGGCGGTCATCGCCACCGGCGCCCCCGCCTTCGTGCCGCCGATTCCCGGCGCGCGCGAAAACCTGGCGACCGGCGGCGTGGTCACCTCCGATACCATCTGGAACCTCGCCAGCCCGCCGAAGAAGCTCGGCATTGTCGGCGGCGGCGTCATCGGCGTGGAAATGGCGCAGATCTTCCGCGACTTCGGCACCGAGGTGCTGATGCTCGAGCGCCACCCGCGCATCCTCGCCGAAATCGAGGAGGAAATCGGCAAGACCCTGATCGCCTCGCTGGAGAAGGAAATCACCGTCGTCACCGGCGCCGACATCAAGGAAGCGAGCGGCAAGCCGGGCAAGATGAAGCTGCGCTACGCCAACAGCGAAGGCGTCGAGTCCACCTTCGACTGCGACGTCATCCTGATGGCCACCGGCAAGCGCCCCGACACCAGCCGCCTCAACCTCGACAAGGTCGGCGTCGAGCTCGACGGCGCCGCGATCAAGGTCAACGTGCGCTGCCAGACCAGCGCCCCGCACATCTACGCGGTCGGCGACGTCATCGGCGGCTACATGCTCGCCCACACCGCCGCGACACAAGGCCGCGTCGCCGCCGGCAACCTGATCGGCCACGCCAGCGTTTACGACCAGGACAAGGACTGCGGCGTCACCTTCTCGCGCCCGCAGGCCGGCTTCGTCGGCCTCTCCGTCGCGCAGGCCAAGGCCAAGGGCATCGACGCGGTGGAAGCCAAGATGCCGATGAGCATCGACGCCAAGGCGATGATCACCGGCGAGACCGAGGGCATGATCAAGCTGGTCGCCGACAAGGCCACCGGCCGCATCGTCGGCGTGCACTACCTCGCCGACCACACCGATACCCTGATCGGCATCGGCGTGATGATGGTGGCGGGCGAGATGACGCTGACCCAGGTCGCCAAGGCGATCTTCCCGCACCCGACGCAGACCGAACTGTTCGGCGAACTGGCGCGGCGGCTGCAGAACCGCCTGCGGCGCACGGCGAAGAAGTAAGTCTTCTCAAGCACCAACGACAAGGGCCGCATCTGCGGCCCTTGTCGTTTCTGGCGTAAATACATGGCGAAGTGACTGTTAGAGTGCCAACGCGTCCTGCTACGGCCAGTTTCAGACGGTCATGATGGCTCCCGCGACCGTCCGCTCATCGGCCAAGCAGGCCTTGGCACGAAATCCGGGAGCACCCAGCTGGCGGCGCCAGCGTTACTGCCCAAGTGCCCTTGTGCTTCTCTGTGCTCCAGGCAAAGCGAGGCAATATTATTTCCTAAACGGTCTATATTTTTTAAGAGTGCGTGTCTTTACAGGGGAAAGCTATGAGAGTTCCGATCGCTGCTATCGCAATTGTTGTGGGGTTGTCATGCGTGCCAACTGTCGCGCAGGCTCAAAATAAACCTGACTTTGGAAAGGAAGAGTTCGAGTCAAAGTGTGCGAGTTGTCACGGGCAGAGCGGGAGAGGTGATGGTCCACTATCACGGATGTTCGCGACTAAGCCGACGGACCTGACCACGATGGCGAAGAAAAATGGCGGTGTCTTTCCCTCCCAGCGAGCCTACGAAATCATCGACGGACGGCAAGATGTTGAAGCCCATGGTCCACGTGCGATGCCTGTCTGGGGCAGGGACTACCGCGCAAATGTGCCAGACCTTGATGGATACTACGACCTGCGTACCACCGTCGCTCAAACCAAGATTCTTGCACTCATAGACTACTTGTACCGCCTGCAAGAAAAGAAGTAGCGGGATAGCGAAAAAGTAACTCCAGCCCTGCATCTGAGTGATCTAACCAACTGCCCGCTAAGGCCGAACACCCGGCGTTCACTGTGCTTTCTATAACGGTCCGCTTCGGGTCGAATTCGGGCGACTCAAAAGGGCCCGGATCGCATATTTTTTCCAGCATTCCAAGCAGGTATTTCGTCACGCCAGCCTGCTTCCGTTGCCCCCTATTTCGGCGGCGCGACCGAACCCGCGTAGAACACCTCGCACTCGCCACCCGGAAAGAGGCTCCCCACCTGCTTGAGCAGCCTGAGCACCGGCCCGCTGAGCGCCTTTAGGGTGCTCGGATTTTCAACCACCGGTTTCTTGAAGGCGCCATGGATGGTTTGCTGCGCCCGGATGCAGCCCTTGTCGTCGATCAAGGCCACGGTCACGTCGTCGAAGCGCTCGTTGACGAAATCGAGCCGGCCCTGGAGGGCGACCCGGTTCTTGTTCGTCGCGATGGCCACGTCACGCGACAGCGCAACGCCGCGCTCGACGTTCCAGTCGGAGACGAGCGTCCGGATCACGCTGCGGCCTTCCGAGCCCTGCAGGATGCTCGCGAAGTTGTAGCCCTTGGTGACCGCCAGGCCGACGGGGCCGGCAAAGAAGAAGGCGCCCACGTCGATGAGATTGAAGGTCTGGCTGGACTCGAAGCGGTCGAACTCCTGATCGAGATCGCGGCCCTTGAGGATAAGACTCTTGCCGCGCAGCGAGACCTGGCCTTGCAGGGTCTGCCTCATGTCCTTCACGGTCTTGCCCTGCATCGACAGGGTTGCGGTGAGGTCCGCCGACCCTTCCGGGACATTTTTCGGCGACACGGGCTTGAGGAACGCATCGACGTGGAACTGCGAAAGGGTATAGCTGAGGTGATAGCGGGGAACGGCGCCGGTAAAGTCCGCCCGCAGGTTCCCCGAACCCTTCCCTGAGTAGGCCCGCATCGTGAGCGGCTTGATGTCGAAGACCCCGCGCTTCCCGGCGACCGTCATTTTCAGGTCGGATGCGGCGTGCTCCTTGGTCCGGACCGTCCCGCAGACGATTTCCGCCGAGAGGGAAAGGTGCTTCATGATGCCCGGTCGATCCCGCTCTGCAAGCTGCAGGCGGTTCGCGTCCAGGCTGCACCCGACTGCCTCGAAGCCTTTTCCGGACTGCCTGTCCACATAGCGGAACGTGCCGTCCGTGAAAGATATTTTGGCCAGCTTCAGGTCGGGCAAGGGGCTCCGAACCGCGTCCGTTCTCTCGTAGTTGAACCGGCCATCGCGGCCCCGCTCGATGGTGATGCTCGGATGTTCGAGCACGACTTTCCTGATCCTGACGTCCTGCCTGAGGAGGGCGAGGAAATCGATTCCGATCCGGGCCTTGCTTGCGGTGACGAGCTCGGTCCCCCGGTTGCGGATATGCACGTCTTCGAGCGTGACCCGCAAGCCGGGGAAGAAGCCGACTCCCAGACGCCCGTTGACGCTGACTTCCATCCCGGCGGCAGCCGAGGCGGCCGCTTCCAGCCGAGGCTTGTAGGCGTTGATATCCAGGAAAAGCGACAGGGCGATCGCGGCAAGGACGATCAGTCCGATGAGCGCGCCGCTGGCATAGGTAATGGCTTTGAGTGTTTTTGTCATGGGCCTGATCCAAGCGCGCGCAAGGTCTACCGCTATCCTCCACGGGTTGGCGACAATTTAATCCAAAGCGTGGCGGCGCGGTAGGTTTTGGACGGCGCGTGCGCCCGGCCAAAAAAAAGCGGCCCGCTTCCGGGGGCCGCTTTGCACTGCAAGGCTCCGGCCGGGCTCAGCCGAACAGCCCCTTGAAGAACAGGCGGATACTGTCCCAGACGCGGCGGAAGAAGCCGCCCTCTTCGACCGCGTCGAGCGCGACCAGCGGCGCCTGCATGACGACCTTGCCGTCGGCACTCACCAGTTCGACGCGTCCCAGTGGTGCGCCGGCGGCGACGGGTGCGACCACATCGGCCTCCGCCAGCACGACGCGCGTCTGATACTCGCCGCTCGTGCGCTTGGGTAGTGCGGCGGCGAAGTCGGTCGCAACGCCGGCCTTGACCGTGCGCGCGGCGCCTTTGAAGACGTCCACGCTCTGCACCGTTTCGCCCTTCTTGAAGAAGGTCTTGCTCTCGAAGAAATTGAAGCCGTAGGCGAGCAGCTTGGCCGTCTCGGTCGCCCGTGCGTTTTCACTGTCGGTGCCGAACACGGCAGCAATCAGGCGCTGGCCGTCGCGCTTGCTGGAGGCAACGAGGCAGTAGCCGGCTTCCTCGGTGTGGCCGGTTTTCAGACCGTCGACGCTGGGGTCGCGCCACAGCAGCAGGTTGCGGTTCGGCTGCTTGATGTTGTTCCAGACGAATTCCTTTTCCTTGTAGAGCGAGTAGTGCGCGGGATCCTCAACGATGATGGCGCGCGCCAGCTTGGCCATGTCGAGTGCGCTGGAATAGTGGGTGGGATCGGGCCAGCCGGTGGCGTTGGCGAAGTTCGTGTCGGCAAGCCCCAGCCGCTTGGCTTCCTGGTTCATCAGCGCGGCAAAGGTTTCCTCGCCGCCGGCGAGATGCTCGGCCAGCGCGATGCTGGCGTCGTTGCCGGATTGCACGATGATGCCGCGCAGCAGGTCGTGCACCGCGACCTTGTCGCCGACCATGACGAACATTTTCGAGCCGCCCATGCGCCAGGCTTTTTCGCTGATGGTGACGAGGTCGCTCTCCTTGATCCGGCCGCGCTGCAGTTCCAGCGCCGCGACATGCGAAGTCATCAGCTTGGTCAGGCTGGCGGGCGGCAGGCGTTGGCTGCCCAGCTGGTCGACCAGCACGGCGCCGCTGGCGGCGTCCATCAGCACCCAGGATTTGGCGGCCAACTGCGGCGGTGGGGGAACGGTGTCAGCGCTTGAGGCGAGCGGCGCCAAGGCACAGGCAAGCAATACGATTCGTTGCAGGAAATGCGGAATAGTCATAGGTTGGAATTGAGTAAAAATTGCAGAATCCGATTCATGGCCGAGAAGCGCGCGGCGCGCGCGAATTCAGGATGATACCGCCTGACGGCGGTCCGATGTCTTTCCCCTGTTAAACTCGCACGCAGTATTCATCCCCGTTCTCGCACCATGCTTTATTCCCTGCTTCGCCCCGCGCTGTTCAGTCTCGACCCCGAGGACGCGCACCGCTTCACCCTCGCCAGCCTCGACGTCGCACACCGCCTCGGTCTGCTGGGTCTGCTGCCGCGCGCAACTGGAAGGCTGGTGCACGTGATGGGCATCGACTTTCCCAATCCGGTGGGGCTGGCGGCCGGGCTCGACAAGGACGGCGCGCACATCAACGCGCTGGCTGCGCTGGGCTTCGGCTTCATCGAAATCGGCACGGTGACGCCGCGCCCGCAGCCGGGCAACCCGACGCCGCGCATGTTCCGCCTGCCGAAAGCGGAGGCCATCATCAATCGCATGGGCTTCAACAACCACGGCGTCGACAACCTGGTTCGCAATGTGCAAGCAAGCGGATTCAAGGGCGTGCTCGGCATCAACATCGGCAAGAACAAGGACACGCCGAACGAGCATGCCGTGGACGATTACCTCACCTGCCTCGACAAGGTCTACGCGCACGCGCGCTACGTGACGGCGAACATATCCTCGCCCAACACGCAGAACCTGCGCGAGCTGCAGAAGGACGACGCGCTCGACGCGCTGCTTTCGGCGATCAAGCTCAGGCAATCCGAACTCGCTCAGCAGCACGGCAAATATGTGCCGATCGCGCTGAAAATCGCACCCGACCTCGACGACGCGCAGATTGCCGCGATTGCCGCGCTCTTGATGATGCATCGCATCGACGCAGTGATCGCCACCAACACCACCATCGCGCGCGATGCCGTCGCCGGCCTGCCGAATGCCGACGAAGCCGGCGGCCTCTCAGGTGCGCCGGTGCGCGCGGCGTCGACCCGCGTGGTCCGTGCGCTGGCGCATCATCTGAAGAACGAAGTGCCGATCATCGGCGTCGGCGGAATACTTTCAGGCGACGACGCACAGGAAAAAATCGCCGCGGGCGCCTCGCTGGTGCAGCTGTATTCCGGCCTGATCTATCGCGGACCCGAACTGGTGCGCGAATGCATCGAGCGCCTCGCCTGATCCGGATCGGAAATTCGCCGCACCCTTCTTGCGCATGACCGCTTTGGCTATGCTGCAGGCATCCATCCCCCATGAGGCCCGTCATGCACATCGGCATTCCCAAGGAAATCAAGAATCACGAATACCGGGTGGCGCTCACTCCCGAGGGCGCTCGCGTTCTCACCCAGGCAGGTCACACCGTAAGCGTCGAAACCGGCGCCGGCGCTGCAGCAGGTTTCGCCGACGAGGCCTATCGAGCTGCCGGTGCAGCGATCGTTGGCATCCCTGCCGAGGCCTATGCTGCCGACCTGGTCGTGAAGGTGAAGGAACCGCAGCCGGACGAAGTGAGGCTGCTGCGCGAAGGGCAGCTGCTGTTCTGTTACCTGCACCTGGCCGCCGCCCCGGCACTGGCGCGCGAACTGATGGCACGCGGCGTGACGGCGATCGCTTACGAAACCGTGAGCAAACCGGGGGGTGTCCTGCCGCTGCTGCAGCCGATGTCCGACATCGCCGGCCGGCTGGCGCCGCAGATGGGCGCGCTGGGCCTGCACACCTCGCATGGCGGCAGCGGCAAACTGATCAGCGGGATGCCCGGCGTACCGCCTGCGCGGGTGCTCATCATCGGCGCGGGCGTGGTGGGGATGAGCGCCGCGCGAGCGGCGGTCGGGCTGGGCGCGCGCGTCACCCTTATCGACCGCCTGGCCGACAAGCTCGCCCACGCCGAAGCGCAGTTCGGCGCACGGGTGGAAACGCGCTTCTCTTCGCCCGACACGATCGCCGATAGCGTTGAATACGCCGATATCGTGATCGGCGCCGCGCAGATTCCAGGCCGTCATGCGCCGCGCCTGATCAGCCTCGCTTCGCTGAAACGGATGCCGCCCGGTGCTGTGCTGGTGGATGTCGCCATCGACCAGGGCGGCATCGCCGAGACCTCGCGCCCCACTACCCACAGCAATCCCTTCTTCGTGGCCGAGGGGATCGTCCATTACTGCGTCACCAACATGCCCGGCGCCGTGGCCCGTACCTCCACCAAGGCGCTCACCCATGCCACGCTTCCCTACATGCAGGCGCTGGCCGCTGAAGGCCTGGCCGCGCTAGGTGCCGATGCCGGGCTGCAGGCAGGGCTGCACGTGCACGCCGGAAAAATCACCCACGCCGGACTGGCGCAGGACCTGGGAACGAACTGACTCAGGCGGCTGGGGCGGCGGACGGGATGTCCAGCCACTCGCGCCTGATCACAGAAAGATCGGGCGCGAAGCGAACCACCATCGGCACCCCGGACGGAATCTCCACCCGCTCCATGGCCTCGGCGGAGAGGCCGTCCAGATGCATCACCAGCCCGCGCAGGGTGTTGCCGTGACTCACCACCAGCAGACGGCGTCCCGCGCGCAGGCGCGGCACCAGCACGTCGTGCCAGTACGGCAGGGTACGCCGCTGGCAGTCGCGCAGGCTTTCGCTGGCCGGCAACTCCTTGGGGTCCAGCGCCGCATACAGCGGATCGAAGCGCGGATGGCGCGGGTCGTCGGGATCGAGCGCTGGCGGCGGTTCGAAATAACCGCGCCACCAGCGGCGTGAAGCCTCCTCGCCCCAGGTCGAAAAAATCTCGCGCTTGTTCATGCCCTGCAGCGCGCCGTAATGCCGCTCGTTCAGTCGCCAGGTGGTGAACAGCGGCACGTCCGGCGTGCCCATCGCGGCCAGCAGCGCCTCGACGGTCTGGCGAGTGCGCTGCAGCACCGAGCCATGCACCTCGTCGAAGGCAAACCCCGCCTGCGCCAGCCGCTGCCCCGCCGCGGCCGCCTCGGCGAGGCCGACTTCGGTCAGCGGAATGTCGGTCCATCCGGTAAAACGGTCGGTGAGATTCCACTCGCTGTGGCCGTGGCGGAACAACACCATCCAATCTACGGGTGCGTTCATTCCGGTGCCTCCGTCAACACCTCGTGCAGATGGTGACGATCGGCCCAGGCTTCCAGATGCCAGCCCTGGCCGTCGAAATGGAACCAGTTGAGCGCACAGTTGGGTATGACGAAATCGCGCGGCGTGTGCAGCGGACGCCCGGTGGCGCGACGGTACACCACATCCAGCACGCCGCTGTGGCTCACCGCGGCAATCGTCTGCCCCCTGTGATGCCGCACCAGCCAGTCGATGCCGTCCGCTACCCGTTCGGCGAACCGTCGCAGCGACTCGCCCGTCCCGAAATCGTAATCGAGATCACGCGCCACATAGTGCGCATACGCGTCCGGGTAACGCTCGGCACCCTGCTCGGCGGTGATGCCCTGAAACAGTCCGAAATGCCGCTCGCGCAACTGCGGCAGGCATTTCACCTCGTGATCCTCCCGCTGTGCCAGCACCTGCGCCGTTTCCGTTGCCCGCAGCAGATCGCTGCTGTAAATCGCATTGAACCGGTGATGCGCCGCGTTGAACGCCATCGCCAGCGCCTGCGCCCGTCCGGTCTCGTTGAGCGGGATGTCGGTATGGCCCTGAATGCGTTTCTGCACGTTCCAGTCGGTTTCGCCGTGGCGGATGATGCAGATGCGGGTCGTAGTGGGTTTTGAGATATGGTGCATATCGCTTGCGTGGAAACTGAGCTATACAGTATTCAAATCTGACATAAAAACAGGGATGCCTTTTTATTCGCAAGTAAACAACACTTTGCCAAAATATCCTGATCGCATCGGGGTGCGTCAACTTGACACATTCAATTATAAATAGATACATTTATCCTCATATGCGAAATACATCGCCACATTCGCATGTACCAATCCAGTTATCAATCACGGGAGACGTGTATGGAAGCGACAACCTACAACTATAAGGTCGTCCGCCAGTTCGCCATCATGACGGTGGTGTGGGGGATCGTCGGGATGCTGGTCGGGGTCATCCTGGCTGCGCAGCTGATCTGGCCGGACCTGACCTTCGGCATTGAATGGCTTTCCTACGGACGTCTTCGACCGCTGCATACCAATGCGGTGATCTTCGCCTTCGGCGGCTCGGGCCTGTTCGCAGTTTCCTACTACATCGTGCAGCGCACCTGCCAGACACGTCTTTGGGCCGAGAAGCTCGCAGCCTTCACCTTCTGGGGCTGGACGACGGTCATCGTGCTGGCCGCCGTCACCCTGCCGCTGGGCTACACCAGCAGCAAGGAATACGCTGAACTGGAATGGCCGATCGACCTCCTGATCACGGCGGTGTGGGTGGCCTACGTGCTGGTGTTCTTCGGCACCATCATCAAGCGCAAGACAAAGCACATCTACGTGTCGAACTGGTTCTTCGGCGCCTACATCCTGACCATTGCGATCCTGCATCTGGTCAACAGCGCTGAACTGCCGGTGACGTTCACCAAGTCGTACTCGGCCTACGCCGGGGTGCAGGACGCGATGGTGCAGTGGTGGTACGGCCATAACGCAGTGGGCTTCTTCCTCACCACCGCCTTCCTCGGCATGATGTATTACTTCATTCCGAAGCAGGCCGGCCGCCCGATCTACTCCTACCGCCTGTCGGTCGTCCACTTCTGGTCGCTCAACTTCATCTACATGTGGGCCGGCCCGCACCACCTGCAGTACACCGCCCTGCCCGACTGGGCGCAGAGCCTCGGCATGGTGTTCTCGCTGATGCTGCTGGCGCCGTCGTGGGGCGGCATGATGAACGGCATCATGACGCTGTCCGGCGCGTGGCATAAACTGCGCACCGACCCGATCCTCAAGTTCCTCGTCACCGCGCTGTCGTTCTACGGCATGTCGACCTTCGAGGGTCCGATGATGTCGATCAAGACCGTCAACGCATTGAGCCACTACACCGAATGGACCATCGGCCACGTGCACTCCGGCGCGCTGGGCTGGGTAGCGATGATCACCATCGGTTCCATGTACTACCTGATTCCACGCCTGTTCGGCCGCGAATCGATGTACAGCACCAAGCTCATCGAATGGCATTTCTGGTGGTCGACCATCGGCGTCGTGCTCTACATCGCCTCAATGTGGATCGCCGGGGTGGCGCAGGGCCTGATGTGGCGCGCGGCGAATGCCGACGGCACGCTGACCTACAGCTTCGCCCAGGTGCTCAACACCATGTACCCGTTCTACGGCATTCGTCTGCTCGGCGGCGCGCTGTTCTTCAGCGGCATGCTGCTGATGGCCTGGAACGTATGGATGACCGTTCGCCAGGGACGCGTGGTGAATGACGCCGCAATCCCGCAAGCCGTCCACGCCTAATAGGGAGACCGAAACATGATTTCGCATGAAACCATAGAAAAGAACATCGGTCTGCTGATCGTGCTGACCATCCTCGTCGTCAGCATCGGCGGACTGGTGCAGATCGTGCCGCTGTTCTTCCAGACCTCGATGACCCAGCCGGTAGCGGGCCTGAAGCCCTACACCGCCCTGCAGCTGTCAGGGCGCGACGTCTACATCCGCGAAGGCTGCGTCGGCTGTCATTCGCAGATGGTGCGTCCGTTCCGCGCCGAGACCGAGCGTTATGGCCACTATTCGGTGGCCGGCGAATTCGTCTACGACCGCCCCTTCCTGTGGGGTTCCAAGCGCACCGGTCCCGATCTGCAGCGTGTTGGCGGGCGTTATTCCGACGCCTGGCACTACGCGCACCTGATGAACCCGCGCGATGTCGTGCCGGAATCCAACATGCCGGCCTATCCCTGGCTCGACCGTCCGCTGAAGGACACCGCTATCCAGAAAAAGATGCGCACGCTGAACATGGTCGGCCACGGCTACAGCGAAGAAGAAATCGCCAACGCGCCCGCCGAGCTGGAAGGCAAGACCGAGATGGATGCAGTCATCGCCTACCTGCAGGTGCTGGGCTCCCACGCCCCCAAGAACTGAACCAGCATGGACAGCGGAACCATCAGCGGCATCGTTACGGCCATCTTCATCGTGGTGTTCATCGGCATCGTCTGGTGGGCCTACAGCAAGGGCAACAAGAAGCGTTTTGAAGACGCTGGCAAGCTGCCCTTCAGCGAAGACGACACGCCAGCCAAAAAAGGAGACAAGCAATGAGTGATTTCACACACGGCTTCTGGCCGATCTACATCAGCGTCATCACCGTGGTGAGCATCATCGGCACCTTTTTCTTCCTGCGCTCGCAGACCACCCGCAAGCTCGCACCCGGCGAGAAGCCGGAGCTGATCGAGCACACCTGGGACGAGGACCTGCAGGACTTCAACAACCCGTTGCCGCGCTGGTGGCTGGGGCTGTTCTACGGCACCCTGCTGTTTGCCGTGGCCTATCTTGCGCTGTGGCCGGGGCTGGGCAACTATCCTGGTCTGCTGAAATGGACACAACTGGGCGAATACGAGGCCGAAGTGCAAAAGGCCGAAGCCCAGTTCCAGCCGGTGTATGCTGGTTTCCTGCAGCAGGACATCGCCACGGTCGCCGCCGACCAGAATGCGCGAGCCATCGGCAGGAACCTCTACCTGACCTACTGCTCGCAATGTCATGGTTCGGATGCCGCCGGCGCCCGCGGCTTTCCCAACCTGACCGACGGCGACTGGCTCTACGGTGGCGATCCCGACACCATCAAGGCCACCCTCACCGACGGCCGTGCCGGGGTGATGCCCGCGCTGGGCGACGCGCTGGGCGCTGATGGCACCAAGGCCGTGGCCCACTATGTGCTGTCGCTGTCCGGACGTCAGCACGACGCCGCGCTGGCTGCTGCAGGCAAGCCGAAATTCGAGGAAAACTGCGCCGCCTGCCATATGCCCGACGGCACCGGCATGCAGGCGATGGGCGCGCCCAACCTCACCGACAAGGTGTGGCTGTACGGCGGCTCCGAAGCAGCCATCATCGAGAGCATCGCCAAGGGCCGAAACGGCGTGATGCCCGGCCTCGACCAGACGCTCGGCACCACGTCCAACAAGGAAGCCAAGCTGCATCTGCTGACGGCGTATGTGTACAGCCTGTCCCAGAAGCAGTGAGTAAAAGGCGCTCGCCGGATCGCATCCGGCGAGCCGCTTGAGTGCATTGGGCCGAGTTCATCTGACAGTGCATTCAAGCGGCCCAGCCTTCCACGGAAAATTGCAGTGACAGACGACAAGCAGCCCGCCTCCGCCGATGCCCCGATCGAGCAGCAGCTCTACGCGATCCGGCAAACCATCCAGACGCGTGCGGTGCATGGCGTGTTCGCCAACTGGCGCATCGCACTGGTGCTGCTCACCCAGCTCGTGTATTACGGCCTGCCCTGGCTGCAGTGGGACAACCGCCAGGCGGTGCTGTTCGACCTGGCCGCACGCAAGTTCTACATCTTCGGCCTGGTGTTCTGGCCGCAGGATTTCGTCTATCTCACCGGCCTGTTGATTCTATCCGCGCTGGCGCTGTTCCTCTTTACGGCAGTGGCCGGGCGGCTGTGGTGCGGCTATGCCTGCCCGCAGACGGTCTACACGGAAATCTTCATGTGGGTGGAAAGCTGGCTGGAAGGCGACCACATCGCGCGCAAGAAACTCGACAAGTCGCCGTGGAACGCCGAGAAGTTGCGCCGGCGCGGGCTCAAGCATCTGGTGTGGCTGCTGATCGCGTTGTGGACCGGATTCACCTTCGTCGGCTATTTCACCCCGATCCAGACCCTGGCGGCGGAAGTGATGCGCTTCAGCCTCGGCCCGTGGGAAACGTTCTGGATCCTGTTCTATGGCTTTGCCACCTGGGGCAATGCCGGCTTCATGCGCGAGCAGGTG
The DNA here is from genome assembly GCA_021791095.1 of Pseudomonadota bacterium. GTDB lineage: Bacteria > Pseudomonadota > Gammaproteobacteria > Burkholderiales > Thiobacillaceae > Thiobacillus. The sequence goes on from JAJYXG010000048.1 coordinate 54,761, forward strand.
TGCAAGTACATGTGTCCCTATGCACGCTTCCAGAGCGTGATGTTCGACTCCGACACGCTGACCGTGACCTACGACAGCTCCATCGGCGAACCGCGCGGACCGCGCAGCAAGAAGACCGATTACAAGGCAGCGGGGCTGGGCACCTGCGTCGACTGCGGCGTCTGCGTGCAGGTCTGTCCCACTGGTATCGACATACGCAACGGCCTGCAGTACGAATGCATCGGCTGCGCCGCCTGCATCGACGGCTGCGACCAGATCATGGACAAGATGGGCTACCCGCGCGGGCTGATCCGCTACACCACCGAGAACGTGGTCAAAGGCAAGTATCCCGACGCCGGCATCGTTCGCCACATCCTGCGCCCGCGCACGCTGCTGTACAGCGCGCTGATGCTGGTCATCGGCGGTGCCTTCGTCTACAGCCTCGCCACCCGCGTGCCGCTGCGTGTCGACGTGGTGCGCGACCGCGTGGCACTGTCGAAGGAAACCGACGAAGGCATGATCGAAAACGTCTACCGCCTGCAACTCATCAACAAGGACGGCCAGCCGCATCGTTATACCATCCAGGCACAAGGCATCGAAGGCCTGCAGGTAGTGACCGGCACGCGGGACATCGTCGCCGAGCCGCTGCAGACCATCGACATCCCCGTCAGCCTGATTGCGGATCCGGTCGAACTGAAGGGTCGCTCGATCGAGGTGACGTTCACCATCCAGGCCACCGACGATCCGCGCATCAAGGACGACGTGGCCACCAAATTCTTCAACCGGTGACGACATGACGAATCCCGCCCTGCACTCCAAACCCTGGTATCGCGAGCCCTGGCCGTGGTTTCTCATCAGCCTGCCGGCAGCGGCGGTCATTGCCGGAATCACCACCGTGTGGATCGCGGCCACCAGTGCCGACGGCCTGGTGGTCGGCGACTATTACAAGGCCGGGCTTGCCATCAACCAGACGCTGGCGCGCGATGACGCCGCGCGTGCGCTGGCACTGACCGCAACACTGCAGAATAAAGCGGGTGCACTGACGCTGGCCTTGGGTGGGCGCATGCAGGCGTATCCCGAGCTACTGACGCTCACGCTGGCCCACCCGACCCGTCAGGGCATGGATCAGACGCTCGTTCTCAGCCATGCCGGCGGAGGACACTACCGCACGTCGCTGCCCGCCCTGCCGGACGGCAAATGGCACGCCCAACTGACCGATGTCACGGCCGCCTGGCGGCTGTCGGGCGTGCTGCACACCCCATTCAGCCAGCCTGTCACCCTGAAGACAGGCGCTGAATCCACCGCGCAACCCAAGGGAGACTGAAATGGACGTCGTATTCAACTTGTTGTTTACCCACCCGATCGGCCTGTTGAGCCTGTTCACCATCCTGTTCATCATCGGCATGGCGGTTTACCTGGTGGTCTGGTACAAGCGCAAGATGAACAACCCGGAAGAGTGATCGCGATCTTGTCGAGGAGCACGCCATGATGCAGCGCATTATCCAGATTCTGTGGCCGTCCTTCCTCGTTGCCGGGGTGGCGGACATCATCTTCACCACCCTGTTCGACCCGCTGGAGATCATGTATCGCGGCGAGGCGCTGATCGAGCATCGTATCGCCGCCTACACCATCGGGTTTTTCGTGTTCTGGCTGCTGTGCATCTCGTCCAGCATGCTGACCTGCTACTTCCAGCGCAGCGCCGACGAGATCAACCGTTGCCCGTTGCCGCCGCGCAGCCGGCCCGACGGCTGCCCCAACCGTGAGGATGGCAGCGACTGCTGCTAGCGCTCAGGCAATCCCGTCTGCCCCCTCATTGGTGCGCTCGCCGGGATCACCCTGCGTCGGAGCCTGCCATATGCAGACCTGATTACGGCCCTGGTTCTTCGCCAGATACAGTCCCCGATCGGCGCGCCGCAACAGGTTATCGATTTCGTCCGACTCGTCTTGCAAACCGGACACACCGGCACTGACAGTGACCGGACACTCTGCCACTGCCATCCCCCCAATCAACAGGCGCAGGCGCTCGGCCACCTGGACCGCAGCGGCCAGACCCTGGCCCGGCAGCATCAGAATGAATTCCTCGCCCCCCAAGCGGGCAAAAATGTCGCCGGTACGCAGGACAGCGCGTATGGTGGCGGCAAGCGCCACCAGCACCTTGTCGCCAATTTCATGGCCAAAGCGGTCGTTGATCGACTTGAAGAAATCGATGTCCAGCATGATCACCGACAGCGCATGCCCCTGCCGTTTGGCTCGGCTGATCTCGATCCTGGCCTGTTCCAGGAAATAGCGCCGGTTGCTGGCGCCGGTCAGCGGATCAATCGAGGCGAGTTCTTCCAGGCGCTGGTTGGCCAATTGCAATTCCTGGGTGCGCGCCTCCACCCGTGCTTCGAGCTCGCGGTTCAGGCGATCGAGCGCATCGTGCGTGGCGCGTAGTTCCGCTTCGCTGCGCTTCACTTCGGTCACGTCATGCTGAATCGCGACATGGTGCGTAATCTGACCGCGCGCGTCGCGCACCGGCGCAGTGCGTAACTCGCTCCAGAATTCCGTGCCGTCCTGTCTGAACGCATGCAGCTGGGTGCGGGTGGGCTTTCCCTCACGCAGCGCATCGTGCACGGCAACATGCCCGGCCTGACCAGTTCCCTCGCTCTGGAACAGGGGACGGCCAAGGATTTCGTCTGCCGGATGGTCCGCCATCGCCAAGAAGGCCGGATTGGCAAAAACGATGGGCATGCCCGGCGCTCGCGCATCCATGATCACCACGCCGTCGTTGATCGCCTCGATGGCCCGTTCGCGAATATGCAGGCGTTCATTGCGATCCTGCAATTCCTGCAGCAACGCGGCCAGAGCGAGGGAGGTGAATGCCTGCACCGCCAGATACTCCTGCAACAGCAGAACCGTAATCCCCGACGTGGACGCCGCCAGGGGGCCCAGCCCATGGACGCTGGCTGTGATGGCAATGGCAGCGATCAGCAGCCCGATACTGGCCGCGCCCCGCACCCCGAAGCGGACGGCTGCCCAAAGGGGCAGCGGCAGCAGCAGGAAGGCCCTTCTGGGAAAGCTGTCGCCAAGGTGGGCTGGCTGCGAAAAAATCCAGATCGTGAGCACCAGGGTCAGTGCAAAGAGCGCTACGGCTTCAAGACGACGGCGTTCGGACGGCTGCGGTACGCCCTGCAGCCAGCCCAGCAGGAGCGGCGTAACCAGCAGCACACCCAGGCCATCGCCCAGCCACCAGATCATCCAGAAGGTCCAGAACGAGGTGGTCGTCGGGACGCTCAGCGAATAGATCGATGCCCCCAGCAGAGCCGCCAGCCCACTGGCGAACACCAGGACCATCCCGAACAGGACAACATGGCGCAGCCGGTCAAGCCTGAACGGGCGGGCGACGCGCTGTAGCAGCCAAGCGGCCAGCAGGCATTCGAACAGATTGACGGCAGCAAAGCCGAGCGCTTGCGCGAGGGCGAAGGTGGGCAGGTCGGCGGCGATTTCCGCCAGTACGGCCACGGCCAGATACAGCGGCCAGTCGCGCCGGGGCGCCATCAATAGGGCAGCCAGCAGGATGCCGTTCGGCAGCCAGAAGATGGCGATGCCCTCGGACATGGACGAAGCCGCCACGCCGATCACGGCGCCCAGGTAATAGCCCAGGCCGGTGGCGAACGGGAGCAGCAGGCGCTGCCGCATCCGCCGCAGCGGGTTCTCACTGGCGTCGGCCCGCCCGTTCAGCGCCATGCAGATCGATTGCCGAGTCTGATCCCGTCAACAGGCATCTTCCACCGTCCTCCGCTTGTTATGAAGCAAACTATCGCGAAGTCGCAGCCGATTTGTCAACAGATAGTGGCCGCATACGGCCATCCTCTGGCGTTGCTCCCAGCGGACCTCAGGCCGTACGCGAATAACGCGGCTTATCGCTGGCAGCGTCTTTCAGGTAGCGGTCGAAGCACATGCCGATGTTGCGCAGGAACAGGCGGCCGCTTGGGGTAACGCTGATCCTGCTTGATCCAATCTCCACCAACCCGTCGTCGGCGAGCGGACGCAGGTCGGCAAGCGCGTCGGCGAAGTAGTCGGTGAAGGCGATGTTCCATTCCCGGCCGAAGGCAGCATAGTCGATCTCCAGATCGCACATCACGCGTGTGATCGCGTCACGGCGGATCAAGTCGTCACGGGTGAGCTTCAAGCCGCGCTCGACGGCGAGGCCGGTCTTGGCGACACGATCCTGATAACGCTTGAGGTTCTTGTCGTTCTGCATGTACACGTCGGCCGTCTGGCTGATGCTGGACACGCCGAAGGCGAGAATGTCGCAGTCCTTGTGCGTGGTGTAGCCCTGGAAATTTCGCCACAGCGTCTTGTTCTGCTGCGCACGCACCAGCTCGTCGTCGGGACGCGCAAAGTGGTCGAGGCCGATGTTGACGTAGCCCGCCGCACCCAGCATTTCGTTCACCGCCTGCTGCAGGCCGAAGCGGGTGGCCGAATCAGGCAGGTCGGCTTCGTTGATCAGGTTCTGGTGCTTTTTCAGCCACGGCACATGGGCGTAGGAAAACACCGCGAGGCGGTCGGGCGACCACACCGCAACCCGCTCCAGGGTGCGCCGGAAGCTCTCGACCGTCTGCTTCGGAAGCCCCACGATCAGATCCAGGTTGATGCTGGAAAAGCCCAGTTCGCGCGACCAGTCGATCACCTGCCGGATAAGGAATTCCGACTGGATACGGTTGACCGCCTGCTGCACGTCCGGATCCATGTCCTGCACCCCGAACGACAGACGGTTGAAGCCGGCCTCGCGCAGCGCCGCCAGATGCTCGAACGTCAGTTCGCGCGGGTCGACTTCGCAGCTGACCTCGGCGTCGGGGGCCAGGGTGAAGTACTTTCGCATCATCGCCATCAGGCGGCGGATGTCGTCGGGATTGAGATAGGTCGGCGTGCCACCGCCCCAATGCAGTTGATGCGCTACACGCTTCGAATCCACCAACTGTGCGGTGCGCGCCATCTCCTGTTCGAGCGCCACCAGATACGGTTGGGTTTTGCTGTAGTCGCGCGTCGCCACCATGTTGCAGCCGCAATAGTAGCACAGCGAATCGCAGAACGGGATATGGGCATACAGCGAAAGCCCGCGATCCGGCGCCGGCGCGGCCAGTGCGTCGGCCCAGTCGGCCTCGCCGAAGCCGGTATGGAAATACGGCGCGGTAGGATAGGACGTGTACCGCGGGCCGGGCACGCTGTATTTCTGGAGCAGGGCAGTAGGAGTCTGCATGCCGCCCTCCTTTATAAGGACACTAAGGTCTCATTTTATAGTCCACCCTGTTTGTGGGTCAAGCCGCGTCCGGGATCAGGGAACACTGATCCGCAGTCCGGAAAATTCATCGTTGAACAGGCCCACCTCGTCACCCGATGAAAATTGCCAGCCTTCCATGTGACCGAAATCGGTGCTGGATTTCGGCTCCAGTTCGAGCTTGAAGCGTTTGGCGGTCGACAGCGTAGGGCTGCGCACGGAAAGCAATACCGTCAGGTAGCGATCGCTGGTGTTTTCGATCACCGCAACCAGACCCCTGCCAAGGATCGACGAACGAAACCCGACCACCACGGGCAACACAGGCTTGGCGGAAACGGCCGCCTGGGTATCGGTTTCCTTGTAGGCCAGCTGCGCTTTCAGCTGCTCGATTTCACGCTGGCTGTCGGTCAAATGGTTGCGCGCCTCGACCAGATAGCGTTCGGTCTGCTGGCGGGTTTCGACTTCCTTTGACAGGCGCCGCTTCATATCACCCAGATCGACATTGAGCATGAAGGCATACAGCACCAGGCCGCACGCCAGCAGCAGCAACACGACATTGAGGCCGATGGAAACAATCAGTCCACGCCGTTTCGGCTGACTTGAGGAAGGGGTCGCCATGGCCTCGCTCGCGAACTCAGCCGGTGTTGCGCATCCCGGCGGCGATGGCATTGATCGACCGCTTCAGCGGAGTCAGCCAGGTGTCCTGTTCGGATTCCCACACGCTGTCCGTGCGATAACGTTTCAGCATCAGCACCTGGATGTGGTTGATCGGGTCGATGTAAGGGCGGCGCCGCGAAATCGACAACGCCAGCGACGGGTTGTCTTCCAGCAGCGTTTCGATCTGCGCGACCTGCTTGACGCCCGCTACGGTATGCGCGAACTCATCCGCGATCGTGCGATAGATTTCCATGGTATTCGGGTGATCGCACAGGCGTGCGTACTCTTCGGCGATTTCCATGTCGGCCTTGGTCAGCGCCATCTGCACGTTGGACAGCAGGCTGCGGAAGAACGGCCACTCGCGATACATCGCCTGCAGGTGCGCGAGGCCGTCCGACTGGCTGTCGATGAAGCCCTTCAGCGCGCTGCCGATGCCGTACCAGGCGGGCAGCGTGTGGCGCGATTGCGCCCAGCCGAACACCCAGGGGATCGCGCGGATCGACCCCAGAGAACGGTCCGCCTTCTTGCGATGCGACGGCCGGCTGCCGATGTTGAGCGTACCGATCTCGGTGACCGGCGTGCATTCGTAAAAATAGTCGATGAATCCCGGCATGCCGATCAGCGCGCGGTAGGCGGTCTCGCCGGCCGCCGCGATATCGCGCATCCAGTCGAGATAGTCCTGCGGATAGCGCACCTCGCACTTTTTCAGTACCGTGGCGCTGGCCTTCATCAGGCCGGTAACGCCCATGCCGATTTCGTAGTTGGCGGTCTCGGGATTGCTGTACTTGTAATACAGCATCTCGCCCTGCTCGGTAAATTTGATTTCGCCATTCACGGTGCCGGGCGGCTGCGACAGGATCGCCTCATGGGTGGGGCCGCCACCGCGGCCAACGGTGCCGCCACGGCCGTGGAACAGACGGCATTCGACGCCATACTGCTGGGTCAGCGTGATGATGGAAAGCTGCGCCTGATAGAGATTCCAGTTCGACGCCAGAATGCCGCCGTCCTTGCACGAGTCCGAATAGCCGAGCATGACTTCCTGGCGGTTGCCATTGGCTGCCACCAGCGCCCGGTATACCTTGTTGGACAGCAGCTCGTCGAGTATCGCCTGGCTGCGCTGCAGATCGTCCACCGTCTCGAACAGTGGCGCCACCTGGATGCGGCAGAACCAGTCGCCGCCGTTGTGGCCGCACAGGCCGACCAGCCGCGCCAGCAGCATCACTTCCATCACATGCGAAGCGCTGTGCGTCATCGAAATCACATAGGCGCCGAATACCTCATCGCCCACTTCGGCCTGCAGCTTGGCCATGCGGCGGAACACCGCCAGCGCCTCGCGCGCCTCGTCGTCGAACGCGGCATCGTTGATCCCGATCGGGTCGATATGGCCAACCCAGGCGGCCAGCCGCTGCAGGCGTTCGGCTTCGCCCGCGGCCATGTAATCGAAATCGGGGTCGATCTGCTGCAGCACTGCCGCAACCGTGCGCGTATGCACCGTCGATTCCTGGCGGATGTCGAGCTGCAGCAGGTGGAAGCCGAAGCTTTCGACCAGCCGGATCAGCGCCTGCAGATCCTGCATGGCGACGATGCGGTCGCCGTGGCTGATCAGCGAATCGCGAACCAGATAAAGGTCGTCAAGGAAGGCGGTCGCATTCTCGTAGGCCAGGTGCGAGGTGAAGCTCGGCACGTCGGCCAGGCATTGGTTGACGTAGGACAGGTTGGCATCCAGCCGCGCCAGCATCATCGCCGCCATGCGGCGGTAGGGCTCGCGGCTGTAGATCTGTACCGCGGTGCCACGGAACACCTGGTCGCCGTACTCGGCTTCATATTCGCCCAGCCGTTCCAGGAAAGCGGCCGACGGCGTGCACCAGCCGCTGCTGTGGGTGAGCGTCTGCCGCAGGTCCAGCACGCGCGCGCGGTATTCCCTGAGCGCTTCCAGCATCTGCGTATGCACGGTCCACTCGGTGACATCCGCTGTCACGAAGGGATTGCCGTCGCGGTCGCCGCCGATCCAGGAACCGAAGCGGATGAAGCTCGGTACGGCGATCGGGGCGACGCCGTCGGCGTCCACGCCGTAATGTTTGCGCAGCGCTTTCTCGAAAAAGTGGTAGGCCTTGGGCACCGCCTCGAACAGGCTTTCGCGCACGTAATAGAGGCCGTTTCTCACCTCGTCGCGCACTTCCAGCTTGGCGCTGCGCAGCTCGTCGGTGCGCCACATCACCTGGATCTCGGCAGCCAGCTGCGCTTCCAGTTCATGCTGGTCACTCACACCCAGGGTAGGGCTGTAGAGCTGGTCGCAGATCAGGAATACCCGGCGCATGCCCTCCATCACCGCGCGGCGGCGCGATTCGGTGGGATGCGCGGTGAACACCGGCGCGTAGTGCAGGCGGTTGACCAAGCCCTGCAGCGTTCCCACCGACACGCCCTGCTCCCTGAGCTCGCCCAGGGTACGGTCGAACGAGCCCTCCCACAGCGCCATGCCGTGCGACAGCAAACGGCGGCGATTGCGGTGGGCAAAGCTTTCTTCGGCCACATTGACCAGCTTGAAGTAGCTGGAGAAGGCACGCACCACCAGCTCCACCTTGGCGGCGGGCATGGCGTCGATCATCGCCATCAGCTCGGTGCGGCGCTGCTGGTCTTCCTGTTGCTGCAAATCGGCGAAACCGCGGCGCAGGGTTTCCACTGTCTCGAACACGTCTTCGCCGGCAAACTGCAGCAATACCTGGCCCAACAGCGTGCCCAGCAGTTTGACCTGCGCGCGCAGGTGGTCATCCGTCAGAAGGTTTTCGGGTGCATTCATGGCAAGAGAGCCCGCACAGCGGGTTTCAATGCGGCAAAGCCTGCTATTTTCGCATAGTCGGCACGCATCACCCAACCGCGCGCCGCGCATTGCCGAACATCCGCAGCCACGGGGCCGCGCCGGCCATGCCATCGGGCCGCCACGACAGCTGCGCGGCGCGGAACACGCGCTCCGGATGCGGCATCAGGATGCTGAAACGGCCATCCGCGGTGGTAAAGCCGGTCTGGCCGCCCGGCGAGCCGTTGGGATTGGCCGGATAGGTCTCGGTCGGCGCGCCCCGGTTGTCGACGTAACGCAGCGTGGCCAATGCCTGCGCAGCGTGCGC
>JAJYXG010000096.1:0-14773 GCA_021791095.1 Pseudomonadota bacterium
GATGCGTTCGAACCGGCGGTGCTGATCCAGGCGCATGTCGCCCGCGCGCAGATGCTGGTGATTGCCACGCCTGACGTCTTCAAGGCGCGCAAGATGATCGAGATCGCACGCACCCTCAACCCGCGCATCCACGTCGTCGTGCGCAGCCACAGCGAGGACGAGGCCGCGCTGCTGCGTCGCGACCAGACGGTCGAAGTACTGGTGGGGGAACGGGAACTGGCGAACAGCATGGTGCGCCATGTAAGCGAACACGCCGATGCGAACGCGACGGCGCAGATTTAAGCGTTCAGTTTTTGAACTGCAGGCTGCGGGAATTCGAAACGCACGGGGCCGCTTGTTCATGAGCGACGACGCGGAGCATGCTGGCTGCACAGGCGTGCCAGTTCCCCAAAGCACTGGGTTTTCAGGACATCGCGCCGCTGCATCCGTTTTGGCAGCCAGCGCAAGACACGCAGCCAGGCGGTGCGGCGCAGCGCAGTGTAGACGCCATCGCGCACGGCCGGCTCTTCGTGCGCCAGCACGTCGCGGATGGCGGCGCACAGCAACGGCAAACGATCTTCGAAATAAATCGCAGTGGAAAACAGATACGGCAGCCAGTCACGGACCTGTGCTTGCGCCAGCGTCATGGCACTGATCGGGTCGTCCTCGAAGTCGATCGCACCAAGCCCCTCTTCGGGCGACCACACCAGGTTTCGCGCGAAAGCCTGACTCAGATATTGGCCGGCCCGATGCGCCTGCCGGATGTAGTCGGTGCCCTGTTGCCAGTGTTCCAGTCGCGCATCGGGATCGGCCCGGCGGATCAGCATTTCGAGCGTGGTGTGGCCGAGGTCGGAAATCAGCAGCCAGTGATCGTCTTGTTCCAGCAACTGCGGGACGTGCAGGCCGGCAGCGGCAAGCGCGGCCAGACGCCCGGCTTCGTTGCGTATGCCGGCGGCGCCACCATGCGGGCGCACCGGCTGCATCGCGGAATGCTGCAGCATTCTGGCCATGCCGGCCAGCAGTTGATAGCGCCATGCGGGCGGCTGCGGCACACTCAGCTTGAGCCAGGCGGCTTGCCCTTGCCACCGCACCGGCTGGATATGCTGTCCGGTCTGCCGCATCAAGGCCACCTGTGCGTCGATGCCGGCGCGGCTGCCCAAATCCGGGCGCACAGTCAGCATCCCGCTGTCAGCGCAGGTGATCCGGCGCTTCGAGCGGGGTGCGATGCGCCTGCTCGCTGTGCAGTTCGGGCTGATACCAGCCCAGCTTTTCGCGTAGCTTGACGACGTTGCCAACGATGATGAGCGTGGGCGCCTTGAGCCCGGCCTCTTCGGCCAGCGCCGGCAGCGTGGTGAGGTCGCCGGTGATGACACGCTGCGTGGGCAGCGTGCCGTGCTGGATGATGGCGGCGGGCGTGTCGGCGGTGAGGCCGTGCTTGATCAGCGCCTCGCACAGCAGCGGCAGGCCTTTCAGTCCCATGTAGATGACGATGGTCTGGTCTTTGCGTGCGATGCCTTCCCAGTTCATGTTGAAGGTGTTTTCCTTCAGATGCCCGGTGACGAAGGCGACCGACTGCGCGTAGTCGCGGTGGGTGAGCGGAATCCCCGCATAGGACGCCACGCCGGCGGCAGCGGTGATGCCGGGCACCACCTGGAACGGCACGCCATGCTCGACCAGGGTCTCGATCTCTTCGCCGCCGCGGCCGAAGATGAAGGGATCGCCGCCCTTCAGGCGCAGCGTGCGCTTGCCTTCCTTGGCCAGACGCACCAGCATCAGGTTGATCTCCTCCTGCGGCACCGCGTGGTCGTCGCGCTCCTTGCCGACGTAGATGCGCTCGGCGTCGCGCCGGCACATGTCGAGGATGGGCTGCGAGACGAGGCGGTCGTAGACGATGACGTCGGCCTGCTGCATCAGGCGCAGTGCACGGAAGGTCAGCAGGTCGGGATTGCCTGGCCCCGCGCCGACCAGATAGACCTCGCCGCGGCTGGTGTCGTGTTCGGCACCCACGCGAATCATCTCCTCAAGCTGCTTCTCGGCCTCGACATCGCGGCCGGAAAACACCATCTCTGCGACCGGCGAGAGGAATACCTTTTCCCAGAAGGCGCGGCGCTGTTCTGGCTTGATCGCCTCGCGCACGCGGCCCTTGTAGCGCGACGCCAGCGCGGAGAGGCGGCCGTAGGCGGCGGGAATCATGGTCTCAAGGCGCGCACGCAGCATGCGCGCCAGCACCGGGGATTCGCCGCCGCTGGAGACCGCCACCATGATCGGCGAGCGATCGATGATCGACGGCAGGATGAAACTGCACAGATCGGGCTTGTCGGCCACATTCACCGGGATGTGGCGCGCGCGCGCCGCATCGGCGACGGCCTTGGCGGCTGCCGCATCGTCCTCGACCACAATCACTGCGTCCTTGCCATCGAGCAGCTCGGGCGTGAACGCATCCGCGATGCGTTTCAGGTGATCAGCGTGCGGCAGGCGCTCAAAGCCCTCGTGCATGGCGGGCGCGACAACATCGACGTATGCACCGGCACGCAGCAGCAATTCGGCCTTGCGCGCGGCGGTTTCGGAACCCCCCACCACCAGGCAGTGGCGGTCGCGCAGGTCGAGGAAAATGGGCAGGTAATTCATGAGATTTACTCGGTAGGTGCGGCTTCGTCGCCAGGCTCGGTATCGGCGCCGGCAGAATACGGCGGGATGAAAATGAAACGCATGTCGCCAGGACTCATTTCAACGAAGTCGAGTGTCACACCCTGCAGATAGGGCGTGCTGGAGGCCGCGATCAAAATCTCAATGCCGTTGACGACGAGATGCTCATCAGCCTCGCGCTCGATGTCGAAGCCCATGCCGTAGTTCACGCTGCCGTCGTCTTCCTGATAGGCGGCGACGCGCAGGATCATGTCGAACACGTCAGGGTTGTTGTTGGCGGTGCGAATCTGCGCGGCGGCGGCATCGGTGATCTTGATCATGGGCGTGTCCTTGCGATGGTTAAGCGGCAGCGCGCGCCTTGTGCGCGCGTACCTGATTCAAAAAAGGCGCGATCCAGCCCTGCGCGCCAGTGCCGCGACGATGCACATAGCCAGCCAGCAGGTTGTGTTGCTGATAGCCGTCATGCTGACCGTCGATACCATGACCGCGCTGCACCTTATAAGCATATATGGAGTCGGCCGGCAGGTTTTCCAAGCTCGAGTAGTGAAATTCATGCGCCGGGATCGGTGCGGTTTCCTGCCAGCGGTCCTCGCCGGTCGGCTGCAGGCGGGCATAGCCCCGCCCGACCGGGCGTTCGTGCATCACCGTGTCGCCCGGAACCACACCGACCATCTGCCGTTTTTCACCCCGCCAGCTGAGACTTTTCGACAGATACATCAGCCCACCGCATTCGGCATAGGTCGGCAGCCCCCCTTCGATGGCACCGCGAATCTGCGTGCGCAGGGCTGTGTTGGCTTCCAGTTCGATCATGAACATTTCAGGGAAGCCGCCGCCGATGATGAGGCCGTCGACCTCAGGTAACGCCTGCCCATGCAGGGTGTCGATATCGACCAGTTCCACGTTGGCGGCGCGGAGGCTGTCGAGATCCTCGCTGTAGTAAAAACCGAAGGCCTGGTCGTGCGCGATGCCGATGCGCAGCCGCTCGGCTGGCTCTGTCATTTCAGTCGGAAGCGGAACGTTGAGGGCCGGCGCACTGTCGGCAATCCCCAGCAAGCGCTCAAGATCGACCTGCGCTGCCACGCGTTCTCCGACGTGCTGAATCCGCGCGCGCGCCACATCCTGCTCGTTGGCCGGTACCAAGCCGAGATGGCGTTCGGCGATCTGCATGCTCGCCTCGTGCTGCACCGCGCCGATCACCTCGACGTCGGTGTAATGCTCGATCACCGCGCGCAGTTTCGATTCATGACGGCTGCCGCCGAGGTTGTTGAGAATGACTCCAGCGATGCGGATATCCGGATCGAATGCCTGATAGCCCAGGATCAGCGGCGCGACGCCGCGCGTCATGCCGCGCGCGTCGATCACCAGCACCACCGGCGCGTCCAGCAGCTTGGCGAGCGCCGCGTTGCTGTTGCTGCCATCGAGATCGAGTCCGTCGTACAGGCCCTTGTTGCCTTCGATCAGGCTGATGCGGGCTCTGGCCGCAGCGCGGACGAACTGCTGCTCGATCTCGTTGCGTTGCATCATGTGGAAATCGAGGTTGTAGCAAGGGCGCTGCGCCGCCATCCCCAGCCACAGGGGGTCGATATAGTCGGGCCCTTTCTTGAACGGCTGCACCACATGGCCGCGCGCATGCAGCGCAGCGCACAGGCCCAGGGTGAGCGTGGTCTTGCCGGATGATTTATGCGCGGCCGAAATGAAGACGCGGGGCATTGGAGCCCCGCGCTTCTCGGATTCGTTTAGGTCGACTTGCTGATTCATGCTGCTCAATCCCCTGCCGGGAGTGTGCCCGGCAGGTTCAGGCGATCAGTGCTCCAGCTTGGCGACGGTGGCGTCGTCCAGGCTGGCCGGCAGCAGGCGCAGCACCTTGATCGCGAACACGGTCACGAGCAGAGCGATCGCCACGCCGCCGAGGCCGAGGAAGAGTTCGGGCAGGCTGGGCGAATAGCTGTGCACTTCGCCATCGAAGAAACTGCTCTTCTCGGTCAGGCCGGGGAACATGTCGAGCGGATAGGCCTGCGCACCGATGATGGTGACATACATCTGCGCCATGCCGCCGAGGATGACGAGCGCACACGCGATCATGATCCAGCTGCGCTGCTTGCCAAGACCGCTCAGCAGGATCACCAGCGGCGCCACGCAGCCGATGACGATCTGCCCAACCCAGAACAGCGTGGTGAAGGTGCCGCCGTCGCGGAGGATGAAGGCTTCCACCGCATGATACTTGGTGAAGTAGAGGTTGGTCATGTGGTGCACGACGACGAAATACAGCACCGCCGCGACGAACACGACCAACAGGGTCTTCAGGCGCATCATCACCGCATCGCCGAGGGTGCGACCGGTCCAGGCGTACGCTGCGGCCAGTACCATCAGGTAGATGGCCAGGCCATAGGCAAACGACATGATGATGAACATCGGCGCCAGCATGGCGGTGCCATACAGTTCGCGCGCGACCAGGAAGCCGAACAGCGAGCCGGTACCGGTCGTCAGCACCAGACGCCAGATGAAAGCTGCGGTGCCCGCCGCCTTGGAGTAGGTTTTGACGTTGCGGTCCAGCATCGTCCACAGGTAGATGCCCACCAGCCCGAAGAAGCCGGAATACAGGAACACGTTCCAGGTGAACATCGACTTGAAGTTGAAGTGCGTCATCGCCACGATCAGACGATCCGAGCGTCCCAGGTCGAGCACCAGCACCAGCAGGCCGCCCAGCATCAGTGCCAGCGACAGGATCGCCGACAGCGGCGCCAGCGGCTTGTACATCGGCTTGTTGAACACCGAGGCGATCGAGGCGACGTTCAATGCACCCGAGGCGGCCACGATCAGGAACACCGCAAACACGTGCGGCAGGCCCCAGACGATCTGATTGTCCATGCCGGTCACGACGTGGCCGTGGTGGTGCATGTAGTTCCAGGCCAATGCGCCGAACAGCACGAACAGGCCGAGGAAACCGAACAGCGCCCAGTACTTCGGGCTGCTGCCTTCTACTTCGCGGAAGGTAATGCTTGCCATGTTGATTTAGATTCCGTGATAGCGAACGCCGAGGTTGAGATTGAGGTCGGCACGCACCTGCTTGGTCGGCAGTTCGCGCAGCCGCTTGGAAATCTCGCTTTCGGGGTCATTCATGTCGCCGAACAGCAAGGCGTTGTGACCCGCGGCGGTACACGCTTCGGCACACGCAGTGTTGCCGTCGCCGCGATCGACCTTCTGCACGCACAGGGTGCAGGATTCGACGCAGCCGATGCCGCGCGGCACATCCGCCTTCTGGGTGTCGTTCAGCGACTCGTGCACCAGCGAACGCGCCTTGTAGGGACACGCCATCATGCAGTAGCGGCAGCCGATGCAGGTGTGGCGGTTGACCAGCACGATGCCGTCGGCGCGCTTGAACGACGCGCCGGTCGGGCAGACATCGACGCAGGGCGGCTCGGCGCAGTGCTGGCACATCATCGGCAGATTGGTTTCCATCTGCGTCAGCGGATCCTGCAGTTCCAGCTTGCGGATCCATTGCGGCGCCTGCTTGGGATGCTGGCTATCGGCCACCGGCGTCCAGCCATTTTCGGTGCTGCATGCCGTCACGCAATCATTGCAGCCGGTGGCGCACTTGGTCGCGTCGACCAGCATGCCCCAGCGCACGGCGCCACTGGCGGCCTGGTCTTCCGGACGGCCGTGCGCCACTTCGACCAGCATCACGCCGGGCGCAATGACCAGGCCCGCGGCTGCCGCGGCGGCACCGACAAAGCGGCGCCGCTCAGGCGAGTTGGGCGTGTTGTCAGACATCGGTTTAAGTTCGCTCATTGGGCAACCCCAGCCATCTCTTCTGCACTGATCTTGCTTGCTGCCTGGGCAGCCAGCTTGTGCTTGTAGTGCGCGGTTTCCGCATTCAGCGGATGCATCGCCGCCGAGGCTTTCGGCTTGGTCGAGTGGCAATCGAAGCAGTCGATTTTCACTGCCGCATAGCTGTGGCAGCTCACGCAGAAATCATCCTTGGCTGACGCAACGCTGCCCGTCTTCTCACTGGCGTGGCAGTTGATGCATTCCTTGAGGCTGTATTTCTTGGTGCGCACGCCCTCGATCACGGCCTTGTCGCGGTGGTGATCCAGAAATTTCATGTGGTCGCGCCGCATGATGTCGGTCGGTTCCACGCATTGCTCACCCTTGACCGCCTTGGTGATGACCGGCTTGGGCGCGCCGCCGGCCTTGGGCTGGTCGTCCGACCCGGCCCAGGCCAGGGCCGCAGTCGTCAGCGCGACCGCACCCAGAGCCAGGAGGCGTTTGATTTTGCCTGCCACGCTTAGTCACCCATACCCATGACGATGTAACCGGTCGGGCAGACGTCTGCACAGATGTGGCAGCCGATGCACTTGGCGTAGTCGGTGTCGACGTAACGACCCACGGTGGGGTTGTCCTTCTTCTTCACCTTGAACACGGCGGTCTGCGGGCAGTAGACCACGCAGTTGTCGCACTCGAAGCACTGGCCGCAGGACATGCAGCGCTTGGCCTCTTCAACGACCGCCTTGTCGGACAGGGCATGCAGACGCTCTTCGAAGTTGCCCAGCGCGCCTTCCTTGTCGAGCACGGTCACGTCACGGATGTTGCGCGCGACGTTGGGGAAATGACCGAGGAACAGTTCGTTGTGCGGGATGATGTGGCGCTGCGAACGGTCTTCGAAGTTGTGCAGGATGTCCTTGCGCTCCGAGGTGCCCCAGATCTGGCCCTTGACTTCGCTGTACTCGTGGCCGGATTCGAGCCACTTGCGGATTTCGTCGAAGTGGTGGACGTCCACCTTCGGACGCTTGTCGAGTTCCTTGCCGGCGAGGAAGGCATCGATGCCGTCGACAGCGATGGAGGCATGGCCGATCGCGGTGGTCAGCAGATGCGGACGCAGCACGTCGCCGCCGACGAAGATGTGCTCTTTGCCGGGGAAGCGGTAGTTCTTGTCGGCTTTCATCAGGCCGTTGTTGTTGTTGAACTGCTCGAGACCGGTGAAATCAACGCCCTGGCCGATCGCGGACACGATCAGGTCGGCCGGCAGGTCACGCTCGGTGCCCTCGACGATCTTGGTTTCCTTGCCTTCCATCACGAAGTCGGCCACGCGCAGGGCGGTGGCACGGCCATTCGCGTCGACGACCACGGCCACCGGGGTCACGCCGCCGATGATCTCGATGCCTTCCTGCTGGGCATGCTCGACTTCGTGCTTGTTGGCGGCCATCTTGTCGATGGTGGCACGCGACACCAGCACCACCTCGGCGCCTTCGCGGGCGGAGATCGAGGCGACGTCGGAGGCCATGTGGCCGGCGATGACGTTTTCCGGACGGTCGTCGTGGGTGCCGGACTTGGTGACGTTACCGAGACGGCGGGCAACGGTTGCCACGTCGATCGAGGTGTCGCCACCGCCGATGACCACCACGCGGTTGCCGACGTGCTGCAGACGGCCTTCGTTGAAGGCACGCAGGAAGGCGACGGCGGTCACGCAGTTGGGGGCTTCGGCGCCGGGAACCGGCAGCGGACGGCCCGCTTGCGCGCCCATCGCCATGAAGATGGCGTCGTATTCTTTTTCGATCTGCTCGAAGCTGACGTCGGAGCCGATGCGGGTCTTCAGACGGGTTTCGACGCCGAGGTCGATGATGCGCTTGATTTCGGCATCGAGCATTTCACGCGGGGTACGGAAGCCGGGAATGCCGTAGCGCATCATGCCGCCGAGCTCTTCATGCTCGTCGAAAATGGTCACGCCGTGGCCGCGCAGGCGCAGCTGGTAGGCAGCTGCCAGGCCGGCGGGACCGGCACCGATTACGGCGACTTTCTTGCCGGTTTCAGCAGCGGTCGACGTGTAGGCCATGTTGTTTTCGATGCCCCAGTCGCCCACGAAGTGCTCGACCGAGTTGATGCCGACATGGTCTTCGACCATGTTGCGGTTACAGCCCGATTCACACGGAGCGGGGCAGACGCGGCCCATCACGCCAGGGAAGGGGTTGGCTTCGGTGATGCGGCGGAACGCATATTCCTGCCAGGTCACGCCTGCGGGCGGCTTCTCGATGCCGCGCACGATGTTGAGGTAACCGCGGATGTCTTCACCGGCCGGGCAGGAGCCCTGGCAGGGCGGCGTGGAGAGCATGTACTCCGGGCACTTGTGCGTCCAGCTCGACTGGAAAATCCGGTCCTGGGCGGAGCGGAAGTCAGCTTCCGACTCGCCGTCCTTATAACGACGCCATGTAACGCCTTCGGTTTTTGCTTTGTTCGTCGTGACAGCCATGTTGGTTCTCCTAACGCCTACGTAACTAAAGATAGATAAATCGCAATCAGCCGGACCTGAATCAGTCCAGTTTGATCGCCTTGCTGACCAGTTGATGTACCCCGCCCACCATGCTCATGTCGAAGCCATACTTGGGCAAAACCTTGGTGAATTGCGCCTTGCAGATGGCGCAGATCGTGGCCATGAAATTGACCTGGTGTTCCTTGACCACATTGTTCAGCGCGGTGACGCGCGGCAGCGCGCCCTTGACCCGGACTTCCATCAGGTCGTCGGTCAACAGGCCGCCGCCGCCGCCGCAGCAGAAGGTGGACTCGTAAATGGTGTCATCCGCCATGTTGTGGAAATTGTTCACCACCGACTTGATCAGTTCACGCGGGATGGTGAACTGGCCGCCCGGCTCGGTGCCCATGCGCGAGGCGCGCGCCACGTTGCACGAGTCGTGATAGGTCACCACCAGATCGTCGTTCTGCGACGGATCGACCTTGATCTTGCCCGACTTGATCAGATCGTTGGTCAGCTCGCAAATGTGTTGCGGCTGCGGATAGTTCGGATCCAGCTGCTTCTGCAGTTCGATCGAGAACGGATCGTTGCCGCCGTAGCCGATGCCGGTCAGCGTGTTCCAGAAGCTGTAGGCAACGCGCCAGGCGTGGCCGCACTCGCCGACCACGATGCGCTTGACGCCGAGCTCGAGCGCGGCGTCGCGGATGCGCATGGCGACCTTGCGCATGGTCTCGTAGTTGCCGTTGAAGAGACCGAAGTTACCCGCTTCAGACGCGTGCGAGGACAGCGTCCAATTGATGCCGGCGGCGTGGAACACCTTGGCGTAGCCGATCAGCGACTCGACGTGCGGCTCGGAGAAGAAGTCGGCGGACGGCGTGACCAGCAGCACTTCGGCGCCTTTCACGTCGATCGGCATCTTCACCGGCACACCGGTGTCGGCCTCGATGTCCTCTTCCAGACCCTCCAGCGTATCTTCCAGCGCGGGACCGGGCAGGCCGAGGTTGTTGCCGATCTTCTGGACCTTGCCCAGAATCTCGTTGGAATACTTCTGCCCCATGCCGACGTGATTGAGAATCTCACGGCCGGCCATGGTGATCTCGGCCGTATCGATGCCGTACGGGCAGAACACCGAGCAGCGGCGGCACTCCGAGCACTGGTGGTAGTAGCTGTACCAGTCGTCGAGAATTTCCTTGGTCAGATCCTTGGCGCCGACCAGCTTGGGGAACAGCTTGCCCGCGGTGGTGAAGTAGCGGCGGTAGACCTGGCGCATCAGATCCTGGCGTGCCACCGGCATGTTCTTGGGATCGGAGGTGCCGAGGTAGTAGTGGCACTTGTCGGTGCAGGCACCGCAGTGCACGCAGGCGTCGAGGAACACCTTCAGCGAGCGGTACTTGCCCAGCAGGTCGCCCATCTTGCCGATGGCGCGTTCTTTCCAGTCCTCGCCCAGCTCATGGGGATAGCCCATGAAATCCTGGACCGCCTGGCCTGCGATAAAGGACTTGGCATGCGCCATCGAGCCTTCCCGAATTTTGGGAATCTCGATGTCGTCCTTGAGTTCCGGAATGTCAAATTCAGCAGCAGCCACTTGAGAGTCCTTTGTCCGTACTTAGGTGTTCGTTAATCGATGTCAACGAATCAGTTGTTCTGATCGAGTCGGGCAGCCCACGCCGCCACATGGCGATGCTCGCGCGGGTTGTCGGCCTGGTTGCGGGTCGGGCTGAAGAACACACCCGGTGCATGCAGCAGTTTGCTGATCGGAAAGATCACCATCAGCAGGGCAACCAGCGCCAGATGAACCAGCAGGATGGGGTCCATGGGAACCGGCTGCAGGTCGAGATACATCAGGCCCATGAAGAAGGCCTTCAGCGCCACGATGTCTGTATGCGCCACAAAAGTCATCAGCATGCCGGACACGCCGATCGCGATCAGCAGCACCAGCATCAGATAGTCGGACGGGGTCGAAATATAGCGCACCCGGTCAACCACGAAACGGCGTGCAAGCAGACCGGCAAGACCCGCCACCATCATGATGCTGGCGTATTTGCCGAAGGGCTGAACGATGCCGACCCAGAACCAGACCGGCTCGGTGAAGTAGCGCAGATGGCGCGCCAGCACCAGGAACAGGCCGAAATGGAACAGCCAGCCGAACACCCAGATCCATTTGTTGGACTTGAACAGGGATTCGAACAGCACCACTTCCTTCGCCATCCGGTACACGACGCCTTTCTGCGTCGTCGGCGCAGGGGTGGTCGGAATCTTCAGCGGCGCAGGCGTGCGGCTGTAGTCAAAAATCTTGTAGACCAGGCCCACCACCAGCAACAGGGTGGCGATGTAGAACATCCCGGCATAAATCAGCGTCACAGTAGACAAACCCTATCCCCTAACAACGTTGTGTTTACGAATCAAACGTGTTTCTGGCATGGCCAGCCCATTCGATCGGGAAACACAGCATGACAATCGAAATCGCCCCGAAAATTTCCGGGGCGACCCGACAGTTACAACAGCTTAGATACAGCCGGTCGGCTTGGGCAGGCCAGCGATCTTACAAGCCTGCTTGGCGGGGCCGTAGGGGAACAACTCGTACAGGTACTTGTTGTTGCCTTTCTCAGGGCCGAGCTTCTTGCCGATGGCCTTGGTCAGAACGCGAACAGCGGGAGCGATCTGATATTCGGCGTAGTACTCACGCAGGAAGTTGACCACTTCCCAGTGGCTCTCGGTCAGATCGACCTTCTCTTCGACAGCCATGTACTTGGCGATGTCTTCGTTCCACTGCGACAGGTCGACCAGATAGCCTTCCTCGTCGACTTCGACTTCCTTACCGGCGATGTTCACCATGGGCATAGCAATACTCCTTTGATTAAAAGTTACAGCCAAGACTGACAGTTGCTGTGCTCTGCGACCAGATCCACAAAACCGCCGTAATCCACGACATTGACTCCGTCCAGCACACGCCCGGCCATGCCGCGCGCCGCCAGATCAGGACCGAGTGCGTAAATCTTGAGGTCAGCCGCTGCTGCCTGGATTTTCGCCGCTGCCGCGTTGCCGTTCGTCGCCGCGTACACCGCGTCTTCGATCAGCAAAACAGCAGAACCTTTGGTGGCCATGCGCAGACAGCTTTCCAGCGAACTGCGCTCCGCGGCCGATTTGTTCACAATATGCAGCATGTCTATCCCCTTAGAAGCTGATCACGACGTCTTGCTCAGCCATGAGATTGGCCATCTCATCGACGGAGAGCACCGTCACATCCACAATCAGGTCATCCTCGGTCAGACCGCGTGCATCCATCGACGCCTGATCGACGTACAGTTTCTCGATGTCGTAGCCTTCCAGCGCACGGTAGGTCTTGGAGAAGTCCTTGACCTCGATGCCCTTGGAGTCGATGCCCTTCATCAGCTGGAAGACACCGTCATCGGTGAAGACCATGCTCACATCCTGATCGAAAGCAGCGGTAATCAGCACCACCTCCAGACCTTCCAGCGCGTACACGGTACCGTGCGGCGCCTTGCGGTTCAGGAACATGAATTTCTTGACGACGCCGGAGCCGTCATCCATTTCGTCCATATCGCTCATCTCGTTATTCCTCAATCACCGAACGTCACGAGACGATCGTACTGAATACCCATTTCCACCAACTGGCCCAGACCGGAAATACGGAAACCCGGAGCCAGAACATCGTCGTTGATGCCGCGACGCTGCGCAGCAGCCACACACACGACCAGATCGACACCGTGCTCTTCGGCCAGCTTGGACCAGCGCGCCGAGACGTTACGATCATCCTGCGGTGGCGTTGCCAGACGCGTGGAATTGTTCACGCCATCGTGGTAGAAAAAAACACGCGGAACTTTGTGACCCTTCTCGATCGCCGTGCGGGCGAAGAGATAAGCGGTGTCACTGGCCTGATGGGTGTAAGGCCCTTCATTTACAAGAATGCCGAATTGCATGGCTAGGTCAAACTCCGAAAAATCCAGTCATTGTTTTCACTTCTACCGCCACGGCCAAAACCGTGGCGGGCCAGACACATCTTAGAAACGGATGTGCGCAGAAGCGTTCAGGTTGGCACGGCCGCCACGCCAGTTATCGATGTGATACTTGGTGAAGGGCAGGCCGGTCTTCTCGAAGAACGCGGGCCAGCCAATACGGTCGATCCAGTCGATCATGCGCTCCCACGGCTTGCCGTCTTCCTTGTAGGTGGCGAGGATCTTCTTGACCACTTCGCCCACTTCCGGCCAACGCGGTGCGTTGTTCGGCAGGCCGGCAGCGACCAGCTTGTGGAAGGTCGGCTTGGAACGGGCGTTGGAGTTCTTGCCGCCCACCCAGATCGCAATCTTGGAGTGCTCGGGATCGTTGATCTGCATCGGCGGGCAGGGCGGGAAGCACGCGCCGCAGCAGATGCACTTCTTCTCGTCGACTTCCAGCGAAGGCTTTCCGTTCACCAGGGCGGGGCGGATCGCAGCCACCGGGCAGCGGGCCACGACGGAAGGACGCTCACACACGTTGGCGACCAGATCGTGGTTGATCTTCGGCGGCTTGGTGTGCTGAACGATGATGGCGATGTCGGCCTGGCCGCCGCAGTTGATTTCGCAGCAGGAGGTGGACAGCTTGACGCGGTTGGGCATCTCGCACTTGACGAAGTCGTCGTACAGCTCGTCCATCAGCGCCTTCACCACACCGGAAGCGTCGGTACCGGGGATGTCGCAGTGCAGCCAGCCCTGGGTGTGCGCAATCATGGACACCGAGTTGGCGGTACCGCCGATGGGGTAACCCTTGTCGTTCAGCGCCTTGATCAGCGGCTCGACCTTGGCGCCGTCGGCCACCATGTATTCGATGTTGGAACGCGCGGTGAAACGCACGAAACCGTCGCCATACTGGTCGGCGATGTCGGCCAGCTCACGGATGGTGTAGTGATCCATCTGACGCTGGGTGCCGGCCTTGACGGTCCAGATTTCGTCGCCGGACTCAGCGCGGTGGTACAGGACACCCGGCTTCGGATGGCTGTGGAAAGCCCACTTGCCATAGTTCTTCACCATCACGGGGTGCATGTAGGGCATCGGATCCGGTGCGCCGGATTCGATAGGCGGACGTAGTTCTGCCATGTTTTATCTCCAACTGATTTAATGCACGGACCCCAGCTCGCACCGAGGCCCGCGGTAAACGAAACTTAAGCGGCGGACTGCTTGTACTCGTTCCACTTCTCGACTTGCTCGTCCCAGTCGTCGGAACGGAAGTAGGGGTTGGAACGCGGCTCTTTGATCATGTTGGGATCAACCGGGATGTCCAGACCTTCGAGGAAGTTGGTCAGGCCGATACGCTCGATCATTTCACCGGTACGCTCGTGCTCCAGCGCGTTTTCGGCGAAGAAGTCGAGGATGTTGCGAGCCAGTTCGTTCAGCTTTTCGAAGTCCTCGTCGGACTCGAGCTTCATGAACGGAATCACCACGGTGCCCATGGTCGCGCCGATCTTCAGCACGCCCTTGCCGCCCACCAGGATGGATACGCCCTTGTCGTTACCGGGCAGCAGGCCGCCGGGAATGACGTTCAGGCAGTGCATGCAGCGCACGCAGTTCTTGTTGTCGATGCACAGGGTGTTGCCGTCGCCCAGGTTGGCGGCGGACACGTTTGCGCTGGCCTTGAACTTGTCGCTGGAAACCAGGGTGATGGCCTTGGTCGGGCACTTGCTGATCACGTCGTTGACCAGGTCGTTCATGCCGTGGGCCTTGAAGTAGGCCTGGACCTGCGCTTCGTTGACGCGGATGTTGTCGCGCCAGGTGCCGATAGTCGCCATGTCGGAACGCTGGATGGCGTTGACGCAGTCGTTCGGGCAGCCGGAGAACTTGAACTTGAATTTGTAGGGCAGGGACGGACGGTGCATGTCGTCCAGGTTGTTGTTGATGACGGTGCGCAGGG
>JAJYXG010000105.1:0-61401 GCA_021791095.1 Pseudomonadota bacterium
CCACCATCATCAGGACATGCCCGGCCGCGATGGCCGATTCAAAGGCCTTGAGCCGTGAGTTGGGAATCGAACTGGCGACCATGCTGGCGACCCAGGCGCCAAACGCGGCGCCGATCAGTGCGGTGAGGAGGATGGTGACCAGTTGCAGGTCGACCCCGGCGGGCGGGAAAAATACGGCCACCAGCCCGGCAATGATGCCGATGCCCCCGCCCACGGCCAGGCCGGTTTCGGCGCCATGGACAAAGTCGGATTTTTGCAGGACCGAGGCTTCGTGCAGGCCGTCGAGTGACATGCCGTCCCTGGCCATGACGTGAATGTGGCCATCCTCGATGCGGGCGAGCAGGAGTTCGTCGCGAATTTGTCGGGCGCTGCGTGTGTCCGGCACCATGAAATATAAACGTCTTCTCATGAAGTGACTCCTAAGGAGGGTCGTTTTCCGGCCCGGATACCTTTGATTAGCAGATCGGCCGCTGCAGTCAAGTAAAGGCTTTATAATTCAAGCGGGAAAGCCGGTCAGACAACCGCTGCCACGCAGGTGGGAGAGGAAAGTCCGGGCTCCACAGAGCAGGATGCCGGCTAACGGCCGGACGCCGCGAGGCGAGGAACAGGGCCACAGAGACGAGCGTATTAAGTTACGGTGAAACGCGGTAACCTCCATCCGGAGCAACACCAAATAGGCAGACGATGACGCGGCTCGCCGAGTCTGCGGGTAGGTGGCTGGAGCCGGCCAGCAATGGCCGGCCTAGAGGAATGGTTGTCCACGACAGAACCCGGCTTATCGACCGACTTTTCCACTTATTATGCAATTCAAAGACTTAGCATTTTTATCTAAAAAAACAAGCTGAATTGCTCGCTAAGCTACGGTTTTTCCAGAAACTTATCCACAACCCAAAATCACCCCTAAGTCCTTGAGGCATAGGGGTTTTTTTGTGTCTTCCGGCTTGACCCCCCCAAAACTATCCCCTATAGTGGGTGCAAGTGGTGATTGGTGGGAAGTTGTGGGAGAATGCGCCCGGCCAAACACAGCTGAATTTACATTCAATAATTGGGGGAGCGCATGTTTCGGGGGGTCGCAACAGTCAGCCTGGATAGCAAGAGCCGGCTCGTGGTGCCGGCGCGCTATCGTGACGCCCTTCTGGTGAATGGCGGCGGCCGCGTGGTGATCACCGCCGACCCCAGCCAGTGCTTGCTGCTCTACCCCCTGCCCGAGTGGGAGCCGATCGAGAAAAAACTCAACGGCCTCTCCGATTTCAATCCCCGCACCCGCAGTCTCAAGCAATTGCTCGTCGGCTACGCACACGACATGGACATGGACAGCGCCGGTCGCGTGCTGCTGCCGCCCATGCTGCGCAAGTTCGCCGAACTGGACAAGAACGTGGTGCTGGTGGGTCAGGGCAGCAAGGTGGAGCTGTGGAACGAGACGCGCTGGGAAGCGCAGGTGTCGCAGGCGCTGAGCTTCAGTGATGATGCGCTGCCGCCCGAACTGGAAGGCTTTACGTTGTGATGGAGACCGCCCATGTGCCGGTGCTGGCACAGGAGGCGGTGGCGGCGCTGGCGATCA
The DNA here is from genome assembly GCA_021791095.1 of Pseudomonadota bacterium. GTDB lineage: Bacteria > Pseudomonadota > Gammaproteobacteria > Burkholderiales > Thiobacillaceae > Thiobacillus. The sequence goes on from JAJYXG010000105.1 coordinate 1,562, forward strand.
AGCCCGATGGCGTGTATGTCGACGCCACGTTTGGGCGCGGCGGTCACAGCCGACTGATCCTGGCACGGCTGGGGCGGGGCGGCCGCCTGATCGCGCTGGATCGCGACCCCGATGCCATTCGCGCCGGCGCGACCCTGCAGGATGCACGGCTGACGCTGGTGCAAAGCGCGTTTTCGCGCCTGGGCGCGGTGCTCGACGAAATGGGCGTGGCACAGGTGGATGGCATTTTGCTGGATATCGGCGTGTCGTCGCCGCAACTCGACGACACGACGCGTGGGTTCAGCTTCCGCTTCGATGCGCCACTCGACATGCGCATGGATCCGGGAAGCGGGCTGTCGGCGGCGGACTGGCTGGCGACGGCGGAAGAGGGGGAGATCAGTGAAGTCATCCGCACCTACGGGGAAGAGCGGTTTGCTAAATCGATTGCGCGCGCGATTGTTGCGGCACGCCAGGAAAAAGCCATCCGCAGCACAGAGCAGCTGGCGAGCCTCATCGCCGCAACGGTCAAAAAACGCGAGCCGGGGCAACACCCGGCGACCCGCAGCTTCCAGGCTATACGGATTTATCTCAACCGAGAGCTGGAAGAACTGAGTGCCGTGCTGCCGCAATGTGTGAACAAATTGAAACCCGGTGGGCGACTCGCGGTCATCAGTTTTCATTCGCTGGAAGACCGCATCGTCAAACGTTTCATGCGCGACGAGGCGCTGGGTGAACAGGCGCCCCGCCGCCTGCCGATTCCGGCCGCCATGCTGAAGCCGGGGCGGCTGAAGCTGGTGGGGCGCGCCCAGCACGCGACCGATGCCGAAGTGAAAGACAATCCGCGTGCGCGCAGTGCCGTGCTGCGGGTGGCGGAGCGGGCATGAGCCGCATGAACGTCGTGATGGCGCTGGTTTTAGTGGTGTGCGCGCTTGCCGTGATTCAGGCGCAACACCGTTCGCGTACGTATTTTGTGGAACTGGAGCGCTTGAAAAAAGAGGCGCGCGCCCTCGAGGAGCAGTGGGGGCAATTGCAGCTGGAGCAGAGCACCTGGGCCAATCCGGCACGGGTGGATACGCTCGCGCGCACCCGGATCGGCCTGGTTTCGGCGACCCAGGAGCGGATCCATGTGGAAACCGAGAACATTGAGACGCGGGTGGCTGCGCCATGAATTACCACTCGCGCAAACTGCTCAAGCTCAATCTTGCCCCTTGGCGCATGGCGACCGTGGGCGGGTTGCTGGTCGGCGGGCTGGTGCTGGTGGCGGGACGCGCCCTGTATCTTCAGGGCTTGAATACGGACTACCTGCAGGGCAAGGGCGATGCAGTGGCCAACCGCAACCTCACCCTGCCGGCGCACCGCGGCCAGGTGTCCGATCGCCACGGCCAGCTGCTGGCAATCAGCACGCCGGTCGAATCCCTGTGGGCGCGCCCGGCCGAACTCAAGCTGCCGGACGAACAGCACGCACAGCTTGCCAAGGTGCTCGGCATGACCGAGTCCGGGCTGACGAAAAAACTCACGCGCAAGTCGCGCGGAGAATTCGCCGTGCAGCGTCCGGTCACTCCGGAGCAGGCGGTCAGGATCGCCGCCATGGGCGTGCCCGGACTGCATTTGCGACGCGAATTCCGCCGGTACTATCCGGCGGGCGAAGTGGCCGCGCACGTGGTGGGCTTCACCAACGTGGATGATCTGGGCCAGGAAGGCGTCGAGCGCGCCTATCAGGACTGGCTGGCCGGACGCGAAGGCCAGCGGCAGATCCTGCGCGACCGCCGTGGCAATACCATTCGCGATCTGGCGCCGATCAAGACCGCGCAGATGGGCGGCAACCTGGCGTTGGCACTCGACCTCAAGATCCAGTACCTGGCGCATCGTGAGCTGGCGGCGGCGATCGCGACGCACAAGGCCAAGGGCGGCAGCGTGGTGGTGCTCGACGCCAAGACCGGCGAGATCCTCGCGCTGGCCAATCAGCCGAACTTCAACCCGAACAATCGCCGCAATTACCAGCCGGGGCCGATGCGCAACCGCGCGGTGATCGACACCTTCGAGCCGGGGTCCACCATCAAGCCGTTCGTCGCGGCGGCGGTGCTGGAGCGCGGCCTGTTCCACCCCAACAGCGTGATCCAGACGCCGGAGACCTGGCGCGTCGGCAACAAACTGGTGCGCGACGTTCACCCGCATCCGCAACTGACGGTGAGCGAGATCATCCAGAAATCGAGCAACGTCGGTTCGGTGAAACTGGCGATGTCGCTGACCCCGGAGCAATACTGGGACGTGCTGCATCGTTCCGGATTCGGCGAGCTGCCGGGTTCGGGCTTCCCCGGCGAGACCGCCGGACGGCTGCGTGATGCCGGCATCTGGAAGCCGGTCGAGCATGCCACCATGGCGTATGGTTACGGCCTGTCGGTCAGCTTGTTGCAGCTGACCCGCGCCTACATGGCCTTCGCCAACGACGGTGAAGTGATGCCGCTGTCCTTCCTCAAACGCGAGCCGCAGGAAATCGTCGGCGAGCGGGTGTTTTCGCCGACTGTGGCGCGCGAAGTGCGGGCCATGATGGAAGCGGTCACGCAGGAAGGCGGCACCGGCATGCGCACCCGCGTCCCGGGCTATCGCGTGGCAGGCAAGACCGGCACCGCACACAAGCTGGTCGACGGCCGCTACGCGCCCGACCGCTATCTGTCTTCCTTTGTCGGCATGGCGCCGGCATCCAACCCGCGCCTCATCATCGGCGTGGTGATCGACGAGCCGTCCGGTGGTGTGTATTTCGGCGGCAGCGTGGCGGGACCGGTGTTTGCGCAAGTGATGGCGGCCAGCCTGCGCCAACTTGCGCTGCCGCCCGACGCGCCGGAAACCGCAACGAAAATGACGCAGAACACGGCACCCGAGCCGATGCGCGCGGGTGGAGGGGCATGATGGCGAAATTCCATTCCCCACCCATCTCTGCTGCGGCGGCCTCCCAGGCGATCCGCGAATCGGTGCCGCACCTCATCGAGCGGCTCGGCATCAACGTGACTGAACTTGTCAACGACAGCCGCAAGGCCATGCCGGGTGCGGTGTTCGCCGCCTATCCGGGCGAAAATCGTGATGGCCGGGATTTCATTCCGCAGGCGGTGGCGCAGGGTATCGACGGCGTGCTGTGGGAGGCCGATCACTACCAGTGGGATCCGGCACTCGGCATTCCCAACGCGGGCGTGGTCGGACTGAAAACCCGCATCGGCGAAATCGCTGCGCATGTCTATGGCGAGCCCTCGCGCGCACTGCACATGGTCGGCATCACCGGCACCAACGGCAAGACCTCGGTGGCGCACTGGATCGCACAGGCGCTATCGCAGCTGGGGCGCAAAACCGCCATCATCGGCACCGTCGGCAATGGTTTCCCCCCGGTCGGGGACAAGCCCGGTGCGCTCACCCCTGCACTCAATACCACTCCCGATGCCATCGAGTTGCAGCAGCGTCTTGCGCATTATCGGCAGCAGGGCGCGGCCGCGTGTGCGATGGAGGTGTCCTCGCACGGGCTGGCGCAGGGGCGCGTCAACGGAACGCATTTCAAGGTTGCGGTGCTGACCAACCTGTCGCGCGACCATCTCGACTACCACGGCGACATGGAGAGTTACGCCGCCGCCAAGGCGCGCCTGTTCAACTGGCCTGGGCTGGAGTGGGTCGTGCTGAATATCGATGATGTCTTCGGTCAGCAACTCGAAAGCGAGACGCGCTCAGCCCGTGCTGCCGGCTACGGATTCCGGCGCGGCGCCGTGGTCGCTGAAAAGTTGGACTTGTCGCAAGACGGACTGCATCTGACGGTGCATACCGACTGGGGCAACGCCGACATCGATGCACCGCTGCTGGGCCGCTTCAACGCCGCCAACCTGCTGGCCGTGCTCACCACCCTGCTTGTTTCGGGCGTGAAGCTGGATGATGCGGTCAAGGCGCTGGCGCACATCACCCCGCCCCCGGGACGGATGCAGACGCTCGGAGGCGATGCGCATCCGCTGGTGGTGGTGGATTACGCCCACACCCCCGATGCGCTCGAAAAGGTGCTCGCCACCCTGCGCGAAATCGTCTGCGGTGGGCGGCTCATTTGCGTCTTCGGCTGTGGTGGCAATCGCGACAAGGGCAAGCGCCCGCTGATGGGGCAGGCCGCAGCCAAGGGCGCCGACGAAGTCTGGGTCACCAGCGACAATCCGCGCAACGAAGAGCCGCACCATATCATCGACGACATCCTCGCAGGAACCGGCGGCGCCAAGATGAATATTCCGTCGCATGTCGAGCCGGACCGTGCGCGTGCGATTTTCGAGGCCATCGGCGGCGCACATCAGGGCGACGTCGTGCTGATCGCCGGCAAGGGCCACGAGGACTATCAGGAAATCGCCGGCGAGCGCTTGCCGTTCTCCGACGTGGCGGTAGCGAAGAAGGCCCTGGAGGCGTGGACATGAGCGACCGGGACACGAGCGCGCCCATGATGCGACTGGCCGAAGCTGCCGCCATGCTTGGCGTACCGCTGGCTGGCCACGATGCCGAGGTGTTGCGTGTCTCCACCGACAGCCGCACCCTCCAGCCAGGCGACCTCTTCATCGCGCTCCGTGGCGAGAAGTTCGACGGCGGAAGTTACGCCGCTCAGGCGTTGCGGCAGGGTGCCGCCGGTGTCGTGCTCGATCGCACCCAGGCGCCTGACATTGCAACAGCCCTCCGCGTCGACGATACCCGTCTCGCGCTCGGCAAGCTTGCCGCAGCCTGGCGCAAGCGTTTTGCGATTCCGGTCGTGGCCATTACCGGAAGCAACGGAAAGACAACGGTGAAGGAAATGCTGGCAGCGATCCTGCGGGTGGAGACCGGGTCGGACGGGGCTGTCCTGCAAACCGAGGGCAACCTCAACAACGACATCGGGCTGCCGCTGATGCTGCTGCGCCTGCGTGACACGCATCAATTCGCCGTACTGGAAATGGGCATGAACCACGCCGGGGAAATTGACTATCTGACGCGGCTGGCCCGACCGGATGTGGCCGTGGTCAACAACGCACTGACTGCGCATATCGGTTTTCTCGGTTCGGTCGAGGCCATTGCGCGCGCAAAGGGCGAAATCTTCAACGGCCTCACCGATGCCGGCATCGCCGTTTTCAATGCGGACGACGCGCACGCCTGGCTGTGGCGCGGAATCAATGCGCGGCGCAGCGTGATCGACTTCGGGCTCAGGGAGCCCTCGGTGGTACGCGGTCAATACATGCCTCGTCTTTATGGCTCGATGCTGACCCTGGTTTTGCCCGATGCCGAGCTCAGGATTGAGCTGCAGGTGCCGGGCGAGCACAACGTGATGAATGCGCTGAGTGCTTCTGCCGCCGCCTTCGCGCTCGACGTCAGCCACCCCAGCATCGTTGCCGGGCTGTCGGGTTTCACGGGCATCAAGGGGCGTCTGCAAAACAAGCCCGGGCTGCACGGCAGCACCTTCATCGACGACACCTACAACGCCAACCCCGACTCGGTCAAAGCCGCGCTGGCAGTGCTGGCGCAACAACCCGGAAAAAAGGTGCTGGTGCTGGGGGACATGGGCGAACTCGGCCACGATGCCGCGTCGATGCACGCACAGATCGGCCTGGCCGCGCGTGCGGCGGGGGTGGACAGGCTGCTGGCCCTGGGCGAGTTGACGAAGGAGACCGTCGGCGCATTCGGCGCCGGTGCGATGCACTTCGAACGCATCCAGGAACTCCTTGCCGAACTTGAAAACGAACTGACTGCCGATACCACCGTGCTGGTAAAAGGCTCACGCTTCATGCAGATGGAGCGCGTGGTGCAAAGCTTTACGGAGGCACCCGACGTTCCGGCGTCGGGGGCATTTATCCCCCCAACGGGTGGGCAAGGACACTGATATGTTGCTTTGGTTATTTCAACAGCTGGGCCAGGACGTCCGCGCCTTCAACGTCTTCAATTATCTGACGCTGCGCGCGGTGATGGCCACGCTCACTGCGCTGACGATTTCCTTCATCGTCGGCCCGGCCGTGATCCGCAAGCTCACCGCGCTGAAAATCGGCCAGTCGGTGCGCAGTGACGGCCCGCAGACCCACCTGGTGAAGGCCGGCACGCCGACCATGGGCGGCGCGCTGATCCTGGTGTCGGTCACCGTCACCACCCTGCTGTGGGCCGACCTGTCGAATGATTACGTCTGGGTGGCGCTGCTCACCCTGGTCGGTTTCGGCGTCATCGGCTGGGTCGACGACTGGCGCAAGGTGGTCGAGAAGAACTCGCGCGGCCTGCCCTCGCGCTGGAAGTATTTCTGGCAGTCGGTGATCGGCCTCGCGGTCGCGGGCTACCTGTGGCAAACCGCCAGCCTGCCGGCGCACACCGAGCTCATCATTCCCTTCCTCAAGCACGCCACGCTGGCCCTGTCGGCTGCGGCCTTCGTCGCGCTCGCCTACTTCGTCATCGTCGGCGCCAGCAACGCGGTCAACCTCACCGACGGCCTCGACGGCCTGGCGATCCTGCCGACCGTGATGGTGGCGTCCGCCCTGGCGATCTTCGCCTACGTCGCCGGCAACGCGGTGTTCTCCAAATACCTCGGCGTGCCCTTCGTCCCCGGCGCCGGGGAACTGGCGATCTTCTGCGCCGCGATGGCGGGGGCGGGCCTGGCCTTCCTGTGGTTCAACGCCTACCCGGCGGAAGTCTTCATGGGCGACGTCGGCGCGCTGGCGCTGGGTGCGGCGCTCGGCGTGGTCGCGGTCATCGTGCGCCAGGAAATCATCCTCTTCATCATGTGCGGCGTGTTCGTGGTGGAGACCCTGTCGGTGATGGTGCAGGTTGCTTCGTTCAAGCTTACCGGCAAGCGCGTGTTCCGCATGGCGCCGATTCACCACCACTACGAGCTCAAGGGCTGGAAGGAGAACCAGGTGGTGGTGCGCTTCTGGATTATCAGCATGATGCTGGTGTTGATCGGCCTGTCGAGCCTGAAACTGAGATGAATTACGACAGCCTGCAACTCTCCGGCAAAAAGATCCTGGTGCTCGGCCTGGGCGACACCGGGCTGTCGTGCGCGCGCTGGCTGGCGGCACGCGGTGCGCAGGTGAGCGTGGCCGACAGCCGCGACGCACCACCGCACGCCAGGCGTCTCGCTGAGCTGCTGCCGCTGGTACCCCTGCATACCGGACCGTTCGACGATGTGCGCCTGCAGGCGGCCGAGATGCTGGTGGTGAGCCCCGGCGTGCCGCTGGCGGAGCCGGCGGTCGCCCGTGCCATCGCCGCAGGCATCGAAGCGGTGGGCGACGTCGAACTGTTCGTCCGCGCCATCCGCGCGCTCAATGCGCAGCGCGCCGAGTCTTCTAATTCAAGTGGCCCGATGCGGGTGCTCGCGATCACCGGCAGCAATGGCAAGAGCACCGTCACCGCGATGTGCGGTGACATGTGCCGTATGGTGGGGCTGGCCACTTGCGTGGCTGGCAACATCGGCCTTCCGGTGCTGGATGCGCTGGCCGAGATCGAGCAGGGCATGACGCCCGCGCCGCAGGTGTGGGTGCTGGAACTTTCCAGCTTCCAGCTGGAAACGACTTCCAGTCTCAACGCCGATGCGGCCACCGTGCTCAACCTGTCGGAAGATCACATGGACCGCTACCCGGACATGGATGCCTATGCGGCAGCAAAGGCACGGATTTACAGCGGCAACGGCGTACAGGTGGTGAACCGCGACGATCCGCGCAGCCTGGCGATGGCCCTGCCCGGGCGCCATGTGGTCAGCTTCGGTCTCGACCGCTGCCCCAGGGACGAGAATTTCGGCCTGTGCGAGGACGAGCTGTGCCTCGGCGGCGACATGCTGATGCCGCTGTCCGCGCTGCCGGTGGCCGGCCTGCACAATGCCGCCAATGCGCTGGCGGCACTCGCATTGACTCGTGCGCTCGGACTGCCGATGGAAGCGCTGCTGCGCGGGCTGGTGCATTTCAAGGGCCTGCCGCACCGGGTGGAAAAGGTCGCCGAGATCGACGGGGTCACCTATTACGACGACTCCAAGGGTACCAACGTCGGCGCCACCGAAGCCGCGCTCTATGGCATGGGCAGTAGAAAAGCCGTGGTCATTCTCGGCGGTGACGGCAAGGGGCAGGACTTCGGCCCGCTGAAAGCCGCAGTCGAGGCCAACGCCCGTGCGGTGCTGCTGATCGGGCGCGATGCCCCCCTGATTGCTGCCGCCATCGCGGGCAGCGGGGTGGAGACCCAGCGCGCGGCGAGTTTGCAGGAGGCCGTCGAAGCGGCGCAGCGTCTCGCCCATCCCGGCGACGCCGTGCTGCTGTCCCCCGCCTGCGCCAGCTTCGACATGTTCCGCAACTACATCCATCGCGCCGAAGTGTTTATCGATGCCGTGAACAAGCTGGCGGCAGAAAGGGCGGCGGACTGATGCTCTACGCTGCACGCGCCCCCAAACCCAGCGGCGAGCTCGACTTCAGCCTGCTGTGGCTGGCGCTCGGCCTGCTGGCGATCGGTCTGGTGATGGTGTATTCGGCGTCCATCGCGATTGCCGAGGCGGCCCGCTACACCGGCCACAACGGCGAGTATTACCTGATCCGTCAGGGACTGTTCATCGCCATTGGCGTTGCCGTCGGCATCGCCGCCTTCCAGGTGCCGATGCGGGTGTGGCAGCAGGCGGCACCCTATCTCTTCCTCGCCGGCCTGTTGCTGCTGGTGGTGGTGCTGATCCCCGGGATCGGCCGCGAGGTCAACGGCAGCCGCCGCTGGATCCCGCTCGGCTTTGCCAACCTGCAGCCTTCCGAGTTGATGAAGTTTCTCGCCGTGCTGTATGCCGCCGACTACACCACGCGCAAGGCCGCCTTCATGCACGACTTCAAGAAAGGTTTCCTGCCGATGGCCGGCGTGATGATGTTGGCCGGCGCCCTGCTGCTGAAGGAACCTGATTTCGGCGCCTTCGTGGTGATCGTGTCGATCGCCATGGGCATCCTGTTCCTTGGCGGGCTCAACTGGAAAGTCTTCGCCGGCCTGATCGTGGTGCTGATGATCGGATTCGCGCTGCTGATCTTCACCTCGGAATACCGGATGCAGCGCATCCTCGGCTTCATGGATCCGTTCGCCGACCCCTACGGAAAGGGCTATCAGCTGTCGCACGCGCTGATCGCTTTCGGTCGCGGCGAATGGCTCGGCCTGGGGCTCGGCGGCAGCGTCGAAAAGCTGTTCTACCTGCCGGAAGCGCACACCGATTTCCTGCTCGCGGTGATCGCCGAGGAATTCGGCTTCCTCGGCGTCGCCGTGGTGATCGGCCTGTTCGCCTGGCTGATCGTCAAGGCCTTCCTGATCGGCCATCGGGCGGCCCAGCTCGAGCGCAACTATTGCGCGCTGGTGGCGCAGGGCATCGGCATCTGGCTCGGCGTGCAGGCGCTCATCAACATGGGGGTGAACGTCGGCCTGTTGCCGACCAAGGGACTCACCCTGCCCTTCCTGTCGTTCGGCGGCAGCGGCATCGTCGCCAACTGCCTGGCTGTCGCCGTGCTCTTGCGCATCGACTGGGAGCATCGGCAGATGATGCGGGGGAAGACCTTTTGATGGCCGCTGCGAACCGCACCCTCATGGTGATGGCCGGCGGCACCGGCGGCCACGTCTACCCAGCACTGGCGGTGGCCGACGTCCTGCGCGCACGCGGCTGGGACGTGTACTGGCTCGGTACCCGAAACGGCCTCGAAGCGCGCGTGGTGCCTGCGGCCGGGATCGACATGGTGTGGGTGTCGATGGGCGGCGTACGCGGCAAGGGCGTGCTGAAGAAACTGCTGCTGCCGGCGACGCTGCTGGTCGCCTTCTGGCAGAGCCTGCGGGCCATCCTGCAGCGCCGCCCCGACGTGGTGCTCGGCATGGGCGGCTACACTGCCTTCCCTGGCGGCATGATGGCGAGCCTGTTGAACAGGCCGCTGGTGATCCACGAACAGAATTCGGTCGGCGGACTCACCAACCGCATCCTGGCCTGCCTGGCTGACCGCGTGCTGACCGCTTTCCCCAAGGTGTTCACCCATGCGAACGACAAGCCCATTCCCTGCCGTCGCGTCGCAGCCGAGTGGGTGGGCAATCCGGTGCGTGCCGACATCACCACTGCATCAGCGGCCAGCCGTGCCGACCGCAGTGGTCCGCTGCGCCTGCTGGTAGTCGGTGGCAGCCTTGGCGCCACAGCCTTGAATGAACTCGTGCCCAAGGCGCTGGCCTTGCTGCCGGCCGGGCAACGTCCGCAGGTGGTGCACCAGTCCGGCCGCCAGCATCTCGATGCCCTGCGTGCCAACTATGACGCCGCCGGCGTCGAGGCCGAAGTTCGCGATTACATCGAGGACATGGCCGCCGAGTATCGGGCTTGCGATTTCGCCATCTGCCGCGCCGGCGCGATGACGGTGGCGGAACTGGCGTGCGCCGGCGTGCCCGCGGTGCTGGTGCCCTTCCCGTTCGCGGTGGACGACCACCAGACCGGCAATGCCGAATTCCTCGCCGAGGCCGGTGCGGCTTGGCTGATGCAGCAGCGCGACTTGACGGCGGAAAAACTCGCCGACCTGATCGTCCGGCTCGATCGCGCCACGCTCGCCGCCATGTCGGACAAGGCGCGCGCGCTGGCCAAGCCCGATGCCACTCAACGCGTTGCCGACATTTGCGAGGCGCTTGCGAAATGAAACACGCTGTCCGTCAAATTCACTTCGTCGGCATCGGTGGTGTGGGCATGAGCGGCATCGCCGAGGTACTGCTCAACCTGGGATATGCAGTGTCGGGCTCCGATCTGGCTGACAACGCAGTGACCCAGCGGCTGGCAAAGCTGGGCGCACGTATTCATCGGGGCCATGCCGCCGACAATATAGAGGGCGCCGATGCGGTCGTGACCTCGACCGCGGTGCAGGAATCCAATCCCGAGGTGATTGCCGCGCGCGAGAAGAAAATCCCCATCGTGCCACGCGCGCTGATGCTGGCGGAACTGATGCGCCTGCGGCAGGGCATCGCAATCGCCGGCACCCACGGCAAGACCACCACCACCAGCCTGGTTGCCAGCATCCTTGGCGAAGCGGGCATGGACCCGACTTATGTCATCGGCGGCAAGTTGACCGCGGCGGGGACCAATGCGCGGCTCGGGCAGGGCGACTTCCTGGTCGCAGAAGCCGACGAGTCTGATGCCTCCTTCCTGTATCTCACCCCGGTGATCGCGATCGTCACCAATATCGACGCCGACCACATGGAGACGTATGGCCACGACTTCGAGCGACTGAAGCAGGCCTTCGTCGATTTCTGCCAGCGGCTGCCCTTCTATGGCATGGCGGTGCTGTGTATCGACGATCCGCACGTGCGTGAAATCCTGCCGCGCATCACCAAGCCGATCACCACCTACGGCTTCGACGAAACGGCGCAGGTGCGCGCCGTGAATCCGCGCTTCGAGCAGGGGCAGATGAAATTCAGCGTGAAGCGGGAAGGCATGCCAGACCTCGATGTGATGCTAAATCATCCAGGCATGCACAACGTATTGAACGCGCTGGCGGCGATCGCGGTGGCGACTGAAGTCGACGCCAGCGACGCCGCCATCGTCAAGGCACTGGCCGAATTCCACGGCGTCGGTCGGCGTTTCCAGCGCTACGGCGAGCAGCCCGCGAAGGATGGCGGTCATTACTGCCTGATCGACGACTACGGCCACCATCCTGTCGAAATGGCGGCGACGCTCGCCGCCGCGCGCGGCGCCTTTCCGGGGCGGCGACTGGTGCTGGTGTTCCAGCCGCACCGCTACACGCGCACCCGCGACTGTTTCGAGGACTTCGTGAAAGTGCTGTCGGAGACCGACGTGCTGCTGCTGACCGAGGTCTACCCCGCCGGCGAGGCGCCGATCGTCGCCGCCGATGGCCGCGCCCTGGCGCGTGCGGTGCGGGTGGCCGGCAGGGTCGAGCCGGTGTTCGTGGAAAACGTCGCCGACGTGCCGGCCGCAGTGCGCGATCTTGCGCAGGCGAACGACGTGGTGCTGGTCATGGGCGCCGGCAGCATCGGCCAGGTGGCGCCGGCGTTGGGAGCCAAGCATGCGGCATGACTACCGGATGAGCGAAATGGACCTGGGCGGCGGCGCCGCCCCCGTGTTGCGTGGCCGTTTCCTTTACAACGAGCCGATGAAAAAGCACGTTTCCTGGCGTGCCGGTGGTGCAGCGCAGCGTGTCTACATTCCCGCTGACCTGGAAGATCTGATCTGGCTGGTGCGCTCGGTGCCGTTGCGCGAAGACATCCACATGGTGGGTCTGGGCAGCAACCTGCTGGTGCGTGACGGCGGCGTGACCGGCGTGGTCATTCTGCTGCACGGCGTGCTGAAGAAGCTGGCGATCGAAAGCCGCACCCATGGACTGCCTCCCGCTCCAGAGGGTATCGACACTGCCCTGCTCTATGCCCAGGCCGGTGTCGCCTCGCCCAAGCTGGCACGCTTTGCAGCCAACCACGATCTGGTCGGCGGCGAATTCTGGGCCGGCATCCCGGGGACCGTGGGCGGCACGATCGCGATGAACGCTGGCTGCTACGGCAGCGAAACCTGGGACAAGCTGGTGCAGGTGCAGACGCTCGACCGCCAGGGCCAGCTCAACGAAAGGCTGCCGGATGAATACGTCATCGGCTATCGACATGTGGCCTTGAAACAGGCACAGCAGGAGTGGTTCATCGGGGGCTGGTTCCGGCTGGCGCGTGGAGACGGCGCCACCTCACGCGAGACGATCAAGGAACTGCTGAAAAAACGCATCGAGACGCAGCCCCTGAATCAGCCCAACGCCGGCTCGGTGTTCCGCAATCCACCCGGCGATTACGCCGCACGGTTGATCGAATCCTGCGGGCTCAAGGGCTTTCGCATCGGTGGCGCGCAGGTGTCGGAGAAGCACGCCAATTTCATCGTCAACCTTGGTACGGCAACGGCGACCGACATCGAACGCCTGATCGAACATGTGGAGGACAGCGTCGAGGCGCGCACCAATGTGCGGCTGATTCGCGAAGTACGAATTATTGGAGAACGGCAGTGAGCAAATTTGGAAAAGTCGCGGTGATGCTGGGCGGCACCTCGGCCGAGCGGCCCGTGTCGCTCAACAGCGGCGCCGCCGTGCTGGAGGCGCTGCAGCGGCAGGGGGTGGACGCACATCCGTTCGATCCGGCCAACCGCAATCTGGGCGACCTCATCAGCGGGGAATTCGACCGTGTCTTCATCGCGCTGCATGGTCGCTATGGCGAGGACGGCTGCATGCAGGGTGCGCTCGAATTGCTGAATCTTCCCTACACCGGCAGCGGCGTGATGGCGTCCGCGCTCGGCATGGACAAGTGGCGCACCAAGCTGCTGTGGCGCGCGGCCGGCCTGCCGACGGCAGACTGGGACATCCTGAACGCCGCCAGTGATTTCGACGCGGTGGAAAAAAGACTCGGCCTGCCGATATTCGTCAAGCCTGCGCGCGAAGGCTCCAGCATCGGCATGAGCAAGGTGACCGCGTCCGGCACGCTCAAGGCCGCCTATGAAACGGCCGCCGAGCACGACGCGCTGGTGTTGGCGGAAAAGTTCATCGACGGCGCCGAATTCACCGTCGGCATCCTCGCCGACACCGCGCTGCCGCTGATTCGCCTGCAACCCGCGCAGGACAAGGCTTTCTACGATTTCGAAGCCAAGTATCTGCGCAACGACACCCTGTACCACTGCCCGGCGGGATTGCCGGAGGCACAGGAAATGGCGCTCAGACAGCTCGCGCTGGAAGCCTTCCGGCTGGTCGACGGCCGCGGCTGGGGCCGCGTCGACCTGATGCTGGACAGCCTCGGCAATCCCTATCTGCTCGAGGTGAACACCTCCCCCGGCATGACCGACCACAGCCTGGTGCCGATGGCCGCGCGCGTGGCCGGGCTGGATTTCGACGCCCTGTGCCTGAAGATTCTGGAGCAGACGCTCGCATGACTGTCGCCGAAGTCGCCTCCCATCCGCTGTCCCAGGTTGCCCGCGTGCTGACCTGGGGTGCGCTCGGCCTCCTGGCCTACGGCGCAATCAGCTGGCTGGTGGCGCAGCCATGGTTTGCGCTGCACACCATCGAGGTGGAAACCCCGGTGGCGCACGTCACCGAAGCGCAGATCCGCTTGGTGGCCGAACGCCAGGTGCGCGGCACCTTCTTCACCGTCGACCTCGAGCGTGTGCGCAACAGCCTGGAAAAACTGCCCTGGGTGCGCGAGGCGCGGGTCGAGCGCCGCTGGCCCGACACCCTCGTGGTGTCGCTCACCGAGCACGTGCCGCTGGCGCGCTGGAACGACAACGCCCTGGTGAACGAAGCGGGTGATGTGTTCGTCGCCGCCGTGGACCAGCGCCTGCCGCGCCTGTCCGGGCCCGAAGACAGCAGCGCCGAGGTGGTGGAAGCCTATCGCCGGCATCAGGCCGCGCTTGCCCCGCTTGGCATGACGATCAGCGAACTGCGGCTGTCGCCGCGCCGTGCATGGCGCATCCGCCTCGACAGCGGCATGACGCTCGCGCTTGGCCGCGAAGAGACCGAAGCACGGCTGGCGCGCTTTGTCGCCCTGTATCCGCGCCTATTCGTGGCGCAGGCCGCCGACCAACAGGACACCGAGCCAGCTGCGCCGGCCGCGCCAGTCATGGTTGACCTGCGCTACCCCGATGGCTTTGCCGTCCGCATGCCCGACGGCAAGGCACCGGCCGGCTTCACCGTGCGGACACCCGATGGCGCCCCCCCTTTCAAACCGAGTACAACATGAGTGCCACGCAACATGAGTAAGCCCAGAGACCCCAAGAACCTCGTCGTCGGCCTCGACATCGGCACCTCCAAGATCGTCTGCATCGTCGCCGAGATCAACGACGAGGGCGCGCTCGAGATCATCGGCATGGGCACGCATCCGTCGCGCGGCCTGCGCCGCGGCGTGGTGGTCAACATCGAGGCCACCGTCAACGCCATCCAGCGCGCGCTCGAAGAAGCCGAGCTGATGGCCGACTGCAAGATCCGCGAGGTGTATACAGGCATCGCCGGCAGCCACATCAAGAGCTTCAACTCGCACGGCATGTTCGCCATCAAGGACAAGGAAATCAGCCAGATGGACGTCGACCGCGTGGTGGAAACCGCGCGCGCGGTCAACATTCCGACCGACCAGCAGATCCTGCACACCATCCCGCAGGAATTCATCGTCGACGGCCAGGAAGACGTGCGCGACCCGCTCGGCATGAGTGCGGTGCGACTCGAGGTGAAGGTGCACATCGTCACCGGCGCGGTGTCGGCGGCGCAGAACATCATCAAGTGCGTACGCCGCTGCGGTCTGGAAGTGTCCGACCTGGTGCTGCAGCCGCTCGCCTCGGCGATGGCGGTGCTCACCGAGGACGAGAAGGAACTCGGCGTGTGTCTTGTCGACATCGGCGGCGGCACCACCGACATCGCCGTCTTCACCAACGGCGCGATCCGCCACACCGCGGTGATTCCGGTGGCGGGCGACCAGGTCAACAACGACATCGCGGTGGCGCTGCGCACCCCGCCGAAAGAGGCCGAGGACATCAAGGTGCAGTACGGCTGCGCCTTGCGTCAGCTGGCCGACGCGCGCGACATGATCGAAGTGCCCGGCATCGGCGACCGTCCGCCGCGCACGCTGTCGCGGCAGACGCTGGCCGAATTCATCGAGCCGCGCATGGAAGAGCTGTATTCGCTGGTACAGGCCGAGTTGCGGCGCAGCGGGTTCGAGGAACTGCTGTCGTCCGGCATCGTCATCACCGGCGGTTCGGCCGGCATGCAGGGCATGGTCGAGCTCGGCGAGGAGGTCTTCCACATGCCGGTGCGCATGGGCTGGCCGCGCTACGAGGGCGGCCTTGCGGACGTGATGCGCAATCCGCGCTATGCCACCTGCATGGGCCTCCTGATGGCCGGGCTGGAGGCGCGCGGCCGCGATGCGCCGAAGCTGTCCGGCAACAACCTGAAGGACATTTTTGAACGCATGAAGAGCTGGTTCAAGGGAAATTTCTGACGCTGCTGCGCTGAAGTCGAGCGAGCGACGTCGAAACAGGATTTGGCGGTTGCGCCCCACGCGGCAGACACGCCAAAGGATTTTTGAGTGTGGTTTTTGATTTGGTAAAAGAGGAGAGCAACATGTTTGAACTGATGGATGTAGACACCCAGGATGCAGTGATCAAGGTCATCGGCGTCGGCGGCTGCGGCGGCAACGCGGTCGACCACATGATCACGTCGGGCTTGAACGGCGTGGAATTCATCGCCATAAACACCGACGCGCAGGCGCTGAACCGCAACCAGGCCAAGCTGCAGCTGCAGTTGGGCAATGGCGTGACCAAGGGCCTGGGCGCCGGCGCCAACCCCGACATCGGCCGCGAAGCCGCGCTGGAAGACCGCGAACGCATCGCCGAACTGATCGACGGCGCGGACATGCTGTTCATCACCGCCGGCATGGGCGGCGGCACCGGCACCGGCGCCGCCCCGGTGGTCGCAGAAGTGGCCAAGGAGCTCGGCATCCTGACCGTGGCGGTGGTCACCAAGCCCTTCATGTTCGAAGGCAAGCGCGTACGCGCCGCCAACGCCGGCATCGAGGCGCTGGCGCGCCACGTCGATTCGCTGATCATCATCCCCAACGAGAAGCTGATGCAGGTGCTGGGCGACGACGTCTCCATGCTCGACGCCTTCAAGGCCGCCAACAACGTGCTGCACGGCGCGGTCGGCGGCATCGCCGAAGTCATCAACTGTCCGGGCCTGGTCAACGTCGACTTCGCCGACGTACGCACCGTGATGAGCGAGATGGGCATGGCGATGATGGGCTCCGCGCAGGCGAGCGGCGATAACCGCGCGCGCATCGCCGCCGAACAGGCCGTGGCCAGCCCGTTGCTGGAAGACGTCAACCTCGCCGGCGCGCGCGGCGTGCTGGTCAACATCACCGCCTCGTCCACCGTGAAAATGCGCGAGATCCACGAGGTGATGAACACCATCAAGGCCTTCACCGCCGAGGAAGCCACCGTCATCGTCGGCCAGGTGCTCGACGACGGCATGGAAGACGCCCTGCGCGTCACCATGGTCGCCACCGGCCTGGGCAGCCCGGTTGCCCGCCAGCAGCCGAAGCCGATGCAGATCATCCGCACCGGCACCGACGATGCGCCGATGATGATGGGCAGCAGCGAAGAGGTGCCCAACGTGATGACCAACCGTCGCAGCCGCACGGTCCAGGCGATGTCCGATTCCGGCATCGACACCCTGGACATTCCCGCCTTCCTGCGTCGCCAGGCGGATTGAGGCTGGCTGAACCCTTCGCACGAGAACCGCTCGGGTGTTCGTGTGAATGGCGGCCCGTCCCCGCGACCGGTTAAAATGGCGAGATGATCAAGCAACGCACCCTGAAAACGCCGGTCAAGGCGACCGGCGTCGGCCTGCATTCCGGTGTCAAGGTCGAGATGACCCTGCGCCCGGCCGGCCCCGATACCGGCATCGTGTTCCGGCGGATGGACCTAGTCCCGCCGGCGGAACTCAAGGCGGACCCCTATCTCGTCACTGATACCCGACTGTGCTCGATGCTCGAGTCGGGGCCCGCCAAGGTGTCCACCGTCGAGCACCTGATGTCCGCGCTCGCCGGGCTGGGCATCGACAACCTGCTGGTCGATCTCACCGGCCCCGAAATTCCCATCATGGACGGCTCCTCGGCGCCCTTTGTTTTCCTGCTGCAATCCGCCGGCATCGTCGAACAGGATGCCGCGAAGCGCTATGTGCGCATCAAGCAGAAGATCGAGGTGAAGGATGGCGACAAGTGGGCGCGCTTCGTCCCACACAACGGCTTCAAGGTGGAATTCACCATCGACTTCAAGCATCCGGTGTTCGACAAGAGCGGCAAGACCGTCAGTATCGACTTCGCCGACACCGCCTACACCAAGGAAGTCGCGCGCGCGCGTACCTTCGGCTTCATGCACGAGGTCGAATACCTGCGCAACCAGGGCTTGGCGCTCGGCGGCTCGCTCGACAACGCCATCGTCATGGATGAATACCGCGTGCTGAACCAGGACGGCCTGCGCTACGACGACGAATTCGTCAAACACAAGGTGCTCGATGCCATCGGCGACCTCTATCTGCTGGGTCATCCCATCATCGGCGCCTTCGAGGCCTACAAATCCGGCCACGCGCTCAACAACGCGCTGCTTCGCGAACTGCTGCAGCACCAGGAATCCTGGGAGTTCGTCAGTTTCGAGCACGAAGAAGACGTCCCCACCGCATTCCTGCGATTGCATCCCCTCACCGCATGACCCTCCGCTGATGATCGTAGTCCGCCTGCTGCTCGTCGCCCTGCTCATCGCTGTGGTGTCGCTCGGGCTGGCGTGGCTGTTCACCGGCAACCGCAAATACCTTGGCCATATCGGCCGCGTGCTGCGCTTCGCGCTCGTGGTCGGCGTGATCGTGGCCCTGGTTTACGTGGTCGAGCGGGTGGTGTTGCGTTGACGCTGCACGATTGAAGCCCATGTGGGCAGCAGCGCTCGCTCGACGTCCTTGAGCCGGCATGGACAAGGCGTTATCAATGCGGCAAGATTGATCCATAATGATCTAGTACGAATATACATATATCGGCGCTTTTCGTGGAGGACATCTTCCTCCTGCTGCGTAAGAGTCGCGACATTTGAATAAGCAATCGACGCCAACCCAAGGAGAGAAAAATATGCGCATCAAAGCCCTGCCCGTCCTCATCGCCCTTGCCGGCACCGCGCTGAATGCGCATGCCATGGACGACCGCCTCTATATCGCCCCTACGCTGAACTACACGTTCTCCGACAATGACCGCCGCGCCGACGACGGCCTGGGCGCCGGCGTGGCTCTTGGCAAGCCCATCACCCAAAACCTGAACATGGAGCTGGCGCTGACTGGCAGTTCCCTCGACTTCGAGAACGGCGGCGGCGACTATGACCTGATGGGACTGGGCGTCGACGCGCTCTACCTGTTTAACCGTGATGCCGACTTCACCCCCTACGGCGTCATGGGCCTGGGCATCCTGCGCACCGACATCCCGGGCGGCGATGACACCGGCCTGATGGCCAATGCCGGCCTGGGTATCATGAAGCGCCTGTCCGACAACATGGCCCTGCGCGCCGACGCCCGCTACCGCTGGGACGGCAACGCTGCCAATGCTTTCGATGAGAACAACTTCGGGGACTGGATCGTCAGCGTCGGCTTGAACATCGCATTGGGCCAAAAGGCCCAGCCTGCGCCTGTCGCGCAGCCCGCGCCAGCGCCCGCGCCTGTCGCGCAGCCCGAGCCTGCCCCCGCACCCGCCCCCGCTCCTGCACCCGTCGCGCAGCCGGAGCCTGTTGCGCCGGCGCTCAAGACCACGCAGGCGGCCGAGCTCGACAAGTCCAAGCCCGGCGACGTGGTGGTCATCCTCGAAGGCGTGAACTTCGAGTTTGACTCCGCCCGTTTGCGTCCGGATGCCATCGTCATCCTGGACGAGGCCGCGACGGTGCTGGATCGCCGCAAGGAAATCAACGTGGATGTGGTCGGCCACACCTGTAATATTGGCACCGAGCAATACAACCAGGGCTTGTCAGAGCGCCGCGCGAAATCCGTGTACGACTATTTCGTCAATAAGGGCATCGCCGCCGAGCGGCTGACCACCCAGGGCTATGGCGAAACCAAGCCAGCCCACAGCAACACAACTCGAGAAGGTCGGGCCAAAAACCGCCGTGTCGAACTGCATATCAAGTAAGCACAACACGGTTTGAAAGAGAAAGGCCGCACCCTCGGGTGCGGCCTTTCTGCTTTGCAATAAACGGGTGTGGAAAAATGGATGGGCTGATCGGGCGATCAGGAGGCCGATCCATTTGGCGAACTTTAAGTGCGGGTGGGAACCCGCAGTCTGTACCCGATACCGCCCCCCGACGGGGGTGTCGTTTTCGGACAGAGTCCGGTATGTTCCTGAAAAACATGCCACACTAAACCCGCCATGCCCCTTGCGCTTCCCGCCGACCTGCAAAGCCTTATCAACACCGGGCGTGCCCTGATTCAGGATCCCCAGTTTTGGTGGGAAGTCGGCGTGTTGATGCTGGCCGTGGCGGGAGCCTCGCTGGTGCATCACACGCTAGGCCAGATGCTGGCGGCTCGCTCGGAAGGGGACGCGGAAGCGGAATACACGGTCCGCCACCTGGCGCTGAAAACCCTGCAGCGCATCCTGTTCCCCCTCAGCATGCTGTTGGGCGTGCTGGCGGGGCGTGCGCTGCTGCTGCACCAGGGAAACCCGGTGAACCTGCTCGACCTCGCCGTGCCTTTGCTGGTCTCGTTGGCCACGATCCGCATCGTCATCTACTTCCTGCGCAAGACGTTCCGACCAGGACCGGCGGTAAAGGCCTGGGAAAACCTCGTCGCCACCTCGATCTGGATTGTCGTTGCACTGCACCTGCTGGGCTGGCTGCCTGCCGTGCTGAAAGGCCTGGACGGCATGGCCATGCAGGTGGGCGGCAACCGGATTTCCGTGCTGGCAACCCTCAAGCTGGCCCTGGCCCTGGCCCTGTTGTGGCTGCTGGCTCAGTGGCTGGGCCGGGTCATCGAGAACCGCATCAGCCGAGCCGAGTTCGTCAACGCCGGGATGCAGGTGGCACTGGTCAAGCTCAGCAAGTTCGTCCTGCTGGTGCTGGCCTTTCTGCTGGCGCTGGATGCGGTGGGGATCGACCTGACTGCGCTGACGGTCTTCGGCGGTGCGCTGGGCGTGGGCCTGGGCTTCGGCCTGCAGCGTATCGCCAGCAACTTCATCAGCGGCTTCATCGTCTTGTTTGATCGTTCGATCAGGCCGGGCGACGTCATCACCATCGACAACAAACTCGGCTGGGTGCAGGAACTGCACGCCCGCTACGTGGTGGTGAAGGACCGCGACGGGGTGGAACGGCTGATTCCCAACGAGATGCTGATCACCAACGAGGTGATCAACTGGAGCTACAGCGACCGCAACGTGCGCCTGAAGATTCCGGTCTCCATCAGCTACGACAACGACCCGGAACAGGCGCTGGCCCTGCTGGCGGAAGCCGCCATGGTCAACCCGCGGGTGCTCGCCGACCCGGCGCCCACGGCCCGTCTCATGGCGTTCGGCGACAGCGGCATCGAACTGGAACTGCGGGTGTGGATTCAGGACCCCGAGGCTGGTCTGGGAAGCGTACGCTCGGATGTCAACCTGGCAATCTGGCGTGCCTTCAAGACAGCCGGCATTGTCATTCCCTATCCCCAGCGCGATCTGCATATCCGCAGCGGGGTGGACGCATTGAAGCCGTAGTCGGCGTGGGCGGTGCAGGGGGTGCCGCGTTCGAATCCCGGGAGGGCCAAACAAGGAGCGAACAGGATCAGCCCCGGCCCGGTATCGTCCTGGTTGTGCCGGGTCGTCGGCAGCCGGCTAGACACACCCCGGTTCAGGGGTCCTGCAGCCAGCCAATCGAAGCAGAGTCCCTTTGCTTCCTGCACTTCACGGACTATAAAAAATGCGAGCGAGCGGGAGACTCGCCCGTCCGAAACGCAAGCCGGATTTTGAAGCGCTTCCCCATTGAGCAGAAATGTATCCGACAAGCTCAAGGAGTCGGCTTCGGCGTGCTCAAGCGTATCGGCGTCCACACATAAAACGCGGAGAACAGAAAATCCAGGCCGTCCCTTTGGGTCGGCCTGTCTTGACTAACGCTGTTTTTCCGGGGAGGTGTTCCATGTTTGGAGTCGTACGATGGGTGGTTTTGCTGAAAATTTCACTTGCGGGGCTCGGGATGATGATGAGCCTGCAAGCTGCGGCGACGCAGGAGGTCTTGAAACCTGCCGATGGTGAAGGTACGCCCAGTGACCGGGTCAGAATCACCTGGGTCATGAACTCAGGTGATTCAACGTCTCAGGTTTGTCTGACGAATACATGCAACCTGAGTATTGGCCGATTTATGCGTTTCCCCCTTCCGTCCACCGCTGCTTGTAAGTGTTTTGATCAGGATTCTGAGGAGGTAACGGAGCGTCCACGCAAGTCCGCCGAGATTCCGTACGCTGACCTGGCCGTTGGCGCCCGGCAACCGGACCGCGTCGCCTGGACGGTGGTTGCATTTCAACCGACCGGCGAAATCGGAAAATTCAAGATAATCAGTCACGTGGGAAGCGGAACCAGTTACCGCATGCTCACGCCCGTAAACCTCAAGCTGGTGGAGTACGGCGAGCGCATGGGCTTGACCTGGAATAGCGTCCCCAATGCCGACTCTTACCTGGTTGAGGCGTGTTGTTCGGCGGAAGGCTCGCGCGCCACCGAACTGGTGCGCGGCGATGCATTCAGCATGCCCTTGCCGGAAGCCCTGCGCGCCGGGTGCGAAACCCCCGCGCGGGGCGCGAAGGCCGCGGTGCGCGCCTGTCGCAATGGCGGCTGCGGTGACGCGGCCACGCTCGATGTTTGCTCGCCCAGGAATTTCTCCGTCCGCAAGGCCGAGGACCAGGGTGCGCGCGATTTCGTGTTCAGATGGTCGCCGGTGGGAGGGGCCGATTCCTACCTGCTGGAAATCTGTTGCGATGCGGCGGGGCAGACCGAGAAGCGTCTGATCGGCAAAGGCACGCATGCCGATGACAATATGTTCGAGCTACTCTCGAACGGAATGCCTTATGTCATGAAAGTGGAAAATCGGTTCGATACCGTGGGCTGTACTTTGGGGCCTGGGAGCATCGCAAACGGTACAGGCTTCAAAGCCTCACTGCGGCCGTGTACAAACGGGGTATGTGGTGAAAGCCAGTCAGCCAGGTTCTGCAGGCCGGTGCTTCCCGTGCAGCCGGGGTTGCCGGGCGCATGACTTAAGTTCGTTTTTTCGGGAATGAGTTGGGGCAACGGGCTCAAGTCTTGCAATGCAATATTTCCCGGTCAGGGAAACCACACTGCAAGACCCGGCGCCGAAGGCATGCCCGCTTCCCCCATCAGGCAGGCCAAACGGGAACGATCAGGTGGGGTCTTTCAGTTCTTTTTGGCCTGCCCGGGCGCCGTGGCGTTCGAGCCGCCGCCGGCATGGCTGGCACCCGACAGGGAAACATGCTGGCCGCCGGCCGACACTACGCCGGCGCCCTGGGTGCTGGAGGTGATCTTGTGTGACTGCCCCTTGCCGCCGCCATGCGCCGAGCCGCCCATGCTGCCACCTGCGGCAGATACGATGCCGGCTCCGTTCGCTTTGCCGCCGCCGCTGGGAATGTAACCGTTGGAACGGGCGTGCGAAGTGGACGCCGACTTGGACGAACTGGGGATATAACCGTTGGAGTGGGCGTGCGATGCCTGCCCGGACTTGGTTGTCGAACTCGAAATATAGCCGCCCTTGCCGGTGGTTTTCGACTGGCTGGCGGACGTCGCGGTGGCGGTCTGTTTCGTCGCGCCCGTGCCCTTGCCCATGATCTGGCCGACGGTTATGCCGTATTCCTTGGCGATCTGGCCCCAGCCCATGCCGTCGGCGCGCATGACGAGAATGCCGTCGACCTGGGTGCCGTTGATGTCGCCGCCGAGCAGGACGGCAGACAGTTCTTCGGTGGTCGGCTGGGTGATGCCCATCTGGTTCAATTGTGCCTGCGCCAGCTTCAGGGTGATGCGGACGTTGCCGTAGCCCATGGTTCCGGTAGGCGGATCGATGGTGGTTGTGGATGGGGTGGACGTCGTGGTGGTCGAGGTGCTCGTGGTGCTCGTGGTGTCTGATTCCGACTCGAGGCTGAAAGCGGTGCCCTGGCGCAAGCCGGAAACGACGGCGCTGGCCTGCTCCTCGCCGCCGAGGAACTCGGCGAACTCGGCACTCAGCTTGGCTTCGGTCGTGGTCGACGTGCCGATGGCGGTCGTGGTGGCGGATGTGCTGGTCGTTTCTGTCGTGGTGGTCGTTGCGCTGGCCTCCTCTGCATGGGCGGCGGGGTAAGCCGCTGCAAGACAGCAGGCCAGGAGCAGGGAACGCATTTTCAGGTGGTCGGGGTGTTTCATGGCCTGTCTCCTCTTTTATCCCTTGGAAAGAACCCGTTCGGTTTGAAGCATGATCTCCTGCGCGGTGGCACTGTCCTTCAGCAGGCCGTTACTGGCAATGACGCGCATCCGGGTGGTTCGCGGGGTGAGGGGTTCGAGCAGCACCTCGATATCGCGATCCTTGGCCGTTGCATTGATGACGCGTTCGCCCATTTTGTTGGTCGAGCGCGAAACAACCTTGACGCCCATGTCGCGCATGGCTTCGACGCTGCCATTCTCGACCGTTTTTATGGGGGCGGTGAACGTCCTGTAAATGATGCCGCCAAGGGTATGCGAGACCCCCACGCCGGCGCCGAGCGAGGCGGCGGTAAGCGTCACCGGATCACATCCGGCAGCGCTGACAACCAGCACGAGGGCGGTGATTGCGGAACGGGTTTTCTGACAACTCAATCGGGGCATATGCATCGTATGTGCTTGCAAAAGTGTGGCCGGTCTTGAAAATCCTTGGGCAATAACAAGACAGTCTGCTTTGGCCAGGAACGAAATAGAAAATTCATGTTCCTTCTGCCGGCTTCAAAGTGATATGCGCAACAGTTGTCCCGGTTTGCCTGTGCAGGCGGCGAGGCTAAGACCTCGCAAACCGTATAACGGCAACTTGGTTTCTAAAGTTTAACCCTGGTGGATTTGCTTGCTTCCCCAGTACGGGGGCGTTCGAAGGGCTATAAAAAGAGAATTGGGAAAGCAAAAGGTTTGCCCCCTGATTTTTTTGCGACCCCCCGGACAGTGGGAGACCCCATGAACACCCTAAGACGCCTTCGCCTGATTCACCTGCTTTTCCTGTTCGCCCTCTGTGGCGCCTCTGCGCATGCGGCGGATGACGAGGCGTGGGCACCCACGCCGCCACGTCTGAGCTATATCGACGGTGAGGTGTCCTACTGGCGCGAAGGGGCCGCCGACTGGGCGCGCGCCCAGCCCAACCTGGCGCTGACGGAGGGCGATGCGCTCTATAGCGGAAGCAATTCCAATTTCGAGGTGCAGTTCGGCAGCCGCAGCTTCGTGCGCGCCGACGAGCAGAGCCAGTTGTCGCTGCTGCAGCAGGAAGAACGCCGGATCCAGTTCAAGGTCGCGAGCGGCCGGGTGTCGTTCGACATGCGCAGCCTGACGGAGGGCGACGCGGTGGAGGTGAGTACGCCGAACGCGGTGTTCGTGATCGAGCATCCCGGCTACTACCGGGTGGAAGTGAACAGCCGCGACACCCATTTCATCACCCGTCGCGGCGGCGAGGCGACGGTGATCACCGCCGACGGGCGCTCGCTGAGCATTTATCCCTCGGAAGACATCGTCGTGACCGCGGGCAATCAGGTGCAAGTGGCCACTTACGCCGCGCCGGCACCTGACGCATGGGACCGCTGGAACGACGAGCGCAGCGATCGCATCGGCGAATCGATCAGCGCGCGCTACCTGCCGCCCGAGGTTTACGGTGCGGAAGAACTCGACCGCTACGGTCACTGGCGGGTGGTGCCGACCTACGGTTCGGTGTGGATTCCCTACGGCGTGAGCGCCGGCTGGGCGCCATACAGTGCCGGCTACTGGGTGTGGGATCCCTACTACGAATGGACCTGGGTCGACGATGCGCCGTGGGGCTGGGCGCCCTTCCATTACGGCCGCTGGATTTTCATCGACGGTTTCTGGGCGTGGGCGCCAGGGCCGGTGGTGCGGCGGCCGGCGTATTCGCCCGCGCTGGTGGCGTTCATGATCCGCGACCATGACGTCTCGGTGCGCGTCAGCGTCGGCCTGCCCGGGTTGTGGTGGGTGGCGCTCTCCTGGGGCGAGCCGGTGCTGCCGTGGTGGGGACCGTCCCACCGCCGCTGGCATCCCTACTGGGGCGGCTGGGGTGGGCCGCGCATCGTCAACAACGTGGTGATCAGGCAAACTACGGTCATCAAGGTGGAGAACATCCATTTCCACAATGCCAGTTTGCCGCGCGCCATTCTCACGATGCCACCCGACAAGTTCGGGCGGGAACGGGTGCGGGCCATGGCGGAGACCCGTTTCCGCCACACCGATTTCGCGCCGGCGCGTGGCGAACTGCCGGTCAGGCCCGCACGCACCAGCCTGTCCGGCGGGGCGCCCAGGGGGATACAGCCGCCGCGCGAGATCCTCTCGCGGCCTGTCGTGTCCACGCGCACGCTGCGTGAGCGGACGCCAGCCCTGAAGGACGCAGCACCCCAGGTCCGTCCCCCGGCTGTTCCCGAACCCCGTTATGTGATCCCGCCCACCCGCCGCAACGACGATGCGCGTACGAAGCCGCGGCCGCCCTTCGGCGCCGAAGCCGGCCCGGAACGGGTGCCGCTGCCCCGGCCGCCCAGCTATGACGAGGTCAGGAAACAGCCAGCCCTACGCTCACCGTCTCCGGCCGCCCGGCGTGAGCAGACCACGACGCGTGAGGCGACGACGGTGCGCAGCCAGACCATGACACGCGAGCAGCCCCCCGCGCGTCGGGAGGTGACACCCGCAGCTCGGGCCGTCCAGCCTCCCGTGGCTGTGCCGCCGGCCAGTCGGTCACCCGGGCCTGGCACGGTGCAGGTTCCGCGTGCCCGCACCGACTCCGGGCAACCGCCTGCGGCCACTACGCGCAGTCAGACTACAACGCGCGACCAGCCCGCGCGTACCCAGGCCACGCCGCAGCGCGGCGACGCCCGGCAGGAGACAAGAGAACGGCCGCTGCCGGGGCAGCCCGCCAGCCAGACTTACCGGGGACGTGACCGCGACAACCGTGACGTGCGTTAGGGTGGGGCCGGCGTGCCCCCGGATGCCGCCAGATCGGGCGTGCGGCGACGGCCTGATCAGCCTTTGCGGTGGTGTTGCAACAGCCGGTCGAGCGCTTCCTTCAGCGGACCCTCTTCGATTTCCGCGTTGAGGTGTGCCAGCCCATCCAGCGCGGCGGGCGGCAACCCGGCTTTTTCGACGGGGTGGACGTAGCGCGCCAGCAGTTCGGGATTGACGCTGATACGCACGGATGTCGCCGCGATCCCGTGCTTTCCGAGGTTGGTGATCAGCGCATCGGTTTGTTGGCGCAGGCGGCTGGCAACGGCGCCGCTGTCGCAGGCGAGGCTCAGCACGTCGTTTTCCAGCTGCATCACGCGCACGTGCCCGGCCAGCGCCGCGGGCAGGGCGCGCTCGACCGCGGCCTGGGTGGCGAGCAGGGCGCGGGCGCGCACGACGAGGCCGCCCGGCAGCTGGCTGGCGAGCAAATCCGCAAGACTATTGGCGCTCATGCGGGTGACACACGGGCGTCACAGGAAGCCTGCGACGCTATGTTAAAATTCAACGATTTACCGCGTCCTGCGGACATTTCGGATTCCTCATGCTGCAATCCCTGTTCAAAAAAGTCTTCGGCAGCCGCAACGACCGGCTGGTCAAACAATACCTGCAAAAGGTGAAAGCGATCAACGCGCTGGAGCCGGCGATGGAGACATTGTCCGACGCCGAGCTGACCGGCAAGACCGCCGAGTTCAAATCGCGGCTGGAAAACGGCGAGGCGCTCGACAAGCTGCTGCCGGAAGCCTTCGCCGTGGTGCGCGAAGCGTCGAAGCGGGTGCTCGGCATGCGCCACTTTGATGTCCAGATGGTCGGCGGCATGGTACTGCACGACGGCAAGATCGCCGAGATGCGCACCGGCGAAGGCAAGACGCTGATGGCGACGCTGCCCGCGTATCTGAATGCGCTGGCCGGCAAGGGCGTACACGTGGTGACGGTCAACGATTACCTCGCCAGCCGCGACGCCGAATGGATGGGGCGGCTGTACGACTTCCTCGGCCTCACCACCGGGGTCAACCTGTCGCAGATGCCGCACGACGCCAAGCAGGCCGCCTACGCCGCCGACATCACCTACGGCACCAACAACGAATACGGTTTCGACTACCTGCGCGACAACATGGTCTACCAGATGGGCGAAAAGGTGCAGCGCCCGCTGGCCTTCGGCGTCATCGACGAGGTCGATTCCATCCTGATCGACGAGGCGCGCACACCGCTGATCATCTCCGGCCAGTCGGAGGAGAACACCGCGCTGTACCAGCAGGTCAATCTGGTGCCGCCGCGGCTGACGCGGCAGAAGGACGAGGAGTCCGAGGGTGATTACTCGGTCGACGAGAAATCGCGTCAGGTGCTGCTGTCCGAGGCCGGGCACGAAAAGGTCGAGGCCATCCTCACCGAGATGGGCCTGCTCGCGCCCGGCGGCAGCCTGTACGACGCTTCCAACATCATGCTGATGCACCACGTGTACGCCGCGCTGCGTGCACACGCGCTGTTCTTCCGCGACCAGCATTACGTAGTGCAGAACGGCGAAGTCATCATCGTCGACGAATTCACCGGCCGCCTGATGAGCGGGCGCCGCTGGTCGGAAGGCCTGCATCAGGCGGTGGAAGCCAAGGAAGGCGTGGCGATCCAGAAGGAGAATCAGACGCTCGCCTCGATCACCTTCCAGAACTATTTCCGCATGTACCAGAAGCTGTCGGGCATGACCGGCACGGCGGACACCGAGGCCTTCGAATTCCAGAGCATCTACGGGCTGGAGACCGTGGTCATCCCGACCCATCGGCCGATGATCCGCAAGGACGAGCACGATCAGGTCTACCGCACCGCCGCCGAACGCGACCAGGCGGTGATCAACGACATCCGCGCGCGCAACGCCAACGGCCAGCCGGTACTGGTCGGCACCACGTCGATCGAGGCGAACGAACACCTGTCGGCCAAGCTGAAGGAAGCCGGGCTGCCGCACAACGTGCTGAACGCCAAGCAGCACGCGCGT
This sequence comes from Pseudomonadota bacterium, assembly GCA_021791095.1. Lineage (GTDB taxonomy): Bacteria > Pseudomonadota > Gammaproteobacteria > Burkholderiales > Thiobacillaceae > Thiobacillus. Next base: position 30,210 of record JAJYXG010000105.1, read on the forward strand.
GAAGCCGAGGTGATCGCGCAGGCGGGCATGCCGGGCGGCATCACCATCGCCACCAACATGGCGGGCCGCGGCACCGACATCGTGCTGGGCGGCAGCATCCAGAAGGAAATCGACGCGATCCGCAACGACGAGGCGCTGTCCGGCGCCGACAAGGATGCGCGCACCGCCGCGCTCAAGACCGAGTGGCAGCAGCGCCACGACGCCGTGTTGGCGTCCGGCGGCCTGCACATCATCGGCACCGAGCGCCACGAATCGCGTCGGGTCGACAACCAGCTGCGCGGCCGCTCCGGACGCCAGGGCGACCCCGGCTCCAGCCGCTTCTTCCTGTCGCTGGAAGATCCGCTGCTGCGCATCTTCGCTTCCGACCGCGTCGCCGCGATCATGAACCGCCTGAAGATGCCCGAGGGCGAAGCGATCGAGCACCCGTGGGTGACGCGCGCGATCGAAAACGCGCAGCGCAAGGTCGAGCAGCGCAACTTCGACATCCGCAAGCAGCTGCTCGAATACGACGACGTCTCCAACGACCAGCGCAAGGTGATCTACGAGCAGCGCAACGAACTGCTGGCGAGCGCCGACATCGGCGACACCATCCGCGCCATGCGCGACGACGTGCTGAACGAGGCGATCAATCTGCACATCGCACCGGGCAGCATGGACGAGCAGTGGGACGTGGCGGGTCTGGAGAAATCCCTGGCCGCGCAGTTCTCGCTCGACCTCCCGCTGCAGCAGTGGCTGGACGGGGACAAGACCCTGAACGAGGAGGGTCTGCGCAAGCGGATCATGGAAACCGCCGACGCGCTGTACAAGGAGAAGGAAGCGCAGGTCGGTGAAGAGGGCCTGCGCCAGTTCGAGCGTGCGGTGATGCTGCAGAGCCTCGACAGCCACTGGCGCGAACATCTGTCGGCGCTGGATCACCTGCGTCAGGGCATCCACCTGCGCGGCTATGCGCAGAAACAGCCCAAGCAGGAATACAAGCGCGAGGCGTTCGAACTGTTCTCGGCCATGCTGACGGGAATCAAGGCCGAGGTCACCCAGATTACCTGCACCGTCCAGGTTCGTGCGCCCGAGGATGTGCAGGCGGTCGAGCCGCACGAGCCGTCAAATGTTCAGTTTGAGCATACCGAATACGATGAAGGACGCGATTTCGCCGAAGCCGAGGTGGGTGCGTCCGAAGCGGGGGGCGAGGCCTATCCAAAAGTCGGCCGCAACGATCCTTGCCCGTGCGGGTCGGGCAAGAAGTACAAGCACTGCCACGGCAAATTGAGCTGAGGAGACATCATGCCTTACTACGTTTTCCGAATGGGAATGTTCAAAGTACTGGAAAAGCAGGGCGAGTGGGCGACCTTCAAAGAGGCCAAAGCGCACACCAACGAACTGCGCAAGACGCTCGACCCCAAGTCCGGCGACAAGTACAAGATGATCTTCGCCGAGAACGAAATCGCCGCGCAGGAGACGCTCACGGCCGAGCGCGAACTGGAGAAGACCCTCTCCGGTGACGACTGGTAAAAGTTATCCATAAACCTACTGCGCGGCTGATATCCGGGATCGCGCGCTGCTCGCAATCCTCATGTACTTCAGTACATTCCGGTTGCTGCGCTGCGGGCTCACCCGGCTGAGCGCGGTTGTTGGCGCTTTAGCGCCTTTACAACCGCGGCCTACTCCGTGCGGGTGCTCAGTCGCTCGCTACGGTTTCTGGACAACTTTGTCCTTAAGCTAAATATGGCTGAGTACAACGAAGACGCTTACAAGCTGGCCCGCAAGGCCTACATTGAACACAGCTGTCCGTTCGAGCGGGCCCTGTTGTCTCGCTGCGTTGCCTGCGATCGTTCGCGCAAGCTCAACCTGGCCGAGCGCGAAGCAATTGCCTGCGGCGACTCGGCGGTGCGCGAGCACTGCCTGACGTTTTATCAGGCGCTGCACGAGAACGCCCAGTTCGCTCTGAAAATCAATCCCGACGCGCCGTGGCCCTTCGGCAAGGAAATCCGTGCCCAGTGCGGCGGCGTGCGCGGGCTGGCCGACGCGATGGATGGCGCAGCGGATGAATCCACCGACATCGCTGCCACCGTGCTGCAGGGCAACGAGCACTTTGGCGGCAGCGCCAAGTTTCCCTATTCCGAGATCATGCGCGCCGTGGTGCACTACGAGCCGCGCAAGCGGCGTTGCTGACGGCGCAGCCTGCATGTCAGGGAACCTAAGGCGGCTGGTTGCGGTCTCTTGGGCAGCCTGCCTTTTTTGATTACACTGCCCGCGTGCGCACCCGATTCCGCCGATTCCTGCTGATGCTGTTGATGCTGGCCTTGCCCGTGCAGGCGGTGGCCTCTGCGTCCATGCTGGGATGCATGGTTTCGCATCAGGCTGCGGCGGAGTCAGTGGCAATGGCCGACGAGATGGGGGCGGGCTGCCATGAAACCGAGCAGCCGGATGCGCCGCCCGCGCAGCACGACTGCAAACACTGTGCCGCGTGTGCGCTGGCATCGACATTGCCGATTCCGGTCAGCGAAACGCCGGCAATCATGACTGCCGAGCAACGCTACGCGTCTGATCCCGCTTCACGCTTCAGCGGCTTTGTCCCCGAAGGCCCCGAGCGGCCTCCTCGAACCCCCCTCGCCTGAATCCCGCGCCGTCTGACGGCGCGGCAATCCGATTTTGTCCGCGGCGGATCCGCCGCGTGGTTTGCGAGGTCCATCATGTTGAATGTTGTATTCCGTTTGGCGGCGCCGTGGGCGTGCGCCTGGGCTGTGTGGGCGCCTGCGGTTCAGGCTGCTGAGGCCCCATTGCCCGAAAAGGCTGCATCTGCGCCGTTCACACGCTATCAAGGCTGGCGTGACGAGCCGCTGCAGGACTGGCGCGAAGCCAACGATCGGGTCGGCGAAATCGGCGGCTGGCGCACCTATCTGCGCGAAGCGCAGCCGGCTGCCGAAGACGCCGGTCAGGGCCAGCATGGCCACCAAGGACATTGAGGAGGCGCCATGCACGCATGCCCATCTATTTCTCGCACGCTTACGTTCGCCGCACTGTCTGCCAGCCTGCTCGGCGGCTGCGCGAGCTTTTCTCCGGACGGCGGATTCGATGCGATTCGATCCGCCACCCAGTCGCACATCCAGAAAGACGTGGCCTGGTCACGCGACGATGCCGGTCGCAGCCAGACACAGGCGCGCATCGATGTCCTGCTGGCCCAGCCGCTTTCCGCGGATGATGCGGTGCAGATCGCGCTCCTGAACAATCCCGGCCTGCAGACTGCCTTCAACACGCTGGGGATTGCAGAGGCCGACTGGGTGGCGGCGCAGCGCCTGCCGAATCCCGGCTTTTCCATCGGCCGTTCCACGCGCGGCAGCGAGGTGGAATGGGAGCGCAGCCTGCACCTCAACCTGGCGCGGCTGCTGACGATGCCGATGCGCGCCGATATCGAACAGCGCCTGTTCGAGCAGACCCGGCAAGGGCTGGTGCTGGAGGTGTTGCGGCTGGCAGCCGACACGCGCAAGGCCTGGGTCGCCGCCGTGGCCGCCGGGCAGACGGCGCACTATCAGCAGCAGGCGATGGACGCCGCCGAAGCGGGCGCCGAACTGGCGCGCCGCATGGCGCAGACGGGCAACTGGAGCAAGCTGAAGCAGGCGCGTGAGCAGGCCTTCTATGCCGATTCCGCGCTGGCGGTCGCCCGTGCAGGGCAGGCAAGGCTGCAAGCGCGCGAGCGCCTGATCCGGCTGCTGGGTTTGAACAATGGCGAGCGGCTGCAATTGCCCGAGCGGCTGCCCGATCTGCCTGCGTCCTTGCCGCCGCTGCCGGACGTCGAACAGCAGGCGATGGGATCGCGCCTGGATCTGCAGATGACCCGGCTGCAGGCCGAGGCGCTGGCGAAGAACCTCGGCCTTACTCGCCAGACCCGCTTCATCAACGTGCTGGAACTGGGCATCAGCAACAACAGCTCGAACCAGGAACCCTTGCAGCGCGGCTACGAAATCAGCTTCGAGCTGCCGCTGTTCGACGGGGGACAGACGCGGGTGGTGCAGGCGGAGTCGCGCTATCGCCAGGCGCTGGAGAGCGCGCGCGAAACCGTGGTCAATGCACGATCCGAGGTGCGCGAGGCCTACGCCATGCAGCAGGGCCAATACGCGATCGCGCGCCATCTGCGCGACGAGGTGGTGCCGCTCAAGCAGCGCATTTCCGAGGAAAACCTGCTGCGCTACAACGGCATGCTGATCGGCGTGTTCGAACTCCTGGCCGACGCACGTTCGCAGATCGCATCGGTCAACGCCGCCATCGAGGCGCAGCGCGATTTCTGGCTGGCCGATGCCGACCTGCAGATGGCGCTCGTCGGCACGCCCGGCAAGACCGCCGTCACCACCGCCTCATCCGCCCCCGCTGAAGCCGCGGGCGGACACTGAAAGGATTTGCGATGACTTCAAGACGTGATTTTTTCAAGCTCGCTGGCGCGGCTGCTGCCGCCAGCGTCAGTCCGGTGGCGATGGCGGCGCTCCCGGAGATTGTCAGCATGGACAAACCCGACACCCAGCCGCCGCTGCTGCCGTCGACGGGCCGCCCCTACAACCCGGTGGTGACGCTGAACGGCTGGACGCTGCCGTGGCGAATGAAGGACGGAGTGAAGGAATTTCACCTGGTCGCCGAGCCGGTGGTGCGCGAGATCGCGCCCGGCATGAAGGCGCATCTGTGGGGCTACAACGGCCAGAGCCCCGGCCCCACCATCGAGGTGGTGGAAGGCGATCGTGTGCGCATCTACGTCACCAACCGCCTGCCCGAGCACACCACCATCCACTGGCATGGACAGCGCGTGCCCAACGGCATGGACGGCATCGGCGGGCTGACCCAGCCGCAGATCAAGCCAGGCAAGACTTTCGTGTACGAATTCGTCGCGCGCCGTCCCGGCACCTTCATGTATCACCCGCACGCCGACGAGATGACGCAGATGGCGATGGGGATGATGGGTTTCTGGGTGACGCATCCGAAAGGCAAACACCCGCTGATCGAGACCGTCGACCGCGACTTCTGCTTCCTGCTCAACGCCTACGACATCGACCCCGGCAGTGCCACGCCGTCGGTCAACACCATGCTCGACTTCAACCTGTGGACCTGGAACAGCCGCGTCTTTCCCGGCATCGACAGCCTCAACGTGCGGCTCAACGACCGTGTGCGCATCCGCATCGGCAATCTCACCATGACCAACCATCCGATTCACCTGCACGGCGTGGAATTCGAGGTGACCGGCACCGACGGCGGCGCCACGCCCAAGGGCTCGCGCTGGCCGGAAGTGACCACCGACATCGCGGTCGGGCAGATGCGCCAGGTCGAGTTTCGCGCCGACGAGGAAGGCGACTGGGCCTTCCATTGCCACAAGAGCCACCACACCATGAATGCGATGGGCCATGCTGTGCCGACCATGATCGGCGTCGATCACACGGGCCTCGCCCGCAAGATCACGAAGCTCGTTCCCGACTACATGGTGATGGGCGAGCGCGGCATGGCCGACATGGCGGAAATGGAAATGCCGCTGCCCGACAACACGCTGCCGATGATGACCGGCCAGGGGCCGTATGGGCCGATTGAAATGGGCGGCATGTTCACGACGATGAAGGTGCGGCGCGGGCAGAAGCGCGGCGATTATTCCGATCCCGGCTGGTTCAGGCAGCCGCCCGGCACGCAGGCGCGCGAAGTCAGCGAGGCCATGGCCGAGCCGGTGCGTGCGCCGCAGGCCGCCTCGCCCCAGGGCAAGCCGGGCGACATTGAAGTGACCGTACGCAAACCGACCGGCCATGCCGGTCATTGAATGAAAGGACTGACATGAAATCCACCCTGCTGCTGGTCGTTTTTCTGGCCGTGCCACTGGCCCACGCGCACGGCGACAAGAAGCACGCGCCGGCTGCGGAGCCCGTCGCCGAGCAGACCGCCTGGGGCATTGCGGGCAAATCCGCGCAGGCCAGCCGCACGATCGAGCTTGCCATGGCCGACACCATGCGTTTCACGCCCGACAAGCTCACCGTGCAGGAAGGCGACACCGTTCGCTTCGTCGTCAGGAACACGGGCCGCATGCTGCACGAAATGGTCATCGGCACGCCTGCCGAATTGGCCAAGCACGCCGCCCTGATGGCCAAATTCCCCAACATGGCGCACGACGAGTCCTACATGGTGCACGTCGACCCCGACCAGAGCGGCGAAATCGTCTGGCACTTCAACCGCGCCGGGCGCTTCGAGTTCGCCTGCCTGATCGCCGGACACTACGAAGCCGGCATGCGCGGCACGATTACCGTCAACCCGAAACAGGGAGACGCCAAATGAAAAGATGGATTCCCCTGCTCGCCGCGTTGGCGATCGCCACCCCGATTCACGCCCAGCCCGTGATGCCGCCCGCTGCCGAGGCCAGCGCGATGAGCGAAGGCGTGGTGCGGAAGATCGACGCGGCGAACGCCAGGATCACCCTCAGGCATGGTCCCATCGCCAACCTCGACATGCCCGGCATGACCATGGTGTTCCGGGTGCAGCCGCCTGAGCTTCTGAACGCCGTCAAAGTGGGCGACAAGGTGAGATTCCATGCCGAGGATATCAACGGTGCCTTCACGGTGACGGCGATTCAGCCTGCGCACTAGTGGCTGCGGACAGGGGTGGGCCGACGGATGCTGTTCTTCCCCGTGCAATGCGCCCATTTTGAGACGCATCTGAATACAGGGTTATTTTGTACTAGATTGAAACGGGAAGTTGTCGGACGCGCACGCGGTCGTGTGGTGCGGATTTTTTCTGTCGTACAGGAGACCATGATGAAACACGTATCAATGTTGTCCCTTGCCCTGTGCATGGCACTGGGCGCCTCAGCGCAAGCAGCAGATCAGACCCAAACAAAACAGCAGGATCAGACGAGGGTCCAGACCCAGGAACAAGTTTATGGGTCAGAGCTGATGACGCAACAGGAACGCAACGAATACCAGAACCGCATGCGCTCGGCGAAAACCCAGCAGGAACGCGAGCAGATACGCCTGGAACACCACAAGCAGATGCAGGAACGCGCCAAGGCGCAGGGCAAGACCCTGCCCGACATGCCGCCTGCCGGCATGGGGCCGGGCAGCCGGATGGGCCCTGGCGGGGGCGGAGGGATGGGTCCCGGTGGACGAGGCTATTGAGGGACGTAATGTTTTTCCGGTGCAAGCGCTTAGGCCCGCCCGGACGCATAGCCGAAATGCAGCGTGGCGGCGAAGCCGTAACCGCCATCCGCGCGTGGCAGGCCGTCGCCGAGTTCCAGTCGGGCGTGCGACAGCGCCGCGACGCGGGCGGCGATGGAGAGTCCTAAGCCACAGCCCTCGCCTTCCGTTTCGCCGCGCACGAAGCGCGCAGTCAGCCGGGCGCGCAGTTCGGGGGGCACGCCGGGTCCGTTATCCGCCACGCTGAGCGTGCAGCCTGATCCCGTGCGGGCAAGGCGCACTTCAATGCGCGCACCGTCGCCGGAATAGCGCAGCGCATTGTCGACCAGGTTGCGCAACGCAATCTGCAGCCAGGCCGGCGTGACCGCAATCGTGCATCCCGGTGGGGCATCGACGCTCAGCGATTGTCCTTGCCGTTGCGCCTGAGGCAGCAAGTCGGCACAGACTTCAGCTATCAGCACAGCCGGATCGAGCGGCTGCGGTGCGATGTCCTCGCGGGCAGGGTCGACGCGCGCCAGGGTGAGCAGCTGCTCGACCAGGTGCGTCATGCGGTCGACGCCGGCGATCACCTGGGCCAATGCGTGCTGCCGGCTGTCGTCCGCCTGGGCACGCAGCGCCACCTGCGCCTGCACTTTCAGGGCCGCCAGCGGCGTGCGCAGTTCGTGCGCGGCATCCGCAGTGAAGCGGCGTTCGTTTTCGAAGGCTTCGGTGACGCGCCGGATCAGCGCGTTGAGTGCCGTGCGCAGCGGAACGATTTCGCTTGGCAACGGCGCTGCTTCGTCAAGTGGTGCCAGCGCCTGCGCATCGAGTGCGCCGACCTGCTGCGCCACCGCGTCCACCGGCCGCAGTGCGCGGCTGATAACCCACCATACCGCAAGTGCCATCAGCGGCAGCGCCAGCATTGCCGGCAACAGCAGCGACAGCCCGATCTCGCGCGCCAGGCGTTCACGCGCGGCATGGGCTTGTCCGACCACCACGCGGTATTCCGCGTCATCGTCCTGCACCGCATAAAAGCGCCAGCGTTCCCCTTGATGCGGCTGTTCGCTGAAGCCTGCCATCATGGGCGTCTCGAATCCGACGTGGCCGGGAGACGTCACCAGGCGCTGCGCCAAGCCGTCCTCGGTATGCCAGATTTCAAATGCGATCGGTACCGGGTAGCGCCGGGCGTGATCGTGCAGTTCCTTCACAAAATGCTCGACCTCGCCGCCGGCCACTATCGCCAGCAGGGTCTCGCCCACCTGCGTCAGCTGGTTGTCGAGCAGTTCGTCTGCTTCGTGGTGGGCGCGCTGATAGACCACCAGAACGGACAGCAGCCAGATCGCCGCCACGGTGCTGGTCAGTAGCCACACCAGCCGGCGGCGCAGCGAGTAGGACGGGCTTGGGATCATGGGTGGGCCGCCGAGGCCATGTAGCCGACGCCGCGCACGGTGCGGATCAACTCACCTCCGAGCTTGCGGCGCAGGTGATGGATGTGGACTTCGAGCGCGTTGCTGTCGACCGCGTCGTTCCAGGTGTAGAGCTGCTCTTCCAGTGCGCGCCGTGTCAGCACCCGCTCGGCGTTTTCCAGCAGCAGATGCAGCAGGTCGAACTCGCGCGGCGTCAGTTCGACGGTCTCGCCGGCTCGCGTTACCGTGCGCGCCGCCGGATTGAGTTCGATCTCGCCCAGCGTCAGCACCGGTTCGGGCCGGCCGTGGGCACGGCGAACCAGGGCGCGCAGGCGGGCGGCGATCTCGTCGAGATCGAAGGGTTTCAGCACGTAGTCGTCGGCGCCCAGATCGAGGCCGCGCACCTTGTCTTCCAGCTGGTCGCGCGCGGTGAGGATCAGCACCGGCGTCGCGTCGCGGCGCCCGCGCATCCATTGCAGCACCGACAGCCCGTCGCGTTTCGGCAGCCCCAGGTCGAGTACCACCGCGGCAAAGGTTTCGGTGGACAAGGCTGCCACCGCGGCTTCGCCGTCGCGCAGCCAGTCGACCGCGTAGCCCGCCTGCGTCAGCCCGGCCTTGAGGCCGTCTCCCAGCAGGCGGTCATCTTCAACCAGCAGGATGCGCATCGCGTCGTTTCATTATTTAGGAATCCTGACCGTGTCTTCATCGAACACGCCTTTTTCCGCCTGCCGGTGGCATGCAGCGCAGTTGGCGGCGGAGCCCACCGACTTGCGCGTCCAGCTGGTGCGCGGCACCTCGTCGTGCTTCTTCACGAACCAGGTGGTTTCGGTGATGCGCAACGGCGTTGCCTTTGGGTCCATGCGCTGCATCACCTTGTCGCCCATCCGGCTGCGGCCGCTGTCGGCGGCGTTGGCTTCGAGAAAGCGCAGGATATCAGCCTGGGTTGCCGGATCAAGGCTGGCGTTTTCGCCGAAGTGCTGCTCGAGGCCACCCATCATGCGCTGCCACGAGGCGCGCGGCAGCAAGGCGGGAGAGTAGGCCAGGTGGCAGCTGGTGCATTCCTGCTGCCAGGCCTTGTGGGTGAGACGGGGCATCAGATCGTCGCCACCGCCGTCGCCGCGCGCCTCGCCGCCCGAGGGCAGCGAAAACACCAACACGCTGATCGCGCCGACTGCCGCCAGCACCCCGATTCCACGCAATAGATAGTTCATGCTGTTCTCCTCACTTGATCTGGTTCAGCCAGGCGATGAAGTCGCCTTTTTCCTGCGCACTGCATTCGCGCTGCAGCACGTCGATGCAGTTGCGGCGGAACCATTTCTCCACCTTGGCGGCATCGGTGAAACGCTCGGGATTGACGGCCGGTGCCAGCGGTTCGATGCGCTTGCCGACGCGGGTCTGTCCCGGCTGCTTCGGATTCGCGGTGTGGCAGCTGGCGCAGCTCTGCGCGCCGCCGTTTCTTCCCGGATGCTCGCTGCGGTAGAGGGCTTCGCCGCGGGCGGGCGACAGGGCGGTCACCGCCACGCCGGCCTGCTGCGCGTAGCGCGCCATGACGCCTGCGGGGCTGTCTGCCGAAGCGTGGGCAGATAGCAGCACCAGCCCTGCCCATGCAATCCGCTTAATCATGCTGCACCCCCGGCTTGGCATCGAGGTATTGCTTGCCGGTGACCATGCTCTGCGCCACGCGTTCGCCGCGCAATTGATGGAACACCAGCGCCGCCATGTGCAGGCCGACGAAACCGAGCATCAGGACGAAGCCGACTTCATGCGGGTCTTCCATTACGTCCTCCAGCCAGCCGGCATTGCCAAGCCAGGCGGCGAGCGGGCCGGTCTGGAATTCGCTGGCGGCGAGCCCCAGCCCGCTGACGACCATCAGCGCCATCACGCCGTAGGCGAACAGGTAGGCGAGGCTGGCGACGGGATCATGGCCGACGCGGTGCGCACTCGGCAGGCGCAGCCTTTTCAGGCTGTCCTTCCACGTCGCGGGATGCCATAGATCCTGCCAGCGTGCGCTGGCGGGGCCGACCAGGCCCCACAGCAGGCGAGTCAGCAGGGCCACCGTCAGGCCATAGCCGGCGAGGATATGCAGGTTCCAGATCGCGGTTTCCCAGGGGCCGTGCTCGAACGCTTCGGCTAGCTGGCTGCTGATAACGAGTGCAACGACGGACAGCGCGATGACCCAGTGAAGGACCCGCAACAGCGGGTCGTATACGCGGTGGACTTGAGTATTCGAATGCAACATGGTGACCTCCTTGTTCGATGCGATGAGGTCACTCTACTGACGCATCCTTACCTCATCCTTAAGCCATCCGGGAGATTCACGTGCTGCAGCAGGCCGTCGCGCACACGTCGTGCGGTTTCCTGATACGCGCCGATCGCGCGTCCCACCAGCAAGTCCGGCTGGGGTGCCGCTGCGGCGATCTCCTGCCGTGTATTCAGCCGCCAGTCCTCGATATGGCGGCCGGGGCTCAGCACGACCAACTGGTCTGAAGTCAGGTAGCCCAGCTTCTGGTAGGTGGCGATGAAGGCTCGGCCGGAATCGGGATAGGTGCGGAGTACGCTGCGTCCCATGAAGCGCGTGTGTTCAGGCAGGCCAAGCAGGTCGAGCACGCTGGGCACGAGATCGATCTGGCTGGCGAGCCGGGTGTCGGTGTGCGGCGCCAGATGCGCGGGGGAATAGACGATCGCGGGGATGTGGTAGTTCTCCGGCGGCAGGCTTACGCGGCCCTTGCTCGACGCGCAGTGGTCGGCCACCAGCACGAACACCGTGTCCTTGAACCAGGGCTTCGCGCGCGCCATCTCGATGAAGCGGCCCACTGCGTAGTCGGAATATTTCACCGCACCCGGACGGCCGCGCGGCAGGTCGATGCGACCTTCGGGAAAGGTGAACGGGGTGTGGTTGGACGTCGTCATCAGATGCATCAGGAAGGGCTTGCCGCTGGCGGCGTCGCGGTCCATCTGCTCCAGCGCGTAGTCGTACAGGTGCTCGTCGGCCACGCCCCAGATGTTGCCGAAGCCGCGATGCCGTTCGGGGAACTGGCCGCGGTCGATCGGCTGGTAATGGTTGCCGGCGAAATAGGCGTCCATGTTGTCAAACCGTGCGTAGCCGCCGTACATGAAACGGTTGACGTAGCCATGATCGGCCAGCACTGCGCCCAGGGTTTCCAGGTTCTGGTTGTGCTTGCGCCAGATGATCGAATGCCCGGGCAGCGGCGGGATGGCGAGCGACAGCGCCTCCAGTCCGCGGACGGTGCGGTTGCCGGTGGCGTGCAGGTTGGCGAGGAACAGGCCCTGCTCTGCCAGGCGGTCGAGGTTGGGCGTGAGGCCCCGGGTATTGCCGCCGTGCGCCATGTAGCTCGACGACAGACTTTCCATTGTGACGATGACGACGTTCTTCGGCGGCGTGGCCGGCACGATACGCGGCAGGGCCGCATCCGGCGCGGCCGCAGTTTGTGGAAGGGTGGCGTAGAAATCGAAATAGTCGATTTCGTTGTTGCCGAAAGCGTAGCCCAGGCTATACAGGCCGTTGGCCGAGAGTTCCTTCTGGTATTCGTTGGCACCATTTCGCGCGTCCATCGACCACGCTGCGGACAGCCCGGCGGCCACTGCCACGCTCGCCAGCCAGACGGCGATCCGTGTGCTGCGTTGGGCAGCAGGTTTGGCTGTGCGCAGCAGCCAGCCGCGGCTTGCCCACACCAGCGCCAGCGTGGCGATAGCCAGTGCGCTGAGCAGCGTGCCGACCGGGAAGCTTTCGCGTATGTTGCCGACCACTTCGCGTGTGTAGACCAGATAATCCACCGCGATGAAGTTGAAGCGCACGCCGAATTCGTCCCAGAAGAACCATTCCGCCATCACGCCGAAACCCAGCGCGAAGAGGGTAAGTGCCGCGACGGCCAGCACCAGTCCGTGACGCAAGCGCCCGGGCTGTTTGCGCGTGCCGAGTGCGCTTTCCAGGAACAGCACGGCAGGCAGCAGCAGGGCAAGCGTCACCAGGTCGAACGCCAGCCCGGTGCCCAGCACGGCAGCTGCCGAGGCAACCGTCATTTGCGCGGCGTGCCAGGTCTGCGCCATCAGCACCCCGCGCAGCACCGTGTGCAGCAACAGGAAACCAACCGCCAGCCAGGACGTCAGCGGATACAGCGCGGCAAATGCGGCCAAATTTATAAAACGAGTATTGAAATGCATGGAATCCCCACTAAGCTGCGACTAGTATTGCATCCGGAACTTAAGGCAAGCTTAAGAATCGATGGGCAGCATGCGGCCGTCGCTTGCCATGATGACAGTTCTGCACTGCATTCTGTAACGCGCCACCTCATTTTCTCAAATTGATTGACTTGGTAATCCGATAGTGCCGCATCCAACCGCCCGCTTACTGATGATCTGGTTTTTCGTGGCCCTGCAGACGATGGTCCCGTTCATCCATGCGCATGCAGGTGCGGTGCACCTGCATCATGCGGGTTTTCTGCATGTGCATCAGGGCGTGCACAGCGATGCAACCTGGCATGTGATGGCGGCGGACGAACATGGCGCGGAGGTCGAGGTGGCGCAAGGCATGCCGTTGCGCAACACCATCCCGCCCACGGCCGCCGCCCACGCATCGCCTGCGGCGAATTTGACACTGCCGCGCATCGACGTGGCGGCACGACCCGGCGCGGGCTTGCCGGCCCCGCCACCGCTGCTGCACTTGGCGCTGCCAGACCACACCCTTCCCCACGCTTTAGCCCCGCCCTCTGCCTGATCGTCCATCACAGCGCGTCATATTGACGCGCCTGTCTGCTGTTTTTTGCACCTGGAGATCAAACATGGATGCTGGTTTTTTTGCTGCTCGTATTCTCATTGCCCCGATCGTTATGTCGGCGCTGTTCGGCGCCGCCCCCGCTGTCGCGGCGGACATCCTGCCACTGTCCGCTGTCCAGAAAAAAAATCTGGGCATTGCCACCGTGGCTGCTGCCATGCAAACCGCCAGCCCGGCGCTGACCTATCCGGCACGGGTGACGCTGCCGCCCGCCAGTGTGCGTGTCGTTGCCGCAGCCGGCGCGGGGCTGGTTACGCAACTCCATGTGCAGGCGGGCGACACGGTCAAACGCGGGGCGCCGCTCGTCACCCTGTCGATGCCCGGCTTGGCCGATGCGCAGAATGCGTTGACGCAGGCGCGGCTGAAATCGCAATTGGCGGCGAGCAACGCCGCACGCGACGAAAACCTGTTCAGCGAAGGCCTGATCGCCGAATCGCGCCTGCGCGCGACGCAATCCGAGATGCACTCGGCACGCGCCAGCCTCGTGGCGGCGCAGACTGCGTTGTCGATGTTGGGGGCGGGCACGGTGTCCGGTAGTGCGATCACGCTGACCGCGCCGATCGCCGGCGTGGTGACGGAAAGTGCCGCCGAGCCGGGCGAACGCGTGGATGCCGGCATGGCACTGGTGAAAGTGGCGGATCTGGCCAGGCTGGCGCTGGAGATCCCGCTGTCGACGGCGCAGGCGCGCCAGGTCGCCGTCGGGCAATCGGTTACGGTGGCGGACAGCCAGGCCAGCGGCCGCGTCACGGCCCTGCTGCCGCAGCTCGATGCGTCGCAAAGCGTGCTGGTGCGCGTCAGCCTCGTTGACCCGCAAAAGCTGTTGCGTCCCGGCCAGTCGGTGCAGGTTGCCATTGCGGGTGCGCAGTCGGCGCAGGGGCTGGCCATACCCGCCGCCGCGCTGGTGTGGAAAGCCAATGTGCCGTATGTCTTCGTCGAAACCACGCAGGGCTTCACGCCCACACCGGTGCAGTTGATCCGCCAGAACGCCCGCCAGGCCGAAGTCACCGGTCTCGCCCCCGGCAGCCGCGTCGCCGCAAAAGGGGTGGCGGCGCTCAAAGCGCAATGGCTGGGGGAATAATTCATGTTGAATACCCTGATCGAATTCGCGCTGGCGCGACGCTGGCTCATGCTGGTGCTGGCGTTGGTATTGGCGGGGCTGGGCGTGCGCGCGTTCCAGCAGATCCCCATCGATGCCTTCCCCGATGTCTCGACCACCCAGGTCAAACTGATTCTGAAAGCGCCGGGCATGACGCCGGAAGAGGTGGAAGCCCGCATCACCCAGCCGGTTGAAACCGAGCTCTTGGGCATCCCGAATCAGACCATCCTGCGCAGCCTGTCGAAGAACGCGCTGGTCGACATCACCGTCGATTTTATCGAAGGCACCGACATTTACTGGGCCCGCCAGCAGGTGGCCGAGCGCTTTGCCAACGTCAAGGGCGACCTGCCGGACAACGTGTCGGGCGGACTGGCACCGATATCGACGCCCTTGTCCGAACTGTTCATGTTCACCCTTGAGGGCCCGCTCTCGCTGGCGGAAAAACGCATCCTGCTCGACTGGACGGTGCGCCCGCAATTGAGGGCGATTCCCGGTGTGGCCGACGTCAACTCGCTCGGCGGCCGCGTTGCCACTTTTGCGGTGTCGCCCGACCCATCCGCGCTCGCCGCGCGCGGCGTCACCTACGATGAATTGCGCGCAGCGCTGGAAAGCAACACCCGCAACGACGGCGCTGGGCGCGTCAACGAAGGGGAGGAAACCTGGGTGGTGCGTGTCAACGGCGGCGTCTATTCGCTGGACGATTTGCGCCACATCGGCATCAAGGCGGTCGCTGGCGTGGTCGTCACCGTCGGCGATGTCGCGCGCGTGGAGGTGGGCGAGCTGGCCCGCTACGGCGCGGTGACGCAGGACGGCCGGGGCGAGGCGGTGGAAGGCCTGGTGATCGGGCTGAAAGGCGTCAACGCGGGCGAACTCATCAAGAACGTCAAGCTCAAGCTCGTCGACATTCAGGCCACCCTGCCGCAGGGCGTGACGATCTCGACGTTTTACGACCGCGCGCAACTGGTCGACCGCGCGGTCGGCACGGTGAGCACAGCCCTGCTCGAAGCGGCTGTGCTGGTGGTGATCCTGCTGTTGCTGTTCCTCGGCAACCTGCGCGCGGCCATCGTGGTGGCGCTGATTCTGCCGCTGTCGGTGCTGGCCACGTTTGTGCTGATGCGTCAGTTCGGGCTGTCGGCCAACCTGATGAGCCTGGGCGGGCTGGCGATTGCGATTGGGCTGCTGGTCGACGCCGCAGTGGTGGTCGTGGAGAACATCGTCGCTCATCTGGCGCACGATCCGGAGGACACCGAATTGAAGCCGATCCAGCGCGTGCTGTGGGCGGTGCAGGAGGTCTCAGTCCCGGTGACGTCGGGCATTGCCATCATTGCCATTGTCTTCCTGCCGCTGCTGACGCTGGAAGGCCTGGAAGGCAAGTTGTTCTCGCCGGTCGCGCTGACCATCGTGTTCGCGCTTGCGGCGTCGCTGCTGCTCGCGCTCACCGTGATTCCGGTGCTGGCCTCGATGCTGCTGAAACAGGGCGCGCATGAGGATCCGTGGCTGCTGCGCAAGGCGCAAAACCTCTATACGCCGCTGCTGGATCGCGCGCTGGCGCAGCCGAAAATCGTCTATGTCACCGCAGGCGTGCTGATGCTGGCGGCGGTCGGCGTCTATCCCCTGATCGGCAAGACCTTCATGCCGGTAATGGACGAGGGCGACATTCTGGTGCAGCTGGAAAAGCTGCCGTCGATCAGCCTGGAAGAATCGGTTGCGCAGGATTTGCGGGTGCAGGCAGCGCTATTAAAGCAGGTGCCGGAAATCCGCCGCATCGTCGGCCGTGCCGGCGCCGACGAACTCGGGCTCGACCCGATGAGCCTCAACGACACCGATACCTTCCTGGTGTTGAAGCCGCAGGCCGAATGGCGTCGCCCGGATAAAGAGTGGTTGACCGACGAAATCCGCAAAATTCTCGACGGCTTTCCCGGCATCGCCTACAACTTCACCCAGCCGATCGATATGCGGGTGTCGGAAATGCTTACCGGATCGCGCGGCGACGTGGCGATCAAGATTTTCGGGCCCGATCTCGCCACGCTCAACCGGCTGGCCGAGGACATTTTCAGCGTGGTCGAAAAAGTCCCGGGTGCGTCCGACGTCTACACCCAGCAGAACGAAGGCGTGCAATACCTGCAGGCGGAAATCGATCGCAACGCCGCCGGCCGTTTCGGTCTCAGTGCCGACGACGTCGCCATGCTGCTGAGGACGCAACTCGAAGGCGAAGTCATCGGCAGCATCCAGCAGCAAGGGCGGCGCATTCCGCTGCAATTGCGTGGACCGCAAGATTTGCGCGAGTCGCCGGATGCCCTGCAGGCGATTCGTCTGACCCTGGCGGACGGCCGCGAAATCGGCCTCGATCAGGTGGCCACCCTCAAACGCACCAATGGTCCAGTCGCGGTGAAACGCGAAAACGCGGCGCGCTTTACGGTGGTGCAGAGCAACGTCGCCGGGCGCGACCTGGTCAGCTTCGTCGAAGACGCGAAATCCGCCGTCACCGCGCAGGTCAAGCTGCCGCCTGGTTACAGCATCACCTGGGGCGGCCAGTTCGAAAACCAGCAGCGTGCGGCGCAACGGCTGATGATCGTGGTGCCGGTGGCGCTGCTGCTGATCGGCTTCCTGCTCTACGTCACCTTCGGCGATGCGCGCCAGGCGCTGCTGGTGATGATGAACGTGCCGCTGGCGTTGATTGGCGGCATTTTCGCGCTCGCTGTGTCGGGCGAGTATCTGTCGGTGCCCGCCTCGGTCGGTTTCATTGCGCTGCTGGGCATCGCGGTGCTGAACGGCGTGGTGCTGGTCAGCCATTTCAACCAGCTGCGTGCGCAAGGGATGAGGGGCGACGCTGTGGTGCGCGACGGTGCATTGCGCCGTCTGCGCCCGGTTCTGATGACCGCGAGCATCGCCGCCTTCGGCCTGGTGCCGCTGCTGTTCGCCAGCGGCCCCGGTTCCGAGATCCAGCGGCCGCTCGCCATCGTCGTCATCGGCGGCCTGGTCAGTGCCACCTTGCTGACGCTGGTGGTGCTGCCGCTGTTGTATCGCCAATTCATTCTGAAAGGAGCGCGCGCATGAATG
Organism: Pseudomonadota bacterium; assembly: GCA_021791095.1. Classification (GTDB taxonomy): domain Bacteria; phylum Pseudomonadota; class Gammaproteobacteria; order Burkholderiales; family Thiobacillaceae; genus Thiobacillus. The sequence continues at coordinate 47,685 of JAJYXG010000105.1, forward strand.
TCGTGCACAGCCTGACCCTCGCACTGGCGCTGGCGTTTGCTGCCCAGGTGCACGCCGATTATTTACCCGATCCCGCGGCCGCCGAGGCTGCCCTGTGGGCCACGCCCCTGGTGTCCCAGGCGCGTGGCGAATTCACCGCGCAAACGCTGAAGAGCCAAGGCCTGCAGCATGGACGAGAAGAGTGGATGGTGGGCGCGGATTTCGCGCAGCGCCGTATCGAGGCGCTGCGCGACAACCAGACCGAGTGGGGCGTGGCACTGTCGCGCCCGCTGCGATTGCCAGCACGCGCTGCGGCCGACCGGGAACTTGCGGGCGCCCTGACCGCGCACTCCGAAGCAAACCTGGGTGAAGCGCTGCACGAAAGCGGGCGGCAATTGCTTGCGCTGTGGTTCGATTGGCTGAACGAAGCCAGCCAGGCGCAGCTGTGGCGGGCGCAGCTGCAGCTCGGCGAACAGCAGCTTGCCGCCGTGATTGCACGGATTCGCCTGGGCGAAGCGCCGCGTTCCGAGCGTGTCAACAGCGAGGCCGCACTGGCGCAGCTTCGCCTGCAACAGCAGCAGGCGGCCACCCGCGAGCAGCAGGCGCGCAACCGCCTGCGGGCGCAGTTTCCGGATTTGCCGGTGGCAGCGGAGGGCGCGCTGCCGTCGCCGTTATCGCCGGATGGAACGGCGGACGACTACGTCGATGCGGTACTGGAGCACAACCATGAACTGTTTCGTGCGCGGCGCCAGGCCGAGGTATTGCAGGCCGAAGCGCGACAACTCGCCAGGCGCCGCAGCGCCGACCCGAATGTCGGGATTTTCTACAAGAACGAGGCCGGGGGCAGCGAGCATGTGCTGGGCTTGAACGTCGGACTAACGCTGCCGGGGCCGGCCCGGCGCTTCGCTCAGGAGGCGGCCGAACAGTTGAGTGCCACTGCGCAGGATGCGGCGATGCGGCTGGAACAGCGTTTGCGTCAGGAGGCGCGCGCCGATTTCGAGGCGGCGATAGCGCTATCCGCCAATTGGCAGCAGGCAGAACGTGCCGCGCAGGCGCTGGATGAAGCGGCGCGCCTGGCTGCGCGTGCCTATAGCCTGGGCGAGGGCAGTCTCGATCAGGTGCTGCTCAATCGCCGGCTGGCGCTAGACGGTCGCTTGCAGGCGCAGCAGGCGCAACTTGCCGCACTGGCTGCGGACGCCCGCCTTAAACTGGATGCGCATCGACTGTGGGCGTTGGACGCAGGCGCGGACGCGGGTGGCACGCACGCGCATCCGTAAAAGCCAATAATCAGCCCGCCAGGGGCAGGCCGTGATTTTGTAAGGCCGCTGAAGCGACGACAACCACGCTCAGGGCGTATCGGGAGAAGGGGCGGGCGTTGCCTGGGTCGGGGGCGACGCCGGCAAGGACGCAGCATGGCTCATGCGCCGCGCCTCTTCCTGCATCGCCGCAATCTGTTCAGGTTTCAGTTGCCACACCAGGCTGTCGCGCGCCTTGGCGGCGGCTTCCACGCCCTGTGCCGCGGCGAGGTTGAACCACAGGTAGGCGCGCGCCTTGTCGACCACGGTGCCGGTGCCGTAGCGGTAGAGTTCGCCCAGGCTGTATTGCGCCCGGGCATAGCCGCGTTGCGCGGGCTTTTCGATCCAGCTGAAGGCAGCCTTGTAGTCCTGAACCACCCCACGTCCCTGCAGCAGAACGAGGCCATATTGATATTGTGCCTCGGCCAGACCCTGCTTGGCGGCCAGCGCAAACCAGCGGGCCGCTTCCTTGTCGTTCTGGACCATGCCGTCGCCCTCGGCGTAGCGCATGCCTAGCTGCAACTGCGCTTCAGCATCGCCTTGAGCAGCACGGGCATGCGGCAGGCTGGCAGGCGCCTGTGCGGCCGGCATGGCCACATTCTGATCGAGCGTAAACCAGGCGGTCACGCCGACCAGCGCGCCGATCCCTGTCAGCAGCAGCAGGGGTTTGAATGGGTTGAACCGCCAGAAACGATGACGGCAGTCGCGGCAGCGCAACGGGGTGTGCAGCAGCAGGTGGCGCACGCCGTCATGGGCGTGCAGCGTGCCGCTGCGAATTTTATCGCTCCCGCATTGTGGGCAGACGAGCGACATAAGGGGGCTTAACGCGACTTCGCGACGAGGTAATCGACCGCGGCCTTGACGTCAGCATCGGCCAAGGAGGGGTTGCCGCCCTTGGCAGGCATGGCACCCTTGCCGCGCAAACTGACGGTATAGAGGGTGTCCATGCCCTGCGCCAGACGAGGGCTCCAGGCGGCAGCATCGCCGATTTTCGGCGCACCCGCCACGCCCTTGTCATGGCAGAACGCACAGGCCTTGCGATAAATTTGTTCGCCGTGTGCGAGGTCGGGTGCGGGCGCGCTGGGTGCCGTCGCTGCGGCCGCCGCCGGGGCGGCAGGGGCCGGTTCGACGGGCGTGGCAGCGGGTTTTTTGGCTGCCACAGGCTGGCTTGACGCAGCAGCCGGTTCCTGACTTGCTTTGGGCAGTGCTTCCGGGGCGGTTTCTGTTTGCGGCGTCTCGACAATCGGCGCAACAGGCTCCGACACAGCCTCGGCTGGCGGGGCTTCAACCGCTGGCGGCTGGGTAGCTGGTGCAGGAAGGTCTTCGGATTTACCGCAAGCAAGCAGCGATGCGGCTGAGGCGACGATCAGAAAAGTGGTGGCGTAGTTCATACGTATTCCCCTTGACGTGTTGATTGAAAGCCTCAGCGCGCAGGGCGTGCCGCGTAATGCAGCGCTGCGTGTCTTACTGCTTCTTGTCGTCTGCCGCTGCGGGTTTGTCAGCCGCAGCGGGTTTTTCTGCAGCCGCAGCAGGAGCAGGAGCAGCCGGTTGCGGCGCCTTGAAGTTGGCGCCGGCCGAGTTGGCCATGTAGGCCACTGCGCGAGCCACTTCGATGTCCGACAAGTCGCCGTCGCCGCCGCGCGGGGGCATCTGACGGATACCTTCGATCGCATGCTTGACCAGGGTATCGTAGCCCTGGCCCAGACGGCCGCCCCAGTCCCCCTTGCTGTCGAACTTGGGAGCGCCCAGCGCGCCCGAACCATGGCACGAGGAACACACGGCGTCGTAGACTTCCTGGCCGGATTTTTCGACCCTGGGGGCGTTGGCGTCGAGTGCGGCCAGTTGTGCAAACGGCTTGATGCGTTTGAGCGTCGATTTTTGGGCTGCTTCGCTGGAGGTGTCAGCCTGGTGTTCTTCCTGAATGCCGAGCACCAGCTGAACGATCAGAAAAATGGCCAGCAGGGGTGCGAACAGCCCGGCAAGAACGGAAATGATGATTTCCTGCGGGGTGGCTTGAGTCATCTTGGCGTGCGGATCGGCCATGAAAGTTTCCTTGGGGGGGTAGCATCAAAAGCCGAGATTATAGGGAAAGCGCCCCCGTCAGGAAAGGGCGGCGCACCGGCGGATGGACGTCATTTGGCAAACCGGCTATGCTTCTCGCACTCAGGAGCCACCAAACTCCAGGCGCCCGTAGCTCAGCTGGATAGAGTACTGCCCTCCGAAGGCAGGGGTCGTGCGTTCGAATCGCGCCGGGCGCGCCAGTTTTCAGGTCACAATCGGCTCAGCCCCTGGTCCCGCCGGGGTTTAATCTCGGCAATGCAGGATTACACTTGGGGCCAAAGATTATTTTGAGTGCTTCAATCATGGCCATCCCGACTCCCACCGACATCAAGCTTCACCAGGCTTCTCGCAAGCTGGAAATCGCATTCACCGACGGCGCGCGTTTCGAACTGCCCTTCGAATTCCTGCGCGTCTATTCGCCGTCCGCCGAAGTGCGCGGCCACGGCCCCGGGCAGGAAGTGCTGCAGGTCGGCAAGCGCGAGGTGCTGATCAATGCCGCCGAACCGGTCGGCTTGTACGGCATCAATTTCTTTTTCTCAGACGGCCACGACACCGGGATCTATTCCTGGGAGTACCTGTACGACCTCGGCGTCAATCAGGCCGCGTTGTGGGACGAATACCTCAAGCGCATGGAAACCGCCGGCGCCTCGCGCGACCCCGGCATCGCCAAAATGTTCGAGCAGCGTCCCAAGGGCAAGTAAGGCCTGCGATGAATCGCGGTTCTGTCGTGCCCGACGCGCCCCCTGGGGCGCGTTTTGTTTGGGCCGCCTCGAGCAGCGTGCGCCACGCATGACATTCGCTGCCGCCGTCGCCGATTCGATCGCCGCTGCCACCGGCGTGCCGTTCTCTGCAGACACGGTGAGCGCCATCGGCGGGGGCGACATCAACCAGGCCTTCAGCGTGAGCAATGGCACGCGCCGCTACTTCGTCAAGGCGAATCGTGCCGAACGGCTGCCGATGTTCGAGGCCGAAGCCGACGCGCTGAACGCTCTCGCCGCGACCCGCAGCGTGCGCGTTCCGCAGCCGCTGTGTTCGGGCGTCGCTGCGGGGCAGGCGTTTCTGGTGCTGGAATACCTGGCGCTGCACGGCAGCGGTGATGCCGCGCAACTGGGGACGCAGCTGGCGCAACTCCATCGCGTGCCGCAGCGTCAATTCGGCTGGGCGTCCGACAACTGGATCGGCAGTACGCCGCAGCCCAATGGCTGGCAGCAGAACTGGATCGCGTTCTGGCGCGAGCGGCGGCTCGGATTTCAACTGAAGCTGGCTGCGCAGAACGGTTACGGCGGCGCCCTTCAGCGCGATGGCGAGGCCCTGCTTGCCGGCCTGGATGCCTTCTTCGATGGCTACGTTCCCGTTCCTTCGATGCTGCATGGCGACCTGTGGGGCGGCAATCACGGCTATCTCGCCGATGGAGTGCCGGTGATCTTCGACCCGGCGAGCTATGTCGGCGACCGCGAATGCGATCTGGCGATGAGCGAGCTGTTCGGCGGTTTCGCGCCGGCCTTTTATGCCGCCTACCGCGACACCTGGCCGCTCGACGCCGGTTATGCGGTGCGCCGGACGCTCTACAATCTGTATCACGTCCTCAACCATGCCAATCTGTTTGGCGGTGGCTACGCGGCGCAGGCGCAGCGCATGATGGCGCAATTGCTGGCCGAGGTTCGCTGAAGGCTTTTAGTTCGCCAGCGACCGCAGGGTGGGCACGGGAAGCCCGAAGGCGTCGGCATGCGCGAGGGCGCGCGCCAGCCGTGCCGGTGCCGAGCGGCCGGTACAGCCGTGCTCAGGGTCGCCGTCGAAGGCTTCGAGCATGCCGGCGACGAGCTTCTCGCGATCGTGCGCACTACCGGTCAGCGCATCCTGGACGTCCATCACCTCGTTCGCCACCTGGCGGGCGAAGGCCTCGTGCCGCGCCCACAACTGCGACACCGTGCCGCCGGTCTTCAGGCCGGCGATGTTGGTGGTGAGGATGTAGACGTTCTTGCGTACCAGCTCGAACAGCAGCTCATCGCCCAGCGCGACTTCGCGACAGGGCAGATCGATCGAGGTCAGCGCCCGGCACAGCAGTTGAGCGCCGGGGCCGGCCACCGGGGACGCGATCAGCGGCTTGGCGTCGGTGCCCTTCTTCTTCTCGAACCAGACCGAGATCACGGTGGGGTCGATGGTGCCGTGGGTCTTCCAGTCGCGCGGCAGCAGTTCGTTCTGGATCAGCGCGGTGCGCGGTTTCCAGGTGTCGGGGAGCGCCTCCAGTACGGCATGCAGGTCGTTTTCGGCGACCGCGATGAGCACCAGCTCCGGTGCAGGGTGCGCCTTGGCCAGTGCCGCCATGTCGTCGCCGCGGTTGACCGGGATCACGCTGCAGCCTGCACGCAGCAGGCCGCCGGCGAACACGCGGCCCAATTGCCCCAGGCCGATGACGACGGCTTCGCTCATTCGAGTCCCTTGGAATGCAGGTACTCGTCGTAGGTGCCCATGTAGAACTCGACGCCTTCGGGGGTGATTTCGAGGATGCGGGTGGCGAGGCTGGAGACGAACTGGCGGTCGTGCGAGACGAAGATCAGCGTGCCCTTGAACAGGTCGAGCGCGAGGTTGAGCGATTCGATCGATTCCATGTCCATGTGGTTGGTCGGTTCGTCCATCACCAGCACGTTGTGGCGGCCGAGCATCAGCTTGCCGTAGAGCATGCGGCCCTTCTCGCCGCCGGACAGCACGCGCACCGATTTCTTGACGTCGTCGCCGGAGAACAGCAGCCGCCCGAGAATGCCGCGCAGCACCTGCTCGTCGTCGCCCGGCTGGGTCCACTGGTGCATCCAGTCGGTGAGGTTCAAGTCCATGTCGAAATCGCTGACGTGGTCCTGCGAGAAGTAGCCGACGTTGGCGTTCTCGCTCCAGCGCACCTCGCCGAACTGCGGCGTGAGTTCGCCCATCAGCAGCTTCATCAGGGTGGATTTGCCGACGCCGTTGCCGCCGATGACCGCCATTTTCTCGCCGGCTTCGAGCGAGAAACCGAGGTTGCTGAACAGCGGGCTGCTATCGTAGCCGAACTTGAGCGCCTCGACCTCGAGTGCGCGGCGGTGCAGTGCCTTCTCCGGCTCGAAGCGGATGTAGGGGTTCTGCCGCGAGCTCGGCTTGAAGTCCTCGATCTTGATCTTGTCGATCATCTTCATGCGGCTGGTGGCCTGGCGTGCCTTCGACTTGTTGGCCGAGAAGCGGCGCACGAATTCCTGCAGTTCGGCGACCTTGTCCTTGGCCTTGGCGTTGGCGCTTGCCTGGCGTTCCTTGGCCTGCGTCGACGCCAGCATGTAGTCGTCGTAGTTGCCCGGATAGACCTTGATGGTGCCGAAGTCGAGGTCGGCCATGTGGGTGCAGACCTGGTTCAGGAAGTGGCGGTCGTGCGAGATGACGATGATGGTGGCGTTGCTCTCGTTCAGCACGTTTTCCAGCCAGCGGATGGTGTTGATGTCGAGGTTGTTGGTCGGTTCGTCGAGCAGCAGGATGTCGGGGTTGGAGAACAGCGCCTGCGTCAGCAGCACGCGCAGCTTGAAGCCTGGCGCGATCTGGCTCATGGTGCCGTTGTGCTGTTCGATGGGAATGCCGACGCCAAGCAGCAGCTGGCCGGCGCGCGCCTCGGCGTCGTAGCCGCCCATTTCTCCGAACTTGGCTTCGAGTTCGGCGGCATGCAGATAGTCTTCCTCGCTCGCCTCCGGGTTCATGTAGATGGCGTCCTTTTCCTGCATCACGCGCCACATCTCGGCGTGGCCCTGCAGCACCACGTCGAGCACGCGCTGGTCCTCGTAGCCGAACTGGTCCTGGCGCAGCCAGGCCATGCGCTCGCCGGGGTCGAGCGAGACGTTGCCGGCGGTCGGCTCCAGTTCGCCGGCAAGGATTTTCATGAAGGTCGATTTGCCGCAGCCGTTGGCGCCGATCAGGCCATAGCGGTTGCCGTCGCCGAACTTGACGTTGACGTTCTCGAACAGCGGCTTGGAAGCGAATTGCAGGGTGATGCTGGAAGCGGTAAGCACGGGGAATCCTGGGATGCGACGGGAAAAGCCCGGCATTTTAACATCCTGCCCACGGTGCCCATGGGCGGCCGCTACAGGCTGCCTGTCCCTTTAGACGCGCGGCTAGGCGAGGCCTTGCAGGGCCGGGTGGTCGGCAACCGGGCGGTCGAGGTGATAGCCCTGCACCAGGTCGACGCCGAAGCGGCGCAGCAGTGCGAGCGTCGCAGCGTCCTCCACGTACTCCGCCACGACCGACTTGCCAAGCCCAAGCGCGACGCTGACCATGGCCTGAACGAACACCTGGTTGTTGGGGTCGTTGGGGAGGTCGCGGATGAACAGGCCGTCGATCTTGATGGTGTCGACATGCAGATGCTTGAGATAGGCAAAGGACGCGAAGCCGACCCCGAAGTCGTCGAGGCAGACGCCGCAGCCGAGCTGGCGCAGCGCCTCGATCATGCGTTGCGCATCGTGCAGATCGGACACCGCCGCCGTTTCGGTGATTTCGACAATGAGTCGGCTGGGCTTGACGCCGGCCTCGCGCAGTACGTCGCTGATGAACTGCGGCAGGCCAGGCTCGGATAGCGAGCGCCCCGACAGGTTGACTGCGATGGACGGTATGGTCGAATTTCCTGCCAGCCTGCCCACCACTTCGCGGATGACCCAACGGTCGATGTCGAGGATGCGGCCGCTTTTCTCGGCCAGCCGGATGAAGTGAGCCGGCATGATGAGTTGATCGGCATTGCGCTCGTCGGCCATGCGGATCAGTGCCTCCAGATGCGACAGGGTGCCACCATCCGCCCGGTACACACCCTGGAAGTGCAACTGGAACAGGCTCTTGTCGAGTGCGTTGCTGATGCGCTCGCCCCACGACAGGCGGCTGCGCATCTCGCTGTCGGCATCGGTGTCCGCGCGATAGACGCGCCAGGTATTCTTGCCGGCGTCCTTGGCCTGGTACATCGCGATATCAGCGCGGGCGACCAGATCGTCCGCGTCGGCGGCATGCTCCGGATAGTAGGCAATACCGAGACTGGTGGTGAGCCGAAGGTTCTGCCCTTCAAAACGAAAGGGAATTTGTGCAATCGTCCGTACCACGCGATCGGCCAGCGCCTCCGCCTCGCCACCCTGCACGCCGGGCAGCAGGATGGCGAATTCGTCGCCGCCCAGGCGGGCCAGCACTTCGTTGCGTCGCACCAGCGTGCCGATTTCACCCGCCACACGGATCAGCAGCGCATCGCCAGCGCGGTGGCCCGAGCTGTCGTTGATGGTCTTGAATTCGTCGAGGTCGAAGAACATCACCGCGCACTGTGTCTGGTGACGGTCGGTTTCCAGCATGGTGCGCGCCAGTTCCTGCTGGAAGCGATGACGGTTGTAGAGTCCGGTGAGGGCGTCGCGCTCGGCCAGGTACACCAGCTGGTCGGCAGTCTGGCGTTCACGGGTGACGTCTTCGTAAATCCACAAGTGGCCGATGAAGCGGCCTTCGCGGTCGCGCACCGGATAATCGAGTTCGGTGATGACGCGGCCATCGGTCATCTGGATTTCATAGCTGTCCGACAATTCATGCGTTTCCAGCACCGACAGCAAATGCCTGGAAAAATGATCCGGGCGCGCCAGTGTCGAGGTGGACTGTGCCAGCACTTCGTTGACCGGAAGACCGATGAGCCCGGTCCCCTCCTCGATCATCCACATGCGGCTGAAGGCGGGGTTGTGGTATTTCACCCGACCGTCGGCGGCGACGAACAGGATGCCCAGGTTCATCGCCGACAGCAACGAAACCAGACGCGCGCGTTCCTGCTCGGTTTCTTCAAGATACCTGCTTTGCAGGCTCTCTGCTGCGCGCAGCTCGTTGATGGCCTCGCGCAGGTTGGCTTCGGTTGCCTTGAGATCGTCGATGCTGTGGATACTGGCGCGGATTCCCTGATAGATCCCGCTGTAATCATGAATCGGCTGCCAGTTCACGGCGGCCCAGAAATGCCCGCCATCCTTGCAGCAAACCCGCAGTGCATAGCCCTGGCCGGAGGTGCCGCGCAAGGCCTGGCGCAACTGGAAGTCGGCTGCAGTGCGATCTTCCGGATGAACGACGTCGAGCGGAAAATTCATTTTTCCCATGCATTCGCCGACGGTGAAGCCGAGCATGCGCTCGACCGAGGGGTTGACCCACAGCAGCTTGCCCTCGGGCGACAGCCAGAATTCGATGTCGTGGGTGTAGTCGGCGATGGCATGAAAGCGCGCCTCGTTTTCGCGCGCCCGGTCGACGTTGAAGCGGACCGATTCGGCCATCCGGTTAAAGGTGACAACCAGTTGACCGATTTCGTCTTCGCCTTCCCCGCTCAATTTGACGTCAAGATCGCCCTGCGCCATGCGTTTGCTGGCGCGGGTCAGCGCGACAAAGCGATGAATCACGCCACCGGTTGACAGGGCCAGCAGAACACCCGTCAGCAGCAGGGCGACCACGGCAATGATGAGGCTGTTGCGGATATAGCGCGCGCGCGCCTCTTGGATGAAGTCACCCGACAGAACCAGTGAGATCTCGCCATAGCGCTGCCCTGCCAGCATGACGGGCTGAACCCGGTGAAAATCGGTTGTGGTGCCGCCGTTGCCGATCTGGTGCACGACCCGGTTGCTGCTGTCGCGTACCTCGATCATTTTCAGGCCGCCGCCACGCCGCAGCGTTTCGGTGATGTCGCGCACGCTGGCATCATCCTGCTGCGCCAACGGCGCAAGCAGAACGGCTTCGAGGGTTTGTGCGATTTCTTCCACCCGGTGCCCGGCCTGTTTTTGCAGGGCGTCAGTGGCGAGGTGCATGCCATTTGCAATGAGGAAGCTCAGCATCACGGCTTCCACCCCCAGCGCGACAAGCGTGAGCTTGTAGCGCAGCGAGAGCCCCTCCAGCCACGCCCTCATCGAGTTTCCCGCAACAGATCCTGCACCTGCAATGCGTAGGGGTGGAAGGAATGCAGTTCACTGCCGTCGACATCGACAAGGCCTGCGTAGCCGCCGTCACGCATGAACGCGCGTCCCTCGGGAAGGGATGCGAATTGCAGCAGCGCCTTGCGTATCGCCTGCGCCTCGGCGTCGCGCAGGCGTGGATGGGTGAGGTACATCAGACTCGACAAGGGTGCCGTCTTGGCGAGCACGCGCAATTGCTGGCGCAGTTCAGGGGGCAGCAGCGTGTAGGTGTGCTGCCCCAGCATGGCGCCATCCGCGCGATCGTTGATGACCTGCATCACAGCATTGCGGTGACTGCCGGAGGCGACAGTGCGGTAATCAATCCCATGACGGAGCCCCTGCGGCGCCAGTTCGGCGTGGAGGGCCAATACGGCTACGGCGAAGGGGTCGGGTGTGGCGATGGTGCGGCCGCGTAATGCCTTCGGTTCCTTGTAGGGCGAATCGGCCCTGACCACCAGCAGGCCGTATACCGGCTGGGCATATTTCAGCAGGGGCCGATAGCCGGCATCCTGGCGCGCCAGCCAGGCCAGATGCGGTGCCGTCAGCAGGATGTCGTAATCGCCCTGGCGGGTTCGCTCGACAAAGGTTTTGAAGTCGCGTGCGCTATAAATGATGACGTCGCGCTGCAGGTGTTTTTCCAGGGTGTCGGCAATTGGCCGGTACGTTTCGACGATCTGCTTTGCCGTCAAATGGGGAAACACGCCGAAAACCAGCGGTTTGTCCGCACTGAAAACGGGCCGGCCCGCAAGGAGCAGCAGACATCCGAACAGGGCGGCCAGCCTGGACCGCTGTGCGCGGCGCAAGCCGGCTGCCTGTGCGGGCACATGAGGGATGGGACTGGGCAGCCCCAGCCACAGGGCAAATAAACGCAAGGTTGGATTCCTTCTTTACAGCGACTTTTGCAGAACCTTGGATTTCCGCTTGTAGTTGTACAGTGCCTGCTTGCTTTTCGGCAGGTGGTCGGGGCTGCTGTCGACGAAGCCGCGCTCTTCGAACCAGTGCTCGGTACGAGTGGTCAGCACGAACAGTTTACTGAAACCGGCCTTTTTGCCTCTTTTCTCGGCCTCTGCCAGCAGCAGGTCGCCAAAGCCGCGGCCGCGATATTCGCTGGAGACGGCCAGGCAGGCGAGTTCGGCCGCCTGCTCTTCCGGAAAGGGATACAGCGCGACACAGCCTGCGATGACACCGTCGGACTCGAGCACCAGAAAGCGTTCAACTTCCATTTCCAGCAGTTCGCGCGAGCGCCGCACCAGAATGCCCTCACGCTCCAGCGGCTCGATCAGGCCGAGGATGCCGCCGACATCGTCGATGGTGGCGGGGCGCAGGGTTTCCAGCGGCGCAGGCGTGATGAGCGTGCCGACGCCTTCGCGAGTGAAGAGTTCCGACAGGAGGGCGCCGTCGCGGTGGCGGCTGATCAGGTGGGCGCGCTTGACCCCCTGGGTGCAGGCGGTGATCGCGCACGGCAGGTAGTAGGTCACGTCCTCGGGCAGCTTTTTCGACTTTTCGAGCACCTGCCGCGCCTCGTTGACGGTGAGCGCGTTGTGGATGGTGCGGCCCTTGTCCGGCACGCCCTCGGTGTTCATCAGGAAGATCAGCTTGTCGGCAGCGAGTTCGATCGCGGCCTGGGTCGCCACGTCTTCCAGGCTGAGGTTGAAGATCTCGCCGGTCGGCGAATAGCCGATCGGCGACAGCAGCACGATGTCGTGCTGGTCGAGCCGTCTGCGAATGGCAGCGGCGTCGATCTTGCGCACTTCGCCGGTGTGCAGCAGATCGACGCCGTCGCGCACCCCCAGCGGTTGCGCGGTGACGAAGTTGCCCGATGCCACCCGGATGTCGGCGCCGGCCATCGGTGTGTTGGCCAGCCCCAGCGACAGCAGCGCCTCGATTTCCACCCGCACCGTGCCGGCGGCTTCCTTGACGCACGCCAGCGCAGTATCGTCGGTGACGCGCAGGCCGTTCACATAGCGGATTGCGGTGCCGCTCTCGGTCAGCCGTGCCTCCACTTGTGGCCGCACGCCATGGATAAGCACCAGACGCACGCCCAGGCTGTTCAGCAGGTTGACGTCGTGCGCCAATTGCACGAAATCGCCGTCCGCCACCAGTTCGCCGCCAAAGGCGATGACGAAGGTTTTGCCGCGAAAGCCGTGGATGTAGGGTGCAGCGGAACGGAACCAGTGGACGAAATCGGCGGTGTCTTTCAACTGAATGACCTGAATGTAGGGTATGTAAATGCGAAGGATACAGAATTCGATTACGGAACGCAGGGCATCCTGTCCATCATGCGGGGAATAAATGGAATAAATCGTGCGGGTTTTGCGTCTTAAGGGCATGAAGCGTTTTTTTCCGTTTCAGCCAATCAATCCTGAGGAGACTTTGAAAATGAAATCCATGAATAAGATGCTGGGCGCTCTGCTGGGCGGTACGTTGATGATGGGTGCCATGGCGCTGCCGACTACCGCTGTCGCAATGAATCCCCTTGTTACGCCGAAAGTGGTGTTCCAGGTCAGTGACGGCGACCCGGCCAAGTGGAATCTGGCGCTGAATAACGCCAAGAACGTTCAGAAGGATCTGAAGGGCGCAAAAATCGAAATCGTGGCGTATGGTCCCGGCATCGGCATGCTGAAAGCCGACTCCGAGGTGGCCAACCGCATCAGTGAAGCCGTTGATTCCGGGATGACAGTCGTGGCGTGCGGCAACACCATGAAGGGCCAGAAGCTCACCAAGGAAGACATGAACCCCAAGATTGGTTACGTTCAGGCCGGCGTGGTGGAACTCATGGACCGTCAAATGGATGGGTATACCTACATCCGTCCGTAATTGTATTGCGCGTAAAAAAACCGGGTCCAGGCCCGGTTTTTTTACGCCTGTTGCGGGCTCAAAAATCTCCCCACAGGGTTTGCATCGCAGCCAGCGCGGCCAGCGCGGCGGTTTCGGTACGCAGCACGCGCGGACCGAGCCGAACCGGGATGGCCCCCGCTGCCTGCAGCGCAGCGATCTCGTCGGCCTCGAACCCGCCTTCGGGGCCGGCCACCAGCCAGTCCTGCGCGGCCGGTGGCGGCAGGTCGGCCAGCCGCGCCTCGGCCAGCGGCGACAGGAACAGCAGCCGCCCGACTTTTTGCTGGCCGAGCCAGTGCGCCAGCGGCAGCGGCGGCACCACTACGGGAACCTGGTTGCGCCCGCACTGCTCGCAGGCGCTCGCCACCACGCCCTGCCAGTGGGCAACCCGCTTGTCGGCCCGCTCGCCGGCCAGCTTGACCACGCTGCGTTTGGCGGCGATCGGCTGGATCGCCGCCACCCCCAGTTCGACCGCTTTTTGCAGTGTGTAGTCCATGCGTTCGCCGCTCGAGATGCCCTGCGCCAGCATCACGCGCAAGCGCGATTCGCGTTCGATATCGGCAAAGTCGCTGACGCTGACCGCCACCTCGTCCTTGTGGATGC
>JAJYXG010000059.1:0-14174 GCA_021791095.1 Pseudomonadota bacterium
TCGTCCCAGATCGAGACGCCGTTTTCCTTCAGGTACTTGATGTTGGTGTCGCCCTGCAGGAACCACAGCAGTTCGTGGATGATGGAGCGCAGGTGGCATTTCTTGGTGGTGACGAGCGGAAAGCCTTCGGCGAGGTTGTAGCGCATCTGCCAGCCGAACACCGACAGGGTGCCGGTGCCGGTGCGGTCGTCCTTATTCGTGCCGTGTTCGAGCACGTGGCGCATCAGATCGAGATAGGGTTTCATGGCGAGCGTGGGTTAGGGTTTTTCGGGGGCGGCCTGGACCGCCTGATTATCGTTCGATGCAGTGGTTTCGTTCGGCATGCCGTCGAAGAATCCGGCCAGCCGGGTGGCGGGCGCCTGGCCGTAGATGTTCCAGAAGGCGATTTCGAAGTCGGTGTTGTCCTGCACGGCGAGCGCCAGCTGGCGGAAGCGCGTTTCGTCCTGCGCCTTCAGCCAGCCGACCAGCAGCATGGACTGGCGGTAGAACTCGAAGATGTTGAGCTGCGACGCGCGGGCGCGGTGGCGTTTGTCGGGCGCGTCGCGGGCAGTGAGATTGACCCGCCGTCCGGCGCGGGCCGCAGCCCATGCCTGCGCATCGGTTGCATAGTCGGCGCCGCCGCCGTCGGCGGTGAGCGAGGCCCAGCCTTCATGGAACCACACCGGCAGGGTGCTGTGATAGTGGCCGATGCGCTGGCCCAGGTGCAGGTGCGCGAGTTCGTGCGTCACGAGCGCGGGCAGCCGGTGCTTCTCGCGGCCGTCGAGGTTGGGTGACAGGATGAGGCGGTTGTCGGGCACCACCGCGGCCGAGAGCTTGGGTGTCATCACATAGCGTTTGAAGCAGTCTTCGCTGCCGCACACATACACGCGCGGCGGTCGGGCAAAGGGCAGGTAATGCGCCGCCTCGACCTTGGCGATGGCGGCCGGCAAGGCCTCGGCCACGCGCACGCCATAGGCCTCATAACCCGGTTCAACCCAGACGCGCGCATCGCCGGCCAGCGGAGCGAAGCTGTCGATGGGCTTGAGGGCGCGCGGGTCGCTCACGGTGAGCGCGCAGCCCTGCAGCGTCGTCAGCACGACGGCCAGAAGCCACAGCTTCATGCGTCAAGCACCTGCCAGCGGCCGTCGACCAGTCCTTCCAGCGGGGGGTACTGCTTCTTGTAGGCCATCTTGCGGCTCTCTGCGATCCAGTAGCCGAGGTAGAGATAGGGCAGTTCCAGCCGCTTCGCCAGCTCGATCTGCCACAGCACGCCGTAGACGCCGAGGCTCTGCTGCTCACGCGCGGGGTCGAAGAAGGTGTAGACGGCGGAAATGCCGTCGTCGACCTGGTCGATCACCGAAATCATCACCAGATCGTCGCCATCGCGAAATTCGACCAACACGCTGTCGACGTTGGACGACAACAGGAACTGTGTGTACTGGTCGGGTCCGTCGCGATCCATGCCGCCGCCGGCATGGCGGCTGCCGAGGTAGGCGCGGTACAGCGCGTAATGCTCTTCCTTGAAATCGAGCGGCACAAAGCGCGCATCGAGATGCCGGCTGCGCTTGAGGCAGCGGCGCTGGGTGCGGTTGGGCGCGAAACCGGCGACATCGACGCGCACCGGCACGCAGGCGTGACACTGCTCGCAGTGCGGGCGGTAGGTGAACTGGCCGCTGCGACGAAATCCGGCACGAATCAGCGCACTGTAGGCATGGCTGTCGATCAGGTGGGTGGGCGTGGCGACCTGCGAGCGCGCCTGCCGTCCCGGCAGGTAGCTGCAGTCGTAGTGCGCAGTCAGGTAGAACTGGATGCGCTGAAAAGGCGGTTCAGTCGGGTGCATCGAAATGCCATGGGCCGGGTAGATGGGGCAAGTTTACCAACTCCGACAGCCTTGCCGTGAACGCCGCGCGCGGCATCGTGCGTGCGCCCATGCTGGAAAGGTGGGGCGTTTCCATCTGGCAGTCGATGAGCCCGAATTCCCACCGCTGCAATTGCCGCGCCAGCCGCACCAGCGCGACCTTGGAGGCGTCGGGTTCACGGCTGAACATCGATTCGCCGTAGAACATGCGGCCGATGGCGACGCCGTAGAGCCCACCGACCAGCACGCCGTCGCGCCAGGTTTCCACCGAATGCGCGTAGCCGGCCTCGAACAGGCGGGTATAGGCCGCGATCATCGCCGGCGATATCCAGGTGCCGGGCGCGTCCTCGCGTGACGCGGCCTCCGCAAGGGGGACGCCGCCAGACACTCGCCCTCCGGGCGGTCTTGGCGCAGCCCCCGCAGGGAGGACGCCGCCAGACACTCGCCCTCCGGGCGGTCTTGGCGCAGCCCCCGCAGGGAGGACGCCGCCAGACACTCGCCCTCCGGGCGGTCTTGGCGCAGCGCAGGCGCGCATCACTTCGACAAATGCGGTGTCGGCGCGCACCTCGAAGCCGGCATTGCGGATGCGCTTGGCGAGCGAACGGGTGACGCGCACCTCGCCCGGCACCAGCACCATGCGCGGGTCGGGGCTCCACCACAGGATAGGTTCGCCGGGATTGAACCAGGGGAAAATACCATGGCGATAGGCGTCCAGCAGGCGCGCCAGGGACAGGTCGCCGCCCATCGCCAGCAGGCCGTTGGGCTCGGCGAGCGCAGTCTCGACCGGCGGAAAGAAGGGGGCGTTTTGCAGGCGCTCGCTCATGCCGCCATGGTAGCGGATTCGAATCGGCTTGCATTCGAAACAACCCCTATATTATGATAAGCGCATCTTCAATACCGCTATCATGCGTTTGGCCCGGTTGCCCCAAGGCGCAGGGAAGAAATCCGTCCCGCTTCTATAATGGCCGGCTTAACGGAAAAGATCCTTCGGCGGCGCATGCAGGCCGGGGAGATGGCAGTAACGAAGAATGGCTATAGCAAACAATACGTTGAAACAGTCCGGACCGACGCTGACGTCACCCACATCAGCGGCTGCCACACCGGCCAGGGCATTTACCCGATGCCCCGGGATACCGGTTGTGAATTCCCGTGCTGATAGCGAGTTGTCTCTGACGCCTGCGGCCGGCCCGACCTCTCTCCCGGAATTGCCGCATGATGGCGTCATTCTGCGGGGCGATTCGTGAGCCACTCTCCTGGACTCACGGACGCCCCGTCTTTTTCGGGCTGCTTCCACTGCGGCCTGCCGGTGCCGGACGGCGCCCACTACCCGATCCAGTTCGAGGGCCAGACCCGACAGGCCTGCTGCCGCGGCTGCCAGGCGGTGGCGCAGACCATCATCGACAGCGGCCAGGGCGCGTACTACACCCACCGCACCGCGCTGCCCGCCACGCCACAGCAGGCCGAGGCCGAGCTGGCGCAGCTGGGCTTGTACGACCTGCCGGAAATCCAGGAAAGCTTCGTTCGGGTGGAGGCGGAGAACATCCGCGAGGCTGCGCTGATCCTGGAAAACATCGTCTGCGCCGCGTGCATCTGGCTGAACGAGCGTCACATCGCGGGGCTGCCCGGCGTGCTCTCGGTGGAGATCAACTACGCCACCCGCCGCGCGCGGGTGCGCTGGGACAACAGCCGCATCCAGCTGTCGGCCATCCTGAAAGCCGTCTCCGACATCGGCTACATCGCACACCCCTTCGACCCCGGCCGCTCCGACGACATCCACCGGCGCGAGCGCAACACCGCGATCAAGCGGCTGGCCATCGCCGGCCTGGGCATGATGCAGGTGATGATGTACGCGCTGCCGACCTACTCCGCCACCGACATGACCGACGACATCCGGCTGCTGATGAGCTGGGCGAGCCTGATCCTGACGATTCCCGTGGTGGTGTATTCGGCGTGGCCCTTCTTCATCGGCGCCTGGCGCGATGTCAGGCGCCGCACCCTGGGGATGGACGTGCCGGTGGCGCTCGGTGTCGGCACCGCCTTCGTCGCCAGCGTGTACAGCACCTTCTCCGGCCACGGCGTGGTCTATTACGACTCGGTCACCATGTTCATTTTTCTGCTCCTGACCGGACGCTTTCTCGAAATGAACGCGCGCCGCCGCGCCGGCGCGGCGGTGGAAGAACTGGTCAAGCTGATCCCTGCCGCCACCACGCGCCTGCCCAACTGGCCGGCGCGTGACGAGGAACAGGTGCCGGTGGCGCGCCTGGCAGTGGGCGATCACGTGCTGGTGCGCCCCGGCGAGACACTGCCCGCCGACGGCGTGGTGGTCGAGGGCGACAGCGCGGTGAGCGAGGCGATGCTCACCGGCGAATCGCTGCCGGTGTCGAAGCGCGCGGATGCGAAAGTGGTCGGCGGCAGCCTCAACCAGGCGAGTCCGCTGATTGTGCGGGTGGAGAAGCTCGGCGCCGATACGCGGCTGGCGTCGATCGTGCGCCTGCTGGACCGCGCGCAGAGCGAAAAGCCGCGCATCGGCCAGCTGGCCGACCGCGCCGCCGCCTGGTTCGTCGGCCTGCTGCTTCTGATCACTGTCGTGGTCGGCCTTGTCTGGTACGCCATTGATCCAGGCAAGGCGCTGTGGATCGTGGTCTCGATCCTGGTCGTCACCTGCCCCTGCGCACTTGGCCTTGCCACCCCCGCCGCGCTCACCACCGCCACCGGTCGGCTCACGCGTCTGGGTTTGCTGACCACGCGCGGCCATGCGCTGGAGACACTGGCACGCGCCACCGACCTGGTGTTCGACAAGACCGGCACGCTCACGCTGGGGCGTCTCTCGGTGCGCCGCGTGGTGCCGCTGGATGGGCGCAGCGAGGCAGAAGTCAGCGCGATCGCTGCTGCGCTCGAAGCCGGCTCCGAGCACCCCATTGCGCGCGCAATGCGTGAAGCCGCTGACACGTCCATCAGCGCAAGCGGCATCCGCAACACGCCGGGACGCGGCGTCGAGGGCATGGTCGCCGGCCGCGAATACCGCCTGGGCTCGCCGCGCTTTGCCGCGCGCAGCGAGACGCCAGTGCCGCCGCCCGCATCCGGTGAAGGCGAATACCCGGAAAACGGGCACGCGTACCCTGAAGGGCATGAATACCCTGAGGGGCACGAGAGTTGGGTGGCGCTGGCCGATGAGTCCGGGCTGATCGCCTGGTTTGCCCTGGCCGACACGCCGCGCCCGGACGCTGCCGCCGCGCTATCCGCCCTGCAGCGACAGGGCCTGCGCCTGCACCTGCTGTCGGGCGACGCCGAAGCCGCAGTGCGGACGACCGCGCAGCAGCTCGGCATCGCCAACTGGCATGCCGGCGCGCTGCCGGAAGACAAGCTCACCTACGTGAAAAAACTGCAAGACGAAGGCCGCATCGTCGCCATGGTGGGGGACGGCATCAACGATGCGCCGGTGCTCGCCGGTGCGCAGGTGTCGATCGCGATGGGCGAAGGTGCCGACGTCGCACAGGCCGCCGCCGACATGGTAATGCTCGGCAGCCGGCTGGCGACGCTGTCGGAAGGCGTCGCGCTTGCCCGCAAGACGCAGCGCATCATTCGCGAGAACCTCGGCTGGGCGCTCGGCTACAACCTCATCGCCATCCCCGCCGCCGCGCTGGGCTATGTCACCCCGTGGATCGCCGGCATCGGCATGTCCGCCAGTTCCTTGCTGGTGGTGCTGAACGCGCTGCGGCTGTCCGAATTCAAGCAGCCCCCTCCGCCCTCACCGGCAGCGCTCAGCGCACCGCTTTCCGTTCCCCGCTGACCATGGACATCCTCCTCCTGCTCATCCCCCTGAGTCTTGTCCTGGTCGGTGTGATCGCCTGGGTCATTCTATGGGCGGCAAAAACCGGCCAGTTCGACGATCTTGAAGGGCCGGCGCACAGCATCATCATGGACGATGACAGTCCGCCCAAGCACGACGACACGCCCATGCCCTGAGCCGGGGCAATCGCGTATGCTGTGAGCTGTCTGTCACGCATTCCTTGTCACCCACATGAGCGTGCCTATCCTCTGGTATTTCGCCGATCCGATGTGCTCGTGGTGCTGGGGCTTTTCGCCGGTGATCGAAAGCGTGCGCGACGAATACCGCGAACGCATGAAAATCGCGCTGGTCCTGGGTGGGCTGCGGCATGAAACCACGCCGATGACGGCAGCCCAGCGAGATGACATTCTGCATCACTGGCACCAGGTACACGCCCGCACCGGCCAGCCCTTCCGTTTCGAGAACGCGCTGCCGGATGGCTTCGTCTACGACACCGAACCTGCCAGCCGTGCAGTGGTGGCGGTGGGCGGGCTTGATCCAGCGCTGATCTTCCCGCTGTTCAAGGCCATCCAGACCGCGTTTTACGCCGAGGGGCGCGACGTCACTCAGCCCGGCGTGCTGGCCGACCTGGCCGCAGGGCTCGGCGCGGATGTCGCCGCATTTCAGTCCGCTTTCGACAGCGGCGCGGCACGCGCCAGGACCCAGGCGCATTTCAGGCAGGTGCGCCAGGCAGGCGTGCGCGGTTTCCCCGCACTGATCCTGCAACAGGACACACAGCTGCATTCCGTCAGCAACGGCTGCCAGTCGCTGGACACGGTGCGCGCGGCGCTCGATTCCTGGCTGAATGAATGATGCAGCACTTCCTTTTCCTTCCGCTCGCCGTGGTCCGTCGCAAGCGCTGCGGCACCCCTACGATTCGATTCCTTCTTGCAGCCGCGCACCCGCCGGTAAAATCCCCCCACCTTTTGTCTGGAGTCTACTGATGCCCCGCCTGTCCCTTATCCCTGCCACCGTGTTTCTCGGCGCGCTAATGCTCGGCATCTCCGGCTGCGGAGCCAGCGAGTCCGCCACGCAAACCGTGTCCACCGCGCCCGCCGCCGGCCAGCCGGCCAACCCGCGCGTGCTGATCGAAACCAGCAAGGGCAACATCACGGTGGAAGTGTTCCCCGCCCAGGCGCCGCAGTCGGCCGGCAACTTCCTCAACTACGTGAAGACCGGGTTTTACGACGGCCTGGTATTTCATCGCGTGATCCCCGGCTTCATGGTACAGACGGGC
Organism: Pseudomonadota bacterium; assembly: GCA_021791095.1. GTDB lineage: Bacteria > Pseudomonadota > Gammaproteobacteria > Burkholderiales > Thiobacillaceae > Thiobacillus. Next base: position 6,904 of record JAJYXG010000059.1, read on the forward strand.
GGCATGACGGCGGACATGGTGGAAAAACCCAAGAATGCGCCGATCCAGAACGAGGCCGACAACGGCCTGAAAAACCTGCGCGGCACCTTGGCGATGGCGCGCACCGGCGAACCCCATTCGGCGTCCTCGCAGTTCTTCATCAACGTGGCGGACAACCATTTTCTCAACCATCGCGGGAAGAGCTTCGAGGGCTGGGGCTATGCCGTATTCGGCCAGGTGGTCGACGGCATGGAGGTGGTCGATGCCATCGTCGCGGTGCCGCGCGGCAATCGCGGCCCACATGGCGACGTGCCCGTCGAGCCCATCGTGATGAAGCGCGTGACGCTGCTGCCCGAGGCAGCCAAGCCCTGAGCCCTGCATCCAAACTGCTGCTGCTCGGGCTGACCGCGCCCGCAGCGCTTGCGCTCGGCCTGATGGCCGGTGCGTTGCCGGCCGACCGCGAGCTGGCGCAGCAGATCCTCGCCGAGTTGCGCGGCCCGCGCGTGGCGGCGGCGTTCGCCTGCGGCGGCCTGCTGGCGCTGGCGGGCGCGCTGATGCAGACGCTGTTCCGCAATCCGCTCGCCGAACCCTATCTGCTCGGTGTTTCCGGCGGCGCAGGGCTGCTCGCGCTGCTCGGCATGGCGGCGGGGCTGGCGTGGCCGTGGGTATCGGTGCTGGCGTTCGCCGGCAGCCTGTTGGCACTGGCGCTCGCCGCCACGCTCGGCGGACGGTTGCTGGCCCGCGACCACACGCCGCTGCTGCTCGCCGGGGTGATGCTGGCAGCCGGCTTCGGCGCCCTGATCGCGCTGGTGCTCTCCGTGGCGCCGGCCGAGCGCCTGCCGGGCATGCTGTTCTTCCTGATGGGCGATCTGGCGTGGACCGGCCAGCCCGCGCTGCTGTGGGCGGCGCTGCTGTTGGCAGTAGGCGCCGCGCTGGGCTTGTCCAGACGGCTCGACGTGCTGCAGTTGTCGCCGCTGAAGGCTGCCTCGCTGGGCGTAGCGGTCGCGCCCACGCGCTGGGCGCTGTTTGCGCTGGCCGGTGCCTGCACCTCGCTGGTGGTGGCGCAGGCCGGTAGCATCGGCTTCGTTGGACTGATGGTGCCGCACGCGTTGAGAAAACTCGGCTTCGCCGGCCACCGCGTCCTGCTGCCCGCCGCCGCGCTCGCCGGCGGCAGCCTGCTGGTGCTGGCCGATGCGCTGGCGCGCACCGTGATCGAGCCGCGCGAACTGCCGGTGGGGGTGCTGACTGCGCTGCTCGGCGTGCCGATGATGCTGTGGCTGCTGCGCAAGCCATGAGTCTCGTCGTCCATCAACTCAGCCTCAACGCCGGCGCCTGCACGCTGGTGGAATCACTCGACCTCACGCTCGAAGCGGGCGAGATGCTCGGCATCCTCGGTGCCAACGGTGCCGGCAAGTCGACCCTGCTGACCGTTCTGGCGGGCCTCGCTGCGCCCGCGCAAGGCCAGGTGACGCTCGACGGCCACCCACTCGGCTTGCTGCAGCCGCTCACCCGCGCGCAACACATCGGTCTCCTGCCGCAGGGGGATGAAGGCGGTTTTTTTGGCAGCGTGGCCGATTTCGTCGCGCTCGGACATTACCCCTTCGGCCATGCACCAGACGACCTGGCGCCGCATCTGGCGACCTGGGAACTCACCGGGCTCGCACACCGCCCGCTCGCCACCCTGTCCGGCGGCGAACGCCAGCGCGCGCGGCTGGCGCAGCTGGCGGTGCAGGCGCCACGCATCGCCCTGCTCGACGAGCCGCTGACTCACCTCGACCCGGCACATCAGGCACGCTTGCTGGCCTGGGCACGGGCCGAGGCCGACGCCGGCCACAGCGTGGTGCTCACGCTGCACGACCCCAACTGGGCCGCCTGCCACTGCGACCGCCTGCTGTTTCTGTATGGCGACGGACGCTGGCAGCTGGGCAGCCCCGCCGATCTGCTCACCCCGGCGTCGCTCGAAGCCCTGTACGGCCCCGGCACGGCGGCGCTATGGCGACAGAAGGCTTGAATCCAGCCTGTATAATCGCGATCTGTTTCGCATACATCCGCCCTCGCGCACTCCATGATTCGTCGCATCATCAATAAAGTATTCGGCCGCAAGACCCGCGTCGCCACCGGCGCACAGATCCTGCCGCAGTCCAAACACGGCATCCGCCGCGACCAGCTCGACGACTGTGCGCTGAAAACCTGCGAAACCCTGGCCCAGGCGGGCTACAAGGGCTACGTCGTCGGTGGCGCGGTACGCGACCTGCTGCTAGGCAAGACGCCGAAGGATTTCGACGTCGCCACCGATGCCACCCCGGAAGAAGTGCGGCGCCTGTTCCGCCGCTCGCGCATCATCGGCCGCCGCTTCCAGATCGTGCACGTGATGTGCGGCCGCGTGACCATCGAAGTCACCACCTTCCGCTCCAACGGCCAGAAGGAAACCGAGGACGAGGACGGGCGGCCGACCGACGAACACGGCCGCCTGCTGTCCGACAACGTGTTCGGCAGCATGGAAGACGACGCCGCACGCCGCGACTTCACCATCAACGCGCTGTACTACGACCCCTTGCGCGAGGAAGTGCACGACTATTTCGGCGGCGTCGCCGACTGCAACAAGCGCGTGCTGCGCATGATCGGCAACCCCGAAACGCGCTATCGCGAGGACCCGGTGCGCATGCTGCGCGCCGCGCGCTTTGCCGCCAAGCTCGACTTCCACATCGACCCCGACACCCGCAAGCCGGTCGCCACCCTGGCGCCGCTTTTGGCCAACATCCCGCGCGCGCGCATCTTCGACGAGGCGCTGAAGCTCCTGATGTCAGGCCACGCCCTGCGCGGCGTGCACCAGCTGCGTGCCGAGGGCCTGCACCACGGCATGCTGCCGCTGCTGGACACGATCCTCGACGACTCCACCGGCGAGCGCTTCATCACCGCCGCGCTGAAAACCACCGACGCGCGCATCGCGCAGGACAAGCCGGCCTCCCCGGCCTTCCTGTTCGGCACCCTGCTGTGGCCGCAGGTGCTGCAGCGCTGGCGCGCGATCGAGGCCGCCGGCGAAAAGCCGCAGCCCGCATTGTTCATGGCGATGGACGAGGTGCTCGACGCGCAGCGCAACCAGCTCGCCATCCCGCGCCGCTACGACGGCATGATGAAGGAAATCTGGGCGCTGCAGCCGCGCTTCGATCAGCGCGGCGGACAGCGTCCGTATCGCCTGCTCGAACATCCGCGCTTCCGCGCCGCCTACGATTTCCTGCTGCTGCGCGCCGAATCCGGCGAAGTCGCTGCCGAACTCGGCGAATGGTGGACGCGCTTCCAGGAAGTCGACGACGACGAGCGCGCGGCCATGCTGATCGCCGACAGCGCACCCAAGCCGCGCCGCAAGCGCAAGCGTAAAAAGCCGGCCGATTCCGCCGGCGAGGCGCCGTCTGCATGAAAGTCATCGCAACCATCGGGCTGGGTGCCAATCTCAACGACCCGGCAGCGCAGGTGGAATACGCGCTGGCCGAGCTCGACCGCCTGCCCGGCACCCGGCTGATTGCCCGCTCCAGCCTGTACGCCTCGGCGCCGGTCGGCTACGTCGACCAGCCCGACTTCATCAACGCGGTGGCGCAGGTGGAAACCGAACTCGCGCCGCGCGCGCTGCTGGACGCGCTGCTGGACACCGAACACCGCCATGGCCGCGAGCGCAGTTTTCGCAATGCCCCGCGCACGCTCGATCTCGACCTGCTGCTGTACGGCAACGCGCACTTCCATGAAGAGGGCCTGACCCTGCCGCATCCGCGCATGACCGAGCGCGGCTTCGTGCTGCTGCCGCTGCTGGAAATCGCGCCCGACACCGTCATCCCCGGCCGTGGCCGCGCCGCCGACTGGCTTGCCGCTTGTGCGGAGCAGAACGTGGTTGTTGTCGCTTCAGCGACTTTACAACCACGGCCTTCCCTACACGGGGGGAATGTGCCACCTATTCCGCCCGCTGCTGCCGTCAACGCATGACCCTCTCCCGTTACCGCTACGTCGTCGTCGAAGGCCCGATCGGTGCCGGCAAGACCAGTCTCACCCACAAGCTGGCTGAGCACCTGGGCGCCGACACCCTGCTGGAAAACGCCGGCGACAACCCCTTCCTGCCGCGCTTCTACCAGGAGCCGAAACGCTACGCGCTGCCGACCCAGTTGCATTTCCTGTTCGACCGCACGCGCCAGCTGCGCGATCTGGCGCAGGGCGACCTGTTCCGCGCCGGCACGGTGTCGGATTTCCTGATCGACAAGGACATGCTGTTCGCGCGCCTGAACCTGGACGACGACGAATTCGAGCTCTACAAGAAGGTCTATGCCGATCTGGCGCCGCAGGCGCCGACGCCCGACCTGGTGATCTACCTGCAGGCACCGATCGATGCGCTGCAGGAACGCGTCAAGCGCCGCGGCGTGGAATTCGAGCGCGGCATGGACGCCGGCTACCTGCAGCGGCTGGCCAACAGCTACAGCGAATTTTTCCATCGCTACGAGGCGGCCCCGCTGCTCATCGTCAACACCAGCAACCTCAACTTCGCGCAAAGCGAGGCCGACTTCGATCTGCTACTGGAGCGCATCAGCAAGATGCGCGGGCCGCGCGAGTTCTTCAGCCGGGCGGTGTGAGATGGGCGTCACGCTGTCCACCCTCAAGGCGATGCGTGGCAAAGGCGAAAAAATCGCCGTGCTCACCTGCTACGACGCCAGCTTCGCGCGGGTGCTCGACGCCGCCGGCGTCGACGTGCTGCTGGTCGGCGATTCGCTCGGCATGGTGATCCAGGGCCACGCCTCGACCCTGCCGGTCAAGCTCGCCGAAATGACCTACCACACGCGCTGCGTCGCCGCCGGCACCGAGCGCGCCTTCATCGTCGCCGACCTGCCCTTCGGCAGCTACCAGCCGTCGCCCGAGCGTGCGTTCGCCGCTGCCGCACGGCTGATGGCGGCGGGCGCGCACATGGTCAAGCTGGAAGGCGGCGCGGTGATGGTCGACACCGTCGCCTTCCTCACCCAGCGCGGCATTCCGGTGTGCGCGCATGTCGGCCTGTTGCCGCAGTCGGTCAACCAGCTCGGCGGCTACAGGGTGCAGGGGCGCGAGGACGCCGCCGCGGCGCAACTGATCGCCGACGCGCGCGCGCTGGAAGCCGCAGGCGCCGGGATGATCGTGCTGGAAATGGTGCCCGCCGCGCTGGCCAAGGCCGTGACCGAAGCAATCAGCATTCCCACCATCGGCATCGGCGCCGGTGCCGACTGTTCGGGCCAGGTGCTGGTGCTGTACGACATGTTGGGGCTGTATCCGCGCGCGCCGAAATTCTCGATGAACTTTCTGGCCGCAGTCGACGGCGTCGAAGCGGCCGTGCGCGCCTACGTCGCAGCGGTGAAGGACGGCAGCTTCCCCGCCGCCGAACACACGTTCTGATGCAGGTTTTTCATACCGCCGCCGAATTGCGGTCCGCGCTCGCCGGCGAGGCCCGAACCGCCTTCGTTCCGACCATGGGCAACCTGCATGCAGGCCATGTATCGCTGGTCGAACTGGCGAAGCAGCATGGGCAGCCGGTGGTCGCCAGCATTTTCGTCAACCCGTTGCAGTTCGGCGCGGGCGAGGACTTCGAGCGTTACCCGCGCACCCTGGCCGCCGACTGCGAGAAGCTCGAAGCCGTCGGCTGCGACCTGGTGTTCGCTCCTGACGTCGCCGAGATGTACCCGGTGCCGCAGACCTTCACCGTGCAGCCGCCCGAATCGCTGGCGAGCGACCTGTGCGGCGTGTTCCGCCCCGGCCATTTCAGCGGCGTCGCGACGGTGGTGCTCAAACTCTTCAACCTGGTGCAGCCTCGCGTCGCGGTGTTCGGCAGCAAGGATTTCCAGCAGCTTTTCGTCATCCGCGAACTGGTGCGCCAGTTCAACCTGCCCATCGACATCGTCGCGGGCGACACCCTGCGCGAGGCGGACGGCCTGGCGATGAGCTCGCGCAACCAATACCTCGGCACGTCCGAACGCCTCCAGGCGGCGCAGCTGCAGCGCGAACTCGCCGCCACCGTCGCAGCCGTGCAGGCGGGCGAACGCGATTTCGATGCACTCGCCGCCAATGCCGCGCGCCACCTGAAAATGGCGGGGTGGCGTGTCGACTACGTCGCGCTGCGCGATGCCACGACCCTGCAGGCGCCCACCCCAGGCAGCAACCGGCTGGTGGTACTGGGGGCTGCCTGGCTGGGCAACACCCGGCTGATCGACAACCTCGATTTTGCCAATCCGTTCGGGTAAACAAGGTCAGCTGCACTGCCGCCATGAACACCGTGCGCCCTTACAAGCGTCTTCTCGCGGTTCTCCTGTTTCTCGCCCTGCTGCTGGCGATCTTTGAACTGTCCGGCCTGCGAAGCCATTTCAATCTGGCCTACCTGCACCAGAAACTGGTCGACAACCCCATTACCGGGCTGGCCGTTTTTATACTCATTTTTGCGCTGGGCAATCTGGTGCAGATGCCGGGATGGATTTTCCTGGCTGCAGCGGTGCTTGCGCTGGGTCGAACCTGGGGCGGGATCGCCACCTATATCGCGGCCATCATTTCATGCACCGCCACCTTTTTTACGATCCGGTTTGTGGGCGGCGACGCGCTCCGCAACCTGAAAGGCAAGCTTGCGAAGCGGCTGCTGAGCCAGCTGGATGATCACCCGGTCAGGAGCACCGTACTGCTGAGAATGATGTTCCAGACGGTCCCGCCACTCAATTATGCCCTCGCCATGTCGGGCATCCGCTATCGAGACTACCTCGTTGGCACGCTTCTCGGCCTTCCCCTGCCGATCATGGCGTACTGCCTGTTTTTTGATTTTTTGGCCATTCAGTTGCATCTGCATTGATCGTCACGTAAATCACCCTCCCATTCTGTACGGGCAAGGTTCCCCGGAGACTTGACTGGCCTTCTGGATGATTGTGTCGTTTTGGTATAATGACAGTCCTTTTTTTGTGAGGGCACCGTCATGCAAAGAACGATGCTCAAGTCCAAGCTGCACCGGGCGACCGTCACGCATTCCGAGCTGCACTACGAAGGCTCGTGCGCGATCGACGAAACCCTGCTGGACGCGGCCAACATCCACGAATACGAGCAGATCCAGATCTACAACGTCACCAACGGCGAGCGCTTCGCCACCTATGCCATTCGCGCGGCGCGCGATTCCGGGATCATTTCGGTGAACGGCGCCGCCGCGCACAAGGCGAATCCGGGCGACCTCGTCATCATCGCCACCTACGCGGTCTACAACGAGCTGGAACTGGCGCGCTACGAGCCGGAACTGGTCTACGTGGACGCGGACA
>JAJYXG010000066.1:0-13550 GCA_021791095.1 Pseudomonadota bacterium
GGAGCCGCAAGGACGGCCCCTCCAGCGCCTGGCTCACCCATTCGGCGGTCTGCCGGCCGATTTGCGCGGGGCTGGAGTGCAGCGACAGCAGCGCGCCCGCGCGAGTCAGCGAGCGCGAATAGCCCAAAACCGGGACACGGTAGCGGTACGATGTCAGGAAAAGGCTTTGCGCCGTGTTGCGGTTGAATACCAACGGATCGGGCACCGCCAGCAGCACGTCGACGCCCGACAACACGCTTTCCAGGCGATGGATCAGCCGTTCTTCGCTGGTCAGCGTACCATGCACCAGATTGAGCCGCTGCGCCCGCAAGGCATCGTCCAGTTCATTCACCAGACCGCCCTGCTCGGCGCCCAATAGCACGCCCACGCGCTGCACCTCGGGGAAGGCCAGGCGGATCAGCTGTCCCTGCCGTTCGAACGGCTGATCGAGATAGATGGCGGACACGCCGCGTCGGCCGCTGCCGGTCAGGCGGACACGTCCGGTTTTGTCATACCAGGCCCGCGGCACCAGCACTGCCAGAACGGGAATTTGGAGTGGCTGCGCCGCAAGCGACTCGGCGGCGCGCACCCCAACGGCTACAGCCAGGCGCGCGTCATTCAGCGAGGACGCAGACAAACTCTCTGCATAGACCCGGCTTGCCACATGAGGGGTGTCGTTGAGGTAGGCACTGACGACCTGATAGACCTCCTGATACGGCGCCGAGTCGTCGCTCAACACCACCGTCACCCGCGCGGCTATCACGGGCCCCGACGCCAAGATCAGACAGGCGAGCACCAGCCCCAGCTGCACGATGCGGAGCAGATCAGATCCTCGGCGCGACAGCCAAACGGTCAAACCGCCTCCTGCTCCGCGTTCCACAGGCAGGCGCCCTTGCTCTCGCGGGCAATCGCCTCGAGCAGGCCGGCATGCGCTTCCAGTTCCTCGACCGAAGCGGACAACAGCACGGGCCTGGGGCGCGTGCGTGCTGCCGCCTGACTGGCCTCGGCGCTGCGCGTTTCCAGTCCGATCGACAGGCTTTCCTGTCCGCGCGTAAGCGCCAGATACACCGCTGCCAGCAACTCGCAGTCGAGCAATGCGCCGTGCAGCGTGCGCGCCGCGTTGTCGACGCCATAGCGCTTGCACAGCGCATCCAGATTGTTGCGCTGGCCGGGATGCAGCGCCTTGGCCATCGCCAGGGTGTCGATCACGCCGTCGCACCAGGTCGGCAGCGGCGCCATTTCCAGCAGACGCAGTTCCATGTTGAGGAAGCCGACATCGAACGGCGCATTGTGAATGATGAGTTCGGCGCCCTGGATGAAGTCGACGAATTCCTGCGCGATGTCGACAAAGCGCGGCTTGTCCTGCAGAAATTCCAGGGTGATGCCGTGCACCTGCATCGCCCCGGCGTCGATGTCGCGATCCGGGTTCACATAACGGTGGAGATGGTTACCGGTCAGCCGCCGGTTGACCATTTCCACCGCCGCCACCTCGATGATGCGATGCCCCTGATTGGGGTCGAGGCCGGTGGTTTCGGTATCCAGAATGATTTGTCGCATGCTTGTTATCAGTGTTGTTGTGCCTGCAGCACGCCCTGGTTGGCGAGCTCGTCGGCCCGTTCGTTTTCCGGATGGCCGGCGTGCCCGCGCACCCACTTCCATTCGATGCGGTGCAATTGACTTAATGCGTCCAGTTGCAGCCACAAATCCTGGTTTTTCACCGGCTTGCCGTCGGCGGTGCGCCAATTGCGCCGCTTCCAGCCGGCCATCCACTCGCTGATGCCCTTCTGCACGTATTGCGAGTCGGTGTGGACCTCGACCGTGGACGGGCGCTTCAGCGATTCCAGCGCGCGGATCACCGCGGTCATTTCCATGCGGTTGTTGGTGGTGTTGGCCTCGCCGCCGCTGATTTCCTTGCGGTGACCGCCCGCCACCAGCAGCGCGCCCCAGCCACCGGCGCCGGGATTGCCCTTGCAGGCGCCGTCGCTGTAGATATAGATAGTGTCAGCGTTCACGACGCACCCGATACTGTTTGAGATTGACCACTTTGGCTGCCGGCGATAATAAACGCTGCGTCACCGGCGTTTTCCACTGCGGCAAAATAATATTCATGCCCTGCACGCGCTTCACCGCCTGCAGGAAATACACGCCGCCGCCCATGGCCCACCAGCGGTCTCCGGCGGGTTCCATGAAGCGCATCCGCCGCAGCCAGTTTTCACGGTTGATCGGTGGACGGTAGCAGCACATGCTGCCGGCCGCCACCTCGAGTCCCAGCAAGGCCATCCAGTCCTTCACCCGCGAAATGTTCAGAAAATTGCCATTCCAGGGATAACCGCGCTCACTGCCCTGCAGCTTGTGCGCCAGCCCCCACAGGCTGCGCGGATTGAATCCGGCCAGCACCAGACGGCCTTCAGGACGCAATACGCGCTCGGCCTCGCGCAGCACCTGGTGCGGGTTGGCGCTGAATTCAAGCACGTGCGGCAGCAGCAGCAGGTCGAGCGACTGGCTCTCGAACGGCAGGAACATGGGGTCGGCCCGCACCCTGGCCGGCGCTTCGACCGCGCAGGTCACGCGCAGCGGGATGCGGCTGTTGCGCAGGAAATCGATCTTCGGCAGCCCAACCTGTACCGCGTTGAAGCCAAACACATCCGATACCGCATTGTCGAAATAGCGCTGCTCGCGAAACAGAAGATGCTGTCCCAGCGGTGTTTCAAACCATTCCGTATTCAGCTTGGATAACATAGCTACTCCTCCTGTACGGCAGCTTTCTTATGTTGACACTCACTTCCCTGCCCGCGTTCGAAGACAACTACATCTGGGTGTGGCACGACGGCCATCACGCGGTCGCGGTCGACCCCGGCGATCCCGCGCCGCTGATTGCTTTTCTCGACGCACACCGGCTTGTGCTGACCGCCGTGCTCATCACCCACCATCACCATGACCATACTGGTGGCAACACACTGCTGCGTCAACGTTACGACTGTGCCATCTATGCGCCGGACAACCCGCGCATTCCTGCCGTCACCCACGTCCTGAGCGGCGGTGATTCATTGGACCTCACCAAGCCGGATTTGCACCTCGCAGTGCTGGCCACGCCGGGCCACACGCTCGACCACATCAGCTATGTCGGCCACGGCACCCTGTTTTGCGGCGATACCGTATTCGGCTGCGGCTGCGGGAAATTGTTCGAAGGTGACGCCGCGATGATGGCCGCGAGCCTCGACGCCATTCTAGCGCTGCCCGATACTACCCGGGTCTGCTGCGCGCACGAATACACCTTGAGCAATATTGACTTTGCCAAAACCATTGACGGCGCCAACCCGGCGCTGCTTGAGCGCGAGCGCACCGACCGCGCCCTGCGCGCGCACGGTCAGCCCACCCTGCCCTCGACGCTGGGGCTGGAAAAAGCCACCAATCCCTTCCTGCGTTTTCACGACGCCGACATGACGGCCTTTGCCGCCCGTTATCTGAATCGCCCACATCCCGGCCCGTCCGAGGTGTTCGGCGCGATTCGCGCCGCCAAGGATGCCTGGGATGGTTGACCATCCCCCTCCGGGCACCTAGGATGGAGTCTTGTTGAGTACGGGAGACCGACTTGCCCGGAATCAAATCCGCCGCCATCAAATGGGCCGGCACCCAGCTAAACCTGCTCAGCCTTGCCCTGCTGGCGGTGTCCTTCAGTCATCCAGCGCTTGCCGAAGAGCCCGCCCCCACCATCCAGACCCAGGCATGGAGCAGCGACAGCCTCGAGACCGAGGCCGCAGCGGGAGCCGACCACCTCGACGTCTGGCACCGCATTCGTGACGGCTTTCGCATCGATGACGCGGCTGCGCAGAACCCGTTGGTGGCGGTTCACGAGTCATGGTTTGCCGCCCGTCCGGACAGTGTGCGCCGCCTGGCCGAGCGCTCGCGTCCTTACCTCTACCACATCGTCGAGGAGCTCGACCGCCGCGCCATGCCGATGGAAATTGCCCTGCTGCCGATGATCGAGAGTGCGTTCAACCCCACGGCACTGTCGCCTTCGGCGGCCTCCGGCATCTGGCAGTTCATTCCCTCTACCGGACGCCACTACGGACTCAAGCAGGACAGCTGGTACGACGGCCGACGCGACTTCACCGCCGCCACGAATGCCGCGCTCGACTACCTGGGCAAGCTCTATCTGGATTTCGGCGACTGGCAGCTGGCACTGGCGGCCTACAATTGCGGGGAGGGCTGCGTTGCACGCGCCATCCAGAACAATGTCCAGCAAGGCTTGCCCACCGACTACGCCAGCCTCTCCCTGCCGAACGAAACCCGGCATTACGTCCCCAAACTGCTGGCGCTCAAAAACCTGATCTACGCCCCTGAAAACTACGGCATTGCCATTGAGCAGTTGCCCAATCAGCCCTACTTCAACCAAGTCACCGTCCATGCCAGCATGGACCTCCATTCCGCTGCACGTCTGGCGAACATGAGCAGCGACGAGTTCGCCGCATTGAACGCCGCCTTCCCGCGCAAGCTGATCCGCTCCGACACGCCGGTCAATCTGCTGGTTCCCGTCGACAAAGCGGATAAATTCCAGCACAACCTTAAAACCGGCGACTGGGATACCTGGCAACCCTACGCGGCAAAAAAAGGCGAGCGCGCTGCGATCATCGCCAAGCGCTTCGACGTCAGCCTGGCCCGCCTTGAAGAACACAACCAGCTGCAATTGAAAAAAGGCAAGCTGGCGCGCGCGCAGACCATTCTCGTTCCGGTCAAGAACCGCGGCATCGCTGCGACAAGGAGCGACGCGGCTGCACCCGCACCGGAACTGCATGAGGTGCAGCGCGGCGACACGCTTTTCGGCATCGCCCGCCGCTACGGCCTGACTGTGGACGGGCTCGCACAGGCCAACCCCGATCTCAATGACCGCCTCAAGGCGGGGCAGATCATTCGTCTGCCGGTGAGTGAGTCAGCCGTTCGCACGAGCGATTTCATCCAGCCGGTCAGTCTCAAGGCCAGCAACCCGAAATCCGACCAGCCCCTTCGCTACACGATCATGCGGGGAGACACCCTGAGCACCATCGCCGAGCGTTTCGAGGTCAGCCTGGCAGACATCAAGGCGTGGAATCCGGCTTTCAGGAAAACCAGCACGATCCGCACGGGACAGTCGATCATCGTCGGAAAGCCCTGACACAAGGGCGGCTATTCAATCGGGTGAAGGCGGCTCACCCGATTTGTCCGACATCACCAGCGCCATGCCCACGGCGGCCAGCACCATCCACAGCACCGCCGCCCAGATACCCAGCGCGTCCGACAGCGGGCCCATGAAAAACAGCGTCAGCATCGCCACGGCCAGCACGCCGTTGCCGATCCAGAAATTGCGACTGTGTTTGCCGGTATTCAATCAACACTCCTTGCAGAAAATCCGTTCCCCGCCACCCAGTGGCAGCGCACCCAGTGCCCGCTTCCGAGGTCGGTCCGGTCCGGGTAGGTTTGCCGGCACACCACGCTCGCATGCGGACAGCGCGGATGAAAGTGGCAGCCCGCCGGGGGGTTCAGCGGCGAAGGCTGGTCGCCTGCCAGCCGGATGATGCCTTCGCCGGCATGCGGTTCGATGCGCGGCACCGCGCTTACCAGCGCCTGGGTGTAGGGGTGGCGCGGCGCACGCAGCACCTCGGCCGCCGCGCCGTATTCGACGATGCGTCCGAGATACATCACCGCCACCTCGTGCGCCAGATACTCGATCACCGCGAGGTTGTGAGTGATGAAGAGGTAAGCCAGGCCCAGATCATTCTGCAGGTCCTTCAGCAGGTTGAGAATCTGCGCCTGCACCGAGACGTCGAGTGCGCTGGTCGGTTCGTCGCAGATCACCAGCCGGGGCGACACCGCGAGCGCCCGCGCAATCGCGATGCGCTGCCGCTGGCCGCCGGAAAACGCATGCGGATAGCGGCTGCCGGCATCATCCGGCAGCCCCACCTGGCGCAGCAGGTGTGCCACGGCGTCGCGGCGCTGGGGCGCGTTCCCCACCCCGAGCGCGTCCATGCCCTCGAGCAGGATGTCCGCCACCCGCATGCGGGGGTTGAGCGAGCTGTACGGATCCTGGAACACCATCTGGGCCTGCCGCCGCAAGGTGGAGGCATTCCTTGCGGTGATGGCTTCGCCGCCCAGCGCGATGCTTCCCGCCGTCGGCTCGATCAGCCGCAGCAGCGCCTTGCCCACCGTCGTCTTGCCGCAGCCCGATTCGCCGACCAGCGCCAGCGTGCGGCCCGCCTGGATGTCGAGCGAGACGTCGTCGACCGCGCGCACGTGGCCGACCGTGCGCTGGATGAAGCCGCGACGGATCGGAAAGTGGACCTTGAGGCCGTCCACCTGCAGCAAGGCGTGTGATGCCGGCGCCGCCGTCCGCGCGGTGACCTCGCGCACGCTGCTTGCCGGCAGCGTGCCGGCCAGATGGCAGCGCACCCGCTGGTCGTTGATCACTTGCCAGCCGGGCGATTCGTCATGGCAGCGCGCGATGGCATGCGGACAGCGCGGCGCAAAGCGGCAGCCGACGAGCACGCCGTCGAGCGGCGGCACCTGCCCGGGAATCGTGGTCAGCCGCCCGCCGTCGCCGGGGCGCGGCAGCGCCTCGAACAGCATGCGGCTGTAGGGGTGCTGAGGCGCGGCGAAAAACGCATCGCGCGCGCCCTCCTCCACCAGTTCACCGGCATACATCACCCCCACGCGGTCGGCATTCTCCGCCACCACGCCGAGGTCGTGCGTGATCAGCAGCATGCCCATCTGCCGCTCGGCCTTGAGCCTGCGCAGTACATCGAGCACCTGCGCCTGGATGGTCACGTCGAGCGCCGTGGTCGGTTCGTCGGCGATCAGCAGCTCGGGCTCGCCCGCCAGCGCCATCGCGATCATCACCCGCTGACGCAGCCCGCCGGACAATTCGAAGGGATAGCTGTCGAGCCGGCGCGCCGCATCCGGCACCCCCACCGCGTCGAGCAGCGCGCGCGCGGCATCGCTCGCAGCCTGCCCTGCCAGATTTCGGTGCAGCGCCAGCGCCTCACCGATCTGCCCGCCTACCTTGATGACCGGATTCAGCGCCAGCATCGGCTCCTGGAAAATCATCGCCATCTGCCCGCCGCGCACGCGCCGCATCTCCCGCTCGGGCAAAGCCAGCACGTCGGTTTCTCCCAGTCGCACGCTGCCCGAAGCGACCCGCCCACCGTCTGGCAGCAGCCGCATCAGCGACAGCGCGGTGATCGACTTGCCGCAGCCGGATTCACCCAGCAGCGCATAGGTCTCGCCCGCCGCGACCTGGAACGATACGCCGTCGACCACGCGCACCGCGCCGAAGCCGGTGACGAGATCACGCACCTCGAGCAGGGGCTTCATCGCCGGCCTCCCATGCGCGGATCGAAGGCATCGCGCACGCCGTCGGCAAACAGGTTGGCTGCCAGCACCAGGGCAAACATGAAGGCGAATGCCGCACCGAGCTGCCACCATACGACGGGCTCGCGCGCGAGCTCCAGACGCGCACCGTTGATCATGTTGCCCCAGCTGTACATCGAGGGATCGACGCCGACGCCGACGTAGGACAGCACCGCTTCGGCCAGCACCAGGCCGGAAAAGTCGAGCACGATGGCGATCAGCACCAGGTGGAACACGTTGGGGAAGATGTGACGACCGATGATGCGGCTGTGCGAGACGCCGAAGGCGCGCGCCGCCTCGACGTAGTCCAGCGTGCGCAGTTTCAGCGATTCGCCGCGCAGCAGGCGCGCAAGCCCCGTCCAGCTGGTGACCCCCATGATGAGGCAGAGCGCAAGCAGACGGATATCGGCGCGTGCCGCCGCGGTGTCGAACAGCTCGGGACGGGATTCGATATACACCTGCACGATCAGCACCGCCGCTGCGATCAGCAGCACGCCCGGGATCGAGTTCAGCACGGTGTAGACATACTGGATGACGTCATCCACCCAGCCGCGGAAGTAGCCGGCTGCAATGCCGAAGCCGATCGCCAGCGGCAGCATGACCAGGGTGGTGAGCGTGCCGATCACCAGACCGGTGCGGATGCTTTTGAGCGTGATGTAGAGCACGTCCTGGCCGACCTTGTCGGTACCGAACACGTGGTAGCCGGACGCGAGTTGCACGATCACGCCGGCCAGCATCAGCATCAGGGCCACCACGAGGACGACCGTCCGGCCCGGCCAGCCGAGATGGCCCGTTCCCCAGGCCGTCAGCCAGTCCCCCATGCCCACCTGCGTGCGGCGCGCCTGCCATGCAGCCAGCAGGCCGAACAGCAGCAGGCTCACCGCCAGTCCCTGTGCCAGTCCGACCAGCGTGCGCCGGGTGATATCAGGCCCATGCTCGTCAGCCTGCTTCAGATGCACCCCGCCAAATTGCAGGCGTGGATAATCGCGCACCGTCTCGCCGTTGCGCTCGATGAACTCCTTGGCATACAGCTGCATGGCCAGCGGTGCCGAATAGGTTTTTTCCTGACGCGTGCGCAGATCGCTCACCAGCGCGTCGAACACGGACAGCACCTCGACCGAATACTGCGGCGCATCGGCCGGGCTGGCAGCCAGCCGCTCGCGATAATGCAGCGAATCGAGCAGGCCAATCACCACGAACACGCCAAGCACCAGCGCCGCCCCCATCGCCATCGGGCGCCGTGCCACGGCTCGCCACGGCGCCAGCAGATGCTCCTGCCGCCGGATGAACCACACCAGCGCCAGCACAGCGGCCAGCAGTGCGAAAATCAGCCAATCGGTCCACAGGGGATCGGGAATGAAGTTCATTGCAGCCTCACCCGCGGATCGACCCACGAATAGGAAATATCGGTGAGGATGAGGCCGGCGATGTAGAGAAAGGAGCCGAGGAACACCATCGCGCGCACCACCGCGAAATCCTGCGCCTGGATCGCGTCGATGGTGTAGCTGCCCAGGCCCGGAATGCCGAAGAAGGATTCGGTGATGAGGCTGCCCATGAACAGCAGCGGCAACACTACCACCGCGCCGGTGAGGATGGGGATCATGCCGTTCTTCAGCACGTGACGGAACAGCACGCGCACTTCACTCAGACCTTTGGCGCGTGCGGTGCGCACGTAATCCTTGCCGATTTCCTCGAGGAAAATGGTGCGGTACCAGCGCGCGCCGCTGCCGATGCCAGCCACTACGCTGACCAGCACCGGCAGCAGGATGAATTTAAGGCCATCGATGCCGCCGGCAAAGCCTGAGATCGGCAGCAGGTTCCAAAGCTTGGCGATGAAATACTGTCCTGCGATGATGTAGAACAGCCCCGAGATCGACATCAGCACCACGCACAGCACCACCCCCCACAGGTCGAGATAGGTAGTGCGGAAAAACACCATCAGCAGAGCGAAGGTGATGTTGACCAGCAAGCCGATGACGAACACCGGCAGCGCGATCGCCAGGCTGGGCCCCATGCGGGTGCGGATCTCGTTGCCGATGTCGCGGCCGTCGTCGCCCTTGCCGAATTCGAAGGCGAACATCGCCGCCGAATGCTTGAAAAAGATGGTGTCGGTGAACTGCGCCACCCCCTTCGCCCCGGCGTTCAACAACAGCGGCTTATCGTAGCCATGCTCGGCCTTCCAGCGCTCGATCGCCTCCGGCGTCACGTGCTTGACTCCGAGTTGCAGCCGCGCCATGTCGTCGGGCGTGTTGACGACGAAGAACAGCGCGAAGGTCAGCAGGTTCACCCCGATCAGGATCGGGATCGCGTACAGCAGGCGGCGCAGGATGTAGGCCATCATCAGGCAGTCTTCCTTTCGTGCCGCCGCCACGCGATCACTGCCGGCGCGATGACGGCGGCCAGCGCAGCGACCAGCAGGATGATCGGCCACAACACCGGGCGGTTCCATTCGTCGCGCCGGGCTTCGCGCAGTTCCGGATCGATGCGGCGATACTTGAGCGTGTTGTTGGCCATCAGGTTGGGCTTCACGTTGTACACCCAGCCGTGACGCAGGCCGAAGGACTTGGGGTAGTAGGCGAAGATCCACGGTGCATCGCGGCGCACGATCCCCAGCATGGCATCGATCACCTGCTGGCGCTCAGGGCCGTTGTCCAAATCCTTCATGCGCTCGAACAGGCGATTGAACTCGGGGTTGTCGTAGTTGGCCGCGTTCTCGCCCCCCGTGCCGACTTTCTTGTGCGGACCGTAGAGCAGGAAGAAGAAGTTTTCCGGGTCGGGGTAGTCGGCGTTCCAGCCCCACTCGAACAGCTGCGCGTTGCCCTTGCGGATCTTGTCCTGGAAGCGGTTGTAGTCGGTGCCGCGCACCACCAGCTGCACATTGAGCTTGTCGAGCTGCTTCTTCATCCAGTCGAGCCGCGACTTGGCGTCGGGCCCGCTCGCCATGGTGTCGAAATACAGCACCAGCGGCTCGCCGGTCTTCGCGTTGCGTCCGTTCGGATAGCCCGCCTCGGCAAGCAGCTGCTTCGCCACCTCGATCGGGCGGCGCGCGATCGTGCCGCCGCGTGCCTCATACACGTAAGGGTTCAGCCCGGCCACGCCCTCGACATAACCGAACAGGCCGGGCGGAATCGGCCCCTGCGCGGGAATGCCGCGCCCGTTGAGGAAGATCGAGATGAACTCGTCGTAATCGAACGCGATGGAAAGCGCCTGCCGCAGTTTCTGGCGGTCTTCGCCCAAGCCCCCCACCACCGGGTCGAGCATGTTGAAGCCGACATACCAGATCGAGGCCGCCACCGCGGTGATGAGGTGGATGTCCTGGTCGCGCATGCTGTCGGTAAGCTGCGGGTCGCCACCTGACGTGAACTGCACGGCCTGGTCGAAGCTGTCGGAGCTGATGCCCGAGCTGTCGTAGTAGCCCTGCAGGAACTTGCTCCAGTAGGGAATGGTTTCCTTTTCCAGGCTGAACACGGCTTCGTCCACCAACGGCAGCGGCTTGCCGGCGTCCACCAGCAGACCGGCCCGGCGGTCCTCGTCGCTGCCTTCCGCGGGATAAATCTCTCCATGAAAGTAGGGATTTTTCTTCAGCACCATGCGACGGTTGGGATCATTCTCCGCCAGATAGTAGGGGCCTGTGCCAATCGGCTGCCAGTCAAGTGTAAGGTTCCTGTCCGCCATGCCAGGCTGTGCATAGAAGACATCGGCCTCCCACGGGATCGGAGCGAAGAACGGCATCGCCAGCCAGTAGATGAACTGCGGGTATTTGCCCTTGATGCGGATGCGGTATCGGTGACGATCCACCACTTCCGCGCCGGCCAGCGGGAAATCGTCGAGATTCAACGCCCTGCCGGGGTTTTCCCTGGTCGCCTGTTCCAGCGCCGCACCCAGCGCCTTGAGGCCGACGATATGCTCGCTCATCAGGCCAAAAATCGGCGAGCTGAGTCTGGGGTTGGCCAACCGTTTGATCTGGTACACGTAGTCGGCGGCCACCAGGTCGCGGGTGCCGCTGTATTCAAAATCGCGAATCTGGGTTTTTCCGGCGACATCCGCGGCAGTCATAGCGTGATAGCGATAGCGTCCCGCCTCGTCGCGCGCAAAAGCCGGATGCGGCTGATAGCGTATGCCGGGGCGAATGCTGATTTCATAAATGCTTTCTGCGATGGCTGTTGCCGGCGCATCGTCCGGCAACGTATTGCCCGCCCCGTCAACATAGCGCGGCTTGGGGACTGCCTCGGCAGTCAACGGAATCAGCGTGTAGGGGCGCTTGAGGAAGTGATACTGCAGCGGCGGCTCGTAGATCTGGCCGGTGAACTCGACTTCGTTCGAACTGTAGGAGCGCGCCGGATCGAGATGTTTGGGCCGCTCGGAAAATGCACTGTAAAGCACCGTGGCATTCACATCGCTGCCAGGATAAGGGTTGTTCCAGTTGTCGGAGCAGCCCGCAATCAGGCTCAGGCCGATTACAAGCAACCCCATCCTCGATAAAACCGCCCCGATGCGCGCCATGCCGCAAGTGTACCCAAGCGCGCCGCCAACGTCAGCCGTTATAATTCGCCCACCTCAACTCTTCGAGACCATCATGGGATTTCTTGCAGGAAAACGCTTGCTGATCACCGGCGTCATCTCCAACCGCTCCATCGCCTACGGCATCGCCGCGGCATGCAAGCGCGAGGGCGCCGAACTCGCCTTCACCTACCAGGGCGAGCGCATCAAGGATCGCGTCACCGAATTTGCCCAGGAATTTGGCTCCAGCCTGGTGTTCCCTTGCGATGTCAGTAGCGATGAGCAGATAAACGCCCTGTTTGTCGAGTTGGGCAAGCACTGGGACGGCCTCGATGGCTTGGTGCATTCGATTGCGTTTGCCCCGAAAGAGGCCCTTGCCGGCGATTTCCTTTCCGCGGTCACCCGCGAAAACTTCCGCATCGCGCATGACATCAGCTCCTACAGTTTTGCTGCGCTGGCCAAGGCCGCGTTGCCGATGATGGAAGGCCGCAAGGCTGCGCTGCTGACGCTCTCCTATCTGGGTGCCATCCGTTCCGTGCCCAACTACAACGTGATGGGCCTGGCCAAGGCCAGCCTCGAATCCGGCGTGTACTACATGGCGCAAAGCCTCGGCCCCAAGGGCATCCGCGTCAACGCCGTGTCGGCGGGCCCGATCAAGACGCTGGCCGCCAGCGGCATCGCCAACTTCGGCGAAAAGCTCGACCTCGTCGCCAAGAACGCACCGCTGCGCCGCAACGTGACCATCGAGGAAGTCGGCAACGCCGCCGCCTTCCTGCTCTCCGATCTGGCCTCCGGCATCACCGGCGAGATCACCTACGTCGACGCTGGCTTCAACTCCACCGCAGGCGCTGAATGATCTAATCCCAGCACGCCAACAAAAACGCGCCTTGACGGCGCGTTTTTGTTGGTTGGACACAGTCCTGCGGCTTATCTGCCTTCGATTGCATTCGGCTGGATTTTCACCTTCTGCCCCGCGGTGATTAGCGTAATCATCGCCTTCATATCCGCACGCTGCTGCGCCTGCACGACGCCGGATCCGATCGACGCCAACAGTTCGGGATCCAGCATCGGCGCTTCCAGCACGCGGCTCACCCGCACGACGCGATAGGAACCGTCAGGACGCGCAAAGCCGGTATAGGCGGGCAGTTTGTCGGTGCCGACCCGGAACACCGCCTTGGCTCCGGCGGCATCCAGTTCTGCCGAGGGCTGGCGCCCGACCACCTTGAAGGCAGACCAGTTCACACCGGCCTCCTCGCCCTTGGCCAGCGCCTGAATCGTAGCCTCGCCTTTTTGCGCCAGCAACTGTGCGTTCTGCGCAGCACGCAGCCGGGCCTCGATCGCCGCCGATACTTCAGTCAGCGGGCGCAGCCGCGCCGGTTTGTGCTCGATCACCCGCGCCGCCGCCAGCGTGCCGGGCTGCACCTCGATGGCCTCGGAATTCTGCTTCGACTTGATCGATTCCGGGCTAAACAGTGCGGCCGACAAGCCGGCATGGTTGAAGGGCTGCGGTGCAGCCTTGGCCGACATCCAGCCGCTTTGCCGGATGGTCAGCTTGGTAGCCGCTGCTGCGGGCTGCAAGCTGTCCGCATTTTCGTACACCAGATTGCTGAAGTTGTCCGCCAGATCGGCAAACACCTTCTGCGCCTGCTGCTTGCGCAACTCCTCCACCACGCCCGCACGCACTTGTGCCA
>JAJYXG010000114.1:0-58119 GCA_021791095.1 Pseudomonadota bacterium
GCAAGAAATGGACAATGCCAATCCGCGACTGGAAGGCCGCCCTGAACCGGTTTACTATCCAGTTCGAGGACAGGATGCCTCAGCATTAACCAAAACCCCGTTTACACAAAATTCGGGACACCCTCTGTTCACCGAGGCAATGACAATAATCCTGGCGAGGGATTTTTCTCTATCGCTCAGGAGTTCGGCCTTTTCGATGGTAGTCGAAACCAAATTTCTAGGCTTACGTTTTGGGCAAATCAAGTCACCCAAGTGCACAACCACTGGGCCTGAATCCTCCTAACCACTTAATATCAGCCAGGAAATAATAACGAATGTCCAACCAAGATAATCAGCTTTCGGTCACATCGCGCGTGAAGACTCCCTCGACACTACAGGAGGATGAGGACATAGATATCTCTCCTATGTTGGACTACTTGAAGAGCCCGCAAGGTCACGAAATCGCATCTCGTGTTGTCGGGATCATTGAAGACGTTAAGAAGGCGACCATCGACAAGAACTTCTCCCACGCCAAGTTCAATCGATGGGTTGAGGCCGGCGTTATTGTTGTTGTGATCGGGGCCGTTGTGAGTCTAAGTATCGTTGACAAGCTGAATCCTACTGTTGGCGTCTTACTTGGTTCTGTTGTCGGGTACTTCTTTGGCAAGAACAAGTAGAGGACAAATGGGGCAGACTGAGCTAACCCTTTGGATTTATTAATTCTCATATGCCACCAGAACTCATCGCCATCTTCGGCACTCTTGCAGGCGCAGTCGTCGCAGGCGCCATAAGCTACGTTACTGGACGTAGTGTGAAAACACACGAGTGGAAGCTTGCTCTCGCACGAGAAGAGATCGCCTCACGAAAGAGCCTATATGTAGCGTTCCTTGCTGAGGCACATAGGCTGATTATGCAATCCACTCACAAGAAGATATCAAGCGTCACTGAACTCAGCGACCTAGACGCGAAGTATGCTGAAATATCACTCGTCTCGTCCGTACCGGTCGTTGAAGGTGCAAAGCTCGTCGTCGACTCTGTCTTGTCAGCCCACACAGCGAGCTCAAAGAACGAAGGAACCGATTTCTATGCGAGGAAGCAGCGCTTCATTGATTCAGTGCGAACTGAACTTACTTCGTACACAGAGGCCTATCCTTGGAATCAATAAATCAAAGGGGCCTGGCTCGAATTGATCGCAGGACAACAGTCAATGAGCGCCCATGTAAACGCCCGCAGCATGCAAACCCTTTTCTCCCTGATCGAATCCCCCTTCCACCCCGATTTCAGTGCCCTGTATCAGAAGCTTGGCATTGCGGCGGAACGTTTCGACTCGGCCCGCAATCTTCATCGGGCGTTGCAGAAACAGCCGCCGGATTTTTTCGTGGGGGAATTCATTTACGGCTGGGGCAATAATTACGCCGGCGCAAACGTCTCCAATCTGGACGTCACGCTCCGATCCCTGCAGCGCTTTGCGCCACAGGCGAAGATGATCGTGTTCATGCATCCGCGTGAAGAAGACCATATCGGCAAGCTGCTGGAACTGTTTCCCATCCATGCCGTGTTGACCTACCCGGTGACCGAGCAGGCGATGCAGGCCGCATTGCAAACCCCGGCGTAAATCCGTTATCAGGACACGAGCCGATGAGCATCACGCCCTTCCAGGCGCGTGCCTGCCCCCTGCGGTTCCCTGTTTTTTTATGCTGCTTCACCTGACCCAAGATGACGATGACGCCGAACATCACCCTTGTTAGAGCAACCGCCAAGGATTCGCATGAAGTCGCCGAAATGGCCGGCGAGTTGCTGAGAGAGATCATGGATGCCATTGGTGTTCAGGCATTCAATTTCGATCTCGCGGAAACAACAGACCGGCTCATGGACTTTCTCAACCGGGAAAAGTATTTCGTATTCGTTGCACGTGACGAACAACAAAATGCGGTCGGGTTCATTGCGATGGTTGAGAGCCATGCCCTTTACGCCGAAGGCGCCTTCGGAACCATACCCGAGCTATACGTGCGTCCCGGATTCCGCTCAAGGAATGTGGGGCTCGATCTCGTGGCCCAGGCAAAGGCTTTTGGCAAATCGCGCGGCTGGACGCGGCTGGAAGTGACAACCCCACCGCTTCCGCAGTTTGACAAGACCCTGGCCTTTTATGAGCGCGAAGGTTTCGCCATCACCGGCGGGCGCAAGCTGAAGGTCGCGCTATGAGCGTCACGCCCTTCCCGGCGCTCGCCTGTCCGCTGGACGGCACGCCCTTGCATTGCACGGGTTCCACCTGGACCTGCGCGTCCGGCCACAGTTTCGACGTCGCCAGCCACGGCTACACGAACCTGTTGCCAGTGCAGCACAAGCGCTCGCGCGATCCGGGCGACAGCAAGGAGATGGTCGCGGCGCGGCGGCGTTTTCTGACGGCCGGCTTTTACCAGCCGATTGCCGCTGCGGTGAGCCGGGCCGTGCTGGCCGGTCTGCCGGCTGACGCATCGATCAGCTGTCTCGATGCCGGGTGTGGCGAGGGGTACTACCTGCGCCAGCTGGCCGCAGCGGTGGGGGATGAACAAACGCTGGCGCTGCTGGGGCTGGATATTTCCAAATGGGCGGTCTTGTCGGCCGCGAAGCAGGACAGGCGGCCCAACTGGGTGGTGGGCAGCAACGCCAAGCTGCCGGTGCTGTCGGGCACGCTGGACCGGGTGCTGTGCCTGTTCGGCTTCCCCGTGTATGCGGAGTTTGCGCGGGTGCTGAAGCCGGGCGGTCTGCTGGTGCAGGTCGATGCCGGGCCCGACCATCTGCGCGAACTGCGCGAAATCATCTACCCCAGCCTGAAGCCGGAACGCCCAGCCGACCTGCAAACCCCGGAAGGCTTCAGCCGCCTGCCGACGGAAGCGCTCCGTTTCCCGATCGAACTCACAAGCGCAGAGCAGATTGCCGACCTGCTGGCGATGACGCCGCATCTCTATCGCGCCAAGGCCGAGGGCCGCGCGGAGGCCGCTGCGTTGACGGCCCTGTCGCTCAGCGTGGATGTTCGGCTGACGTGTTTTGAACGAGCCGGGGTCAGACATAGCGAGAAACAGTTTGGCCCAGACTGAGCGGCCCCCTTTGATCCCCGACGCCTTGGAAGAACCGCTCGCCACACGCCTGCGCCTTCGCCTGCGCCTGCGCCTGAAGGGATGGAACTGCGTGGCGTACCAAACGCGGCCATCCATCTGAGACGGCAGTCACCCGGCTGCGTGCTTCAGCTTGAACGCCCGGGAGAATCGTAGTGCGGATGCGGCTTGGAACCGCCTGATGGCAATTTCGTTAGCGGCGTCTATTCTTACTATGGGTTTGCGTGGGTAAAGCCGGGCTGCCTGACTCGCCACCAGTCATGACTCAAGGATGAAATGGGGCGGCGTCCGTCCAGTTTCTGGTCGGAAGTGTCTGCAACTTTTGAAAAGGAGCGCGAAATGGAGACCATAGATTTTCTGGTGCATATAGAAGAGACACTGGATGAAGCAGCGCTTCAAGCCATCGAGGATTCGATCCGCGATGGCAAGGCGGTGGCTGCTGCCAGCCACCAGGCCAGCAATCCCCATATCATCCAGGTCGTATACGATTCGAACCTGACCCATGCCAAAGACATCGTTCAGGCGATCCGCAATCACGGCGTGCACGCACAGGCGCTTGGGCTTTAAACCAGGGAATCGCAGGCGCGCGGGCGGCTCCCTGGCGCCCAGCCGGCTGATGCGCTTGCGCCGCCGATGACCGGGTTGATCAGGCGTTAGTTACCGCCCCGCAGCATTGGACACGCATCGATACGCCGCTATCCTTGAGCGAGCCGTCCGAGAGCCGGGGAGAAACGAAGCATGAAAGCGATTCTGATGCACGCCCCTGGCGCGCCGCGGGTTCTCGGTCTCGCCGACGTGCCGACCCCGCAAATCGCCCATGACACCGACCTGCTGGTGCGCCTCAAGGCGGCCGGGGTCAATCCCATCGACACCAAGCTGCGCGCCAAAGGCACCTACTTCCCCGAGCGCATGCCCGCCATCCTGGGCTGCGACGGCGCAGGCGTGGTCGAGGCAGTCGGCGCCGGCGCGAGCCGCTTCAGGCCGGGCGACGCCGTCTACTTCTGCAACGGCGGCATCGGCGGCCATCCCGGCAACTACGCCGAGTACGCGGTGGTGGACGCGCGTTTTGCGTCACGCAAACCGACGAGCCTGGACTTCAACCAGGCCGCCGCCGCGCCCCTGGTGCTCATCACCGCCTGGGAAGCCCTCTACGACCGCGCCCGCATGACGGCCGGCCAGACCGTGTTGATCCATGCCGGCGCGGGGGGCGTGGGCCACGTCGCCATCCAGCTGGCCAAGGCCGCGGGGTGCCGCGTGCTCACCACCGTCGGCTCCGCCAGCAAGGCCGCGTTCGCCAGACAGCTGGGCGCCGACGAGGCCATCCCTTACCGCGAAACCCATTTCGTCCAGGCCGTGCTGGACCTGACCCAGGGTCAGGGCGTCGACATCGTGTTGGATACCGTAGGCGGCGCCACCTTCAGCGACAGCTTTGCGGCCGTCCGCCCCTACGGGGATCTCGTCACCCTGCTCCAGCCCGGACCGGAAACCGACTGGAAAATCGCCCGCCTGCGCAACCTGCGCGTCAGCCAGGAACTGATGCTCTCCCCCATGTACTTCGGCTGGACCGAAGCGCAGCAACACCAGGCGTGGATTCTGGACCAGTGCGCAGACCTGTTCGACGCAGGCACGCTGCGCGTTCACGTGGACAAGGTACTGCCGCTTGGTGAGGCCGCAGAGGCGCATCGATTGATCGAAGCCGGGGAATTGACCGGAAAGGCCGTCCTCGCCATCGACTGAAAAACGCAAAAAGGCGCCGCAGCGGCACTGCGCAGAATTAACACGGACAGGCTCGAATATTTCTTAACGATGG
Source organism: Pseudomonadota bacterium (assembly GCA_021791095.1). Taxonomy (GTDB): domain Bacteria; phylum Pseudomonadota; class Gammaproteobacteria; order Burkholderiales; family Thiobacillaceae; genus Thiobacillus. The sequence goes on from JAJYXG010000114.1 coordinate 4,885, forward strand.
CCCAGTAGCCCGCTCAACCGGAAGCGCGCATATACACTGCACCTCCATCCATCCTGCCATGATGGCTCCATGAAATCGCCAAACGCCCCGCCAGTGGAACTGCAAGCCACACGCCTTCGCCTAGAAGACCTGCGAGGGCGCATATGGAACTACGCAGGCGCGGTGCTGACCTGCCTGCTCACCGCCGTCATCGCCAGGCTTGTGGTGCCCTGGGTGGACCCGGCCAACATCGTCATGCTGTTCCTGCTGGCGGTGTTTCTGGTGGCCTGGCTGCTAGGGCGGGGGCCGGCGCTGCTGGCGGCTTTTCTTGCCGTGGCCCTGTTCGATTTCTTCTTTGTCCTGCCTCATTTTTCCTTCGCGGTGGCCGACGTCCAATACCTGATCACCTTCGCGGTTATGCTGGCCGTGGCGCTCATCACCGGTCAGCTCGCCGCGGTGGCGCGCGAGCGGCTGCGCTACATGGAAATGGCGCAGGAAACCCGCATGCAAGCCGAGGCAGAGCGGCTGCGCCATTCGATCCTGGCCAGCCTGTCGCACGATCTGCGCACGCCGCTCGCCGCGCTGGTGGGGCTGGCCGACACGCTCGTCCTGGCCAGCCCCACACTGCCGCCGCCGCATGACGAGACCGCGCGCGTCCTGCGCGACCAGGCCCAGTCGCTGGCCGAGATGGTGAACAATCTGCTGGAGCTGGCGCGGCTCACGCAGGGCAGGCAACCGCTCAATCTGGAATGGCAACCGCTGGAGGAAATCGTGGGCGCCGCCATCCAGCGGCTGGGGCCGGTGCTCGACGCGCATCCGGTCTCAGTCGACCTGGATCCCGGTCTGCCGCTGCTGGAATTCGATGCCGTGTTGCTGGAACGCGTGCTGGGCAACCTGCTGGACAATGCCGCCAAACATACCCCGCCGGGCACCCCTGTTTTCGTGGAGGCGCGCGTTCGGGATGCCGTGGCCGAGGTGACGGTGCGGGACAGCGGTCCGGGGTTTCCGTCCGAACCGGGTTTCGAGGCGCCTGCATCCCACGGCCTGGGGCTGTCGATCTGCCAGGCCATCGTGACCGCGCACGGCGGCAAGCTGTGGATGGAGAACGGGCCGGAGGGCGGCGCCCGCGTGTGCTTCACCCTGCCCCTGGGCGCGCCGCCGACCGTCGGCGAGGAACCGGAGGCCGCATGACCCGGGTGCTCATCGTCGAGGACGATCCGCAAATCCGCCGCTTCCTGCGGCTGGCGCTGGAAAGCGAAGGCTGCACGGTGCAGGAAGCCGGCCGGCTCGACGTCGGCGTGGCGGCTTCGCGCCTCGGTCCCGATCTGGTCCTGCTCGACCTGGGCCTGCCAGACGGCGAGGGCCTCGACTTCATCGGACCGTTCCGGGCACGCTCGAAGGCACCGGTCATCATCCTGTCCGCACGCGGGCAGGAGCCGGACAAGGTGGCCGCGCTGGATGCCGGCGCCGACGATTACCTGGTCAAGCCGTTCGGCATGGCGGAGCTGCTGGCCCGGGTGCGCGCCCAGCTGCGGCGCCGGGCTGGCGAGGGCAAGACGGAAGCGCCTGAATTCCGCTTCGGCGACGTGGTGGTCGATCTCGACCGGCGCTCGGTCAGCCGGGCAGGCGATCCGGTGCACCTGACCCCGATCGAATACCGCCTGCTGACTTTTCTGATCGCCCACGCTAGCCGGGTCCTCACCCACCGCCAGATCCTGCGCGAGGTATGGGGCCCCGGCTACGGTGAAAGCGGCCACACCCTGCGGGTGTACGTGGGCCGGCTGCGCCACAAGCTGGAGTCCGACCCCGCCCGGCCGCAACATTTGCTGACCGAAACCGGCGTCGGCTACCGCATGGAAATCTGAGCGAGACAGTACGCAACACCCCGCGCGCGTTTACACCGTTTTTATACGCGCCATGCCAGCATGGCCACTCCTGCTTTACCGGATCGCGCCATGAATTCAGCTCCCGACAACACACGCCTGCCCGTCCTGACCCTGGCGGCCCTGGGCGTGGTGTACGGCGACATCGGCACCAGCCCGCTGTATGCCATCAAGGAAGTCTTTGGCGGGACCCATCATCCGGTGCCCATCACGCCGGACAACATCCTCGGCATTCTTTCCCTGATCTTCTGGACGCTGGTGCTGGTGGTGTCGGTGAAATATGCCGCCTTCATCATGCGCGCCAACAACAAGGGCGAAGGCGGGATCATGGCCCTGATCGCGCTGGTGCAGCGCAACACGCACAATGCCAAACAGGCGCGCGCACTGGTGCTGGCGGGGCTGTTCGGCGCGGCGCTGTTCTACGGCGACGGCATCATCACGCCGGCCATCTCGGTGCTGTCCGCCATCGAAGGACTGGAGGTGGCGACGCCCGCCTTCAAGCCCTGGGTGATCCCGCTTACCCTGGGCATCCTGTTCGGCCTGTTCTGGGTGCAGCGCCACGGCACCGGTCGCGTGGGCGGCCTGTTCGGCCCCATCACCACGCTCTGGTTCGTGGTACTGGCGATACTCGGCATCGCCAATATCTGGCACAGCCCAGGCGTGCTGGCGGCGCTGTCGCCGCATCATGCCTTCGCCTTCTTCCTCGCCCAGCCGACCGTGGCCTTCCTCTCGCTGGGCGCGGTGTTTCTGGCAGTGACCGGCGCCGAGACCCTCTACGCCGACATGGGCCACTTCGGCGCCAAGCCCGTACGGCTGGCCTGGCTGGGCCTGGTGCTGCCGGCGCTGACGCTGAACTACTTCGGCCAGGGCGCGCTGCTGCTCGTCGAGCCGGAGGCCATCGCCCACCCCTTCTATCACATGGCACCGGACTGGGCGCTTTATCCCATGGTGATCCTGGCGGGCGCGGCCACGGTCATCGCGTCGCAGGCGGTGATTTCCGGCGTCTATTCCATCACCCATCAGGCCATCCAGCTGGGCTACACGCCGCGCATGCTGGTGCAGCACACGTCGAGTGAAGTCAGCGGCCAGATCTACCTGCCGGGTGTGAACTGGGCGCTGTTCCTCGCGGTCGTGGCGCTGGTGCTGGGTTTCGGCTCGTCGTCGAGCCTGGCTTCGGCCTATGGCATTTCGGTGTCCGGCACCATGATCATCACCACGTTGCTGGTCTATGTGGTGGCGCGCCGGGTCTGGGGCTGGAGTCGCTTGCGCGGCCTGCTGATCCTGGGCGCCTTTCTGGCAGTGGACCTGAGTTTCTTCGGCGCCAACCTGACCAAGATCGCCGACGGCGGCTGGTTTCCCCTCGCCTTTGCCGGCGGCCTGTTCCTCCTGATGACGACCTGGGAACAGGGACGTGCCCTGCTCAAGGCCCGCCGCGACCGCGATGCCATGCCGCTCGATGCGTTTGTGCAGAGCATGAGCGGCGCCGAGGTTCCCACTGTCCCGGGCACGGCCGTGTTCCTGACCCCGAATCCGAATCAGGTACCCCATTCCCTGCTGCACAGTCTCAAGCATTACAAGAGCCTGCATGAGCGGGTGGTGATCCTGAACGTGAATTTCGCCGACGAACCTTTTGTGCCCGATGAGCAGCGCGTGAGAGTGGCTCACCTGGGCGAGCGCTATCACCGGGTGGAGGTGTTCTTCGGCTTCATGGACCGGCCCGACCTGACCGGTGCCCTGCATCGCTGCACGGACATCGGCATGCCGTGCGATCTGGAAAACACGACCTTCTTCCTGGGCCGCGAAACCATGATTCCGAAGAAAGGATCGGACATGGCCTGGTGGCGGGAGAAGCTGTTCATCGCCATGTCCCGCAATGCTGGAACGGTGGCGGATTATTTCGGGCTGCCACCCAACCGGGTGGTGGAACTGGGGGCCCAGGTCGTGCTATGACCAGGACGAAATCTCCACACAAACGGGGCCAGACTGAACCGGCCCGGATTTTCCGGGCAGGGCCCTCCTCGCTCGTCAGGCTGTTCAGGAAATTCAACTAGGTCTCTCAAATCCATGTTCTATCCTGCCGTGTGAATTGCCCGCGTGACGAGGCGTTCCGTCAGGCGATGGACTATTTTTGCACACGAAGCATGCACGGCAGCGCATGGCATGGCGACGGCGCCGGGCTGCTGCAGGCGCTTGCCGGTGAGTGGGTTCGATAAGCTGTCATTAAAGGGGGCAGACTCGATGCCTCCCAGAACACGTGTTCAACCCGGCCCCATTAGCTGCGCTTTAAACCCCCGCTTACCCGCTGGCCTGCGCCTTTTTCCAGGCTGCCGGCGGCATGCCGACCATGCGCTTGAATGCGCGCGAGAACGCGGCTTCGGACTCATAGCCCACTTCCAGCGCAACGGTCGCCACGGTGCGGTTCGATTCCCGCAGCAGCCGGCTGCCCAGCTGGATGCGCCAGTTGGCCAGGTAGTGCATCGGCGGATCGCCCAGGTATTGCACGAAGCGTTCATGCAGCGCGGAGCGCGACAAGCCGACTTCGCGGGCGAGATCGTCGACCGTCCAGGCCTGATCGGGGCGCTCGTGCATGAGTTCGAGCGCCTTGCCGACGAAGCGGTCGCGCAGGCCGGCGAGCCAGCCCGTCGCGTCCTCCGGCAGGTTGTCGAGATAGCGGCGGGCGGCGTCGACGAACATCATCTCGGCGAGCCGTTCGAGCACGGCGTCGCCGCCGGGCCGCGGGCTGTTGGACTCGACGACCGCCTGCTCGATCACGCGACCGGCCCAGCCGCTGGTACGTTCTGCCGGCAGATGCAGGATGCGCGGCAGCGCCGCGATCAGGGGATTGAACGGCCGCAGGTCGCAGCCGAGGAAGCCGCACACGGCAATCATGTCCGCCGCTTCGACGGGCAGCGGTGACCCGGGCTCGACCACGCCGTGATGAAAGGCAATCGGCATGGGCTTGGGGACGTTACGGGTGGAAAAAACCCATTCGGCCGTCCGGCGCAACGGCTCGATGCCCGGTGCGCTCGACAGGACGTGGCGATCGCCCTGCGGGAACATCACGATGTCCCCGGTGGCCAGCTTCACTGGCGGCTGGCCCGCGACCGCGGCCCAGCCGTTTCCCTTGGCGATCATGTGGTATTCGATGACGTGCTCGCAGCCGGGCATCACCGCTTCGGCGATCTCGCAGGCCGGCGGCGCCTCCGTGGACCACGGGTCGCTGCAGCTCACGTAATAGAACACCGCACCGCGCACGCGCACGGCGCGCAGCAGATCGGAAAGTGTGTCTCGGCTCATGGCATGGACCTTTCGACGGACGTTCGATCAAGCAGCGTGGACACGCAATCAAGAAGCCCACGAATCCCGGACGATTGAGCATATTTGCGCGACGCAGAGTGAAGTGTCAATCAAGCATCTTCGTGACAATGGGGGCGCTGACTGACCGGCGGCGATGCAAGAGCTGCACATTCACCGTGAAGCCCTCACCGGGAAGCTCCCGACGGCACGCAAACCGGCCGACCCGACAGCGAACGACCGGCCCGGCCGGCCCCAATCATCCGAATGAGGAGAGTCATCATGAAAGCAACCCAGGTCAACATCGTGGTGGACGTCAGGCAGGCGCTCAGCCCGCAATCCGGCGACGAGCTGGTCAGCGAGCTCGGCAGCCTGCCGGGGGTCAGCCGGGCATGGGTCAGCCCGCGCACGTCGCGTCTGCTGCTCGTGGATTTCGACGCCCATCAGACCGACACGCAGCACATCCTCCGCACCGTCGTGCACCGAGGATTCGATGCGCGGCTGGTCGGCATGTGATCGCGGCCCCACTTCGACAAGCAGGTTTTTTCCATTCGCCACCAGGAGAATCAAAATGAACTTGGAACTCAATGCTTGCACCCCGGCCGCATCCGGCCTGGCCCCTTCCCCCGGCCAGGCCCAGGTCGATTTCGGCGCGATCAAGCAGCGCCAGCATGCCACCTGGGCCAGCGGCAACTATGCCATCGTCGGCACGACGCTGCAGATCGTCGGTGAACACCTGGCGGAAGCGGTGGATCTGCGCGCCGGCGAGCAGGTGCTGGACGTGGCCGCCGGCAACGGCAATGCCACGCTGGCGGCAGCGCGCCGCTTTGCGCACGTGACCTCGACCGACTATGTGCCGGAACTGCTCGAAAAAGGCGCCGAGCGCGCCCGCGCCAACGGGCTGGATGTCCGCTTCCAGGAGGCCGATGCGGAAGACCTGCCGTTTGCCGACGGCACGTTCGACGTCGCGCTGTCCACGTTCGGCGTGATGTTCGCGCCCGACCAGGCCAGGGCGGCGCGGGAGCTGACGCGCGTGGTACGCAGCGGCGGCCGCATCGGCCTGGCGAGCTGGACGCCCGAAGGCTTCATCGGCGATCTGTTTCGCCTGATTGCGACCTATGTTCCGCCGCCGGCCGGCCTGCAATCGCCGATGCTGTGGGGAACCGAGCCGCGCATCGTCGAGCTGTTCGGCCCGGACGCCGCCGACATCCGCTGCGAGCGGCGCCGCTTCAATTTCCGCTACCAATCTCCCGCGCACTGGATCGAGGTGTTCCGCAACTTCTACGGGCCGACCCACAAGGTGTACGCCGCGCTCGACCCCGATCGACAGGCAAGCCTGAGCGAGGACATCAGCACGCTGCTCGAACGCCTGAACGTGGACGGAGCACGCTCGCTGGTGGTCCCCAGCGAGTACCTTGAAGTCGTGATCACGCGGAAGTAACGTCACCATGGCCGAGCGAGGCCGGTGCCTGGAATCCGCTGTCACGCCAGACCGGTCTCGCCGGAAAACGCAAACAGGAGGCATCATGGACACGAATGTACAAACCACTCCATCGCGTGAACAGCAGGCGCTGGCTGTTTTCAAGCGACACGTCGCCGCCTTCAACTCAGGCAATCTCGACGCGGTATTGAACGACTTCGGCGAGCATTCGGTGGTGACCACGCCGGATGGCGTGTTCGAGGGCCCGGAGCAGATCCGCGCGCTATATGGCGGCCTGCTTGCGGAGTTCGGTACCATCGACCGTGGCGACTCGCCGGGGCTGACCGTCGATGCGCTGCACGCCCGGCACGACATGATCTTCATCACCTGGCACGCCGAGTCGCTACATCACGTCTTCACGTTCGGGACCGACACGTTCATCTGCAAGGATGACACGTTCGAGCGGCAGTCCATCGCTTTCAGCACACCGCACCCCAGGAATGGCACAGTCGGGTAGTCTTATGTCAGTCGCCACCCTGAAACCCGGTCGCCGCCATGCACCCCCTGGCCACGCTCTACTTCGTCCACGATCCGATGTGCAGCTGGTGTTACGCCTTCCGCCCAGTGTGGTCGCACATCCAGCAGCAGCTGCCCGACGGCATCCGGGTGCACTATGTCCTGGGCGGACTTGCGCCTGATAGCGACCAGCCGATGCCGCCCGAAACCCGGTCCCACATACAAGGCCAGTGGCACAAGATCATCGAGCGCGTTCCCGGCACGCTGTTCAACTTCGAGTTCTGGGAAAAATGCCAGCCGCGACGCTCCACCTACCCCGCCTGCCGCGCGGTGCTGCTCGCCCGCCAGCACGGCCGGGAGGCCGAAATCGCGATGATCCACGCGATTCAGGATGCCTACTACCGGCAGGCGCGCAACCCCTCCGACGACGACACGTTGTGTGAACTGGCCCAGCAGGTCGGGCTGGATGCCGAGGCATTCGCCCGCACCTTGAATGCCGAGACCACCCGACAGGCATTGCTGGAAGACATCCGCTTCGCCCGCAGCATCGGGGGCGACAGCTTCCCGTCGCTATTCCTGCAACGCAATGGCGCGATCCAGCCCATCCCGCACCACTACACCGATGCCGCCGAGGTACTGCATACCATTAAAGCGGGGGTGGCTTGGTGACATCAAAGGGACCAGGCTCAATTCAATTCCCCGGAAATCAATCGTACCGGCCCTTTGGTCCGTGGCTGCCGTCAGCTGCTCTGGGTGCGGTGACAGGGATTGCCAGCACGGTAAGTGACCCCTGTCATTTTCTGTTCAGGCCCGCGCAAGGCAACTATTTTTAACTATAAATCATAGTTGCGGGAAACGGAGGGATTCGCTATGGGCTTGGCGACGAAATTCAATCTGATCCTGATTCCGGTCCTTGCGTTGGGCTTTTATGTGCTGAGCACGCTTACGCACACCACGCTGCAGGAAAACGCGAAAGTCGACATCGTGACCCGCGCCGGGCTCATGATGGACAGCGCGGGCGCGGTGCGTGCCTATACGGTCGAGGAAATCAAGCCGCTTCTGGTCACGCAGCTCAGACACAAATTCCTGCCCCAAAGCGTTCCCGCCTACGCGGCGACCCAGGCCTTCATGCGGCTGCAAAAGCACAACCCCGACTACAGCTACAAGGAAGCCACGCTCAATCCGACCAATCCGACCTCCCGCGCAGTCGACTGGGAGTCCGATGTGATCCAGATGTTCCGCAACAACGACAAGCTCGACGAATTCGCTGGGGTGCGCGATACCCCGAGCGGCCGCTCGCAGTTCCTCGCACGGCCCATCCGGATCAGCAATCCGGATTGCCTGACGTGCCACAGCGTGCCGCAGAATGCGCCCGCCACCATGCTGGAAGTCTATGGCCGCGCCAACGGCTTCGGCTGGAAAATGAACGAGGTCGTGGGTGCGCAGATCGTATCGGTACCGATGGATGTCGCGATTCACCAGGCGGATTCGGCCTACCGTTCGTTCATGACTGTGCTGTCGATCGTGTTTGTCGCCATCATCGTGCTGGCCAATCTGTTCCTGCATTTCCTCGTTGTCCGCCCGATCCGGCGCATGTCGAAAACCGCAGAGCAGTTGAGCACCGGCGACATGTCTGCGCCTGAATTCGCCGAGCGCGGCCACGATGAGGTGTCGGTGCTCGCAGCCTCGTTCAACCGCATGCGACGCAGCCTCGACAACGCCATGAAGCTGATCGAGGAACAGGCGTAGGCGCATGGCGTCCGATGAACACCGCACGTGGCTGAGCTGCGTCGCCTTTCTGGACGTGGTCGGCTTCAGCAAGCGCACCCTTGCCGAGCAGCTCGAAATCAAGCAGAACCTCGACGCGACGATCCGTGATCAGTTGGCCGGCACCAATCATGACGAATACATCCTCCTCGATCGTGGCGACGGCGTGGCCGTGTGTTACCTGGGCGAGCCCGAAACAGCGTTCTTCTTCGCCATTGACCTGCGCAACGCCCTGGCCGTCCAGAACGGTGTACGGCCGGCGTACGACATCCGGATCGGCATCAACCTCGGACCGATCAAGATCATCCAGGACGTCAACGGCGACCGCGCGCCCGTCGGCGACGGCATCAACTGTGCCGCGCGGGTGATGGACTTCGCCGGCGCCAACGAAATTCTGGTGTCGCGTTCCTTTTACGACGTGGTCGGCTGCCAGAGCCAGGATTACGCCAACCTGTTTTCCTACCTGGGCATGCGCGCCGACAAGCACGTGCGCAAGTTCGAACTGTTCGCGGTCGTCCAGCCCGGCTGCGCCCGGCCCGCCGACGCTGCGGCCGGCGCGGGTGCCGGTCAGGCCGCACTCCCGAACGTCGAGCCCGAATTCATGGAACGCCTGAGACCCGCATTTGCCCGCGCCATCGGCCCCATGGCCGACATGCTGCTGGCGCGCGCCGCGCGCAAGGCGCGCGATCAGGACGAACTACTGACGCTTTTGGGCAGCGCCCTGCATGATGAAACGCAACGCACGGCCTTCCTCGCCGAAGTTGGCCTACGGAAGTCCGCCGCGGGACCTACCACTGAACCTGCCGCGGAGCCGGCGCCGCCCAACGCCCCTGAGTCCACCCTCGACGGCGCGCTGCTGAGCCTGGCGCAATCCCTGCTCGCCAGCCACCTCGGTCCCATCGCCGCGCTGCTGGTGAAGCAGGCCGCCGCCGGCGCTTCCGACCACGACGACTTCGTGCAACGCGTCGCCGCCCGCATTACCGACTCCGGCGAACGCGAGCGATTCCTGACCCGGATGCACAATGTGGCACAGCGACCTTCCACGTCATAGAATCGAGCCAAAGGGGCCAGGCTCGTAATTTCCAGCGGCGTAAGGTTTGACGCTGTCCTGATATCCACCTGCACCCTGCCCCCTGACCATGCCTTCGGACGCCATTCCTTCCCATCATCATGACCCACACTCAACCCACCCGGCTCGACGCCACGCATTTCGACAGCAAAGCCCGCCAATGGGACGACAACCCGCTGTTCCGGGAACGCGGACTGAAAATCGCCGAAGCCATCCGCAAAGCCGTGCCTTTGCGTCGAGAGATGAATGCCCTCGACTACGGCTGCGGCACCGGCCTGCTTTCGTTTCCGCTGAAGGATGAACTCGGTACGATCCTGATGGCGGACAGTTCAGGCGGCATGCTCGAGGTGGTGAACGAGAAGATCGCCGCGCAGGGCGTGAGCAACATGGCGACGCTGAAGCTCGACCTGCTGGCCGACCCGCCGCCGGCGCAGCGCTTCGACCTGATCGTCACCGCGATGACGCTGCACCACGTGCCGGACACCGACGCGATCCTGCACATCTTCCATGACCTGCTGCAGCCCGGCGGCTATCTGTGCATCGCCGACCTGGACCAGGAAGACGGCTCGTTCCACGGCCCGGAGGTCGACGTGCACCCTGGCTTCGACCGCGCCGACCTGAGCAGGCGCGCCGCGCAGGCGGGGTTTGCCGACATCCGGTTTCAGACGGTGTTCAGCATTGCCAAGGAACACGAGAGCGGGACGCGGGACTACCCGGTGTTCCTGATGACCGCACGACGCGCAGGGGCGTAGCCGGCAACCGAAACATCGATCACTCCCCCGGACAAGGAACCCATGATGAGCGCCAACAAGGCAACCGTGCAGACATACATGGAGGCATTCACCCGGACGGACCATGCGGCCATCCTGTCCTGCCTGACCGAAGACGTGGAATGGCTCATCCCCGGAATGTTTCATGCCCGAGGCAAGGCTGCATTTGATGGCGAGATCGAGGACGACGCCTTTGTGGGCAGCCCCACGATCGAAGTGACGCGCATGACCGAAGAGAACGACGTGGTAGTGGCAGAAGGCCGCGTGCAGTGTGCGCGCAAGGAGGGTGGCCTGCTGAATGCCGCCTTCCGCGATGTGTTTGAAATGTGGGATGCCGGGGTCAAGCGCCTGAGCTCCTATTTGATGGAAGTGAAGCCTTAGGCTTCGCGAAACGCACGCGCGTGGTTTCGAATGGTTTCCCGCCCATTGCCGACGAGTACGCCCGGGTTCTGATTCTCGGCAGCCTGCCGGGGCAGGTTTCGCTGCGGCAGCAGCAGTATTACGCGCAACCGCGCAACGCATTCTGGACCATCATGGGCCGGCTCTTCGACGCAGGCCCCGGGTTGCCCTATGACGAACGCAGCCGGCGCCTCATCGAGAAAAGGGTGGCGCTGTGGGACGTGTGCGCCACGGCCCACCGTCCCGGCAGCCTTGACGCATCGATCCTCCATTCAAGCGTGCTGCCCAACGATTTCGCCGGGTTTATCGCGTCCCACCCGCATATCCATCTCGTCGTCTTCAATGGATCGAAGGCCGCGGAGCTTTATCGCCGTGCCGTGCTGCCCGACCTGCCCGGCGGCATTCGGTCCATCCGCTACGAAACGCTTCCGTCCACCAGCCCTGCACATGCATCGATGACGTTTGAGGACAAGCTGGCACGTTGGTCAATTGTTCGAAAACATATGGAAGCTTGAAGGACCACGCTAGAATATTCGCAGGGCGTTCCGCCAGGACAGGCTGGCGGCAGCTGGACGGATCGGCCCTGGCTGTTTCAGTAACCATTCAGCATGGCTCACGCCTGCCCCCGGCAATCAGGCAGGCACAACACAAATACTTATTAATCTCATGCCCGGCACGCGGACCGATTCTGAACCGGTGCGCCGCGCATCGCGGGCCCGCTGGGGTGAGCTGCTCGAGGCCGGCGCCGAGATGTATGAATACCAGCCGACGATGTATCACTGCAAGGTGATGATTGTCGATGACGTGTGGGTATCGGTCGGCTCGACCAATTTCGATTCGCGCTCGTTCCGGCTCAATGACGAAGCGAATCTCAATATCTACGACCACGCGTTTGCGCAACGCCAGATCGACATCTTTGAGGACGATCTGAAAAAGTCGCGACAGATTACCTATGCTGCATGGCAGGGCCGTCCCTGGAGTGAGAAATTGCTTGAACACACCATGGCGTTGCTGCGGTCGCAGCTATGACCTTACTCCGTAAATGCTCATGCCATTTCAGCGTATTCCTACATAAGCGGAAAACGGTTCGATTTATCGTGGTCTGGACGAGACAGGGTCAGCCAGCTCGCCACTCTCTGAGGCAAGGACAAAAATCCAGGAACAGGAATGTCACCTTGTTGTGGTACAAATAAACTAGTCTATATTGGTACATTGGTCAAAATCACCCGATACCCGCAATAGACCTGCCGGCGCAAGGACAAACCCGCTGGCTGTTTAAACAAGGAAAAGAGACTCATGGGCACTATGCAATATCGGAGTTCGGAGCGCCGGATCGGTGTAGCGCGAGCAGTTCACATGGAAAGCGAGCCGGCGCTCGGCGCTGCCGACGATTTGGTTGCGGCGGCGGTGCATGCGCTGGATGACATGGGAAACATCGTTGCAGATAACTGCTTTGTAAATCCAGATACCCTGACCCACGAAGTGATCACGGCCTACGCATTGGCCCTGATCCGCTTGCGCGAGTGCGCAAGCGCGGCGGGTTTTGAGCGTCTGATGAATGCGTGCGATGCGCTCGCGGTGACGGTGTCACGGCTGATCGAAGATCGAAGCTGTGCGTGCAGCGAAAAATGCGCAGCGCTAAGGCGATTTGTCGTGCACGCTCAGGCGATGCTCCAGATGTCCATTGACAGTGCAAGGCTACGGCACAAGGCTCCGCTGCAAGTCAGCGCATTCCAGTCATAAACGGCAGAATGTCCCGGATTTCCCTGAGGTGAAGGAACGCCTCTGAGAACAATGAAAATCGCAGAGTGGGCGCCATAGAGGCCGGCTGGGAAGGTCATCCGTCCCTGCACCACATAAGCGCCTAATGGCAACGACAAGGGTGCTTCGTTCTGTCCTCCTGCCACGCTCAGCGGCGGCAAACCCTGCGACCGTCTTTGCGCACTTTTCCATTCCAGGAGATCACTCTGCTGGGCCCGACGCAACACGCCGTCCGACAGCAACTTGTCCAGCCCGGCTTGCCCAGCCAGGGGCGCATCCACATCACGGAAACTGTCCGTAACTATCTGATCATCAAAGGTATTGATGCAGACAGACAGACTGACTGCAAAGGGGTAGGAGAATCCCAGCCGGTTGCCGACAACGCTACGGATGAAGGCCGCATCAAGAACCGTCGTGTCGAACTGGTACCGCTGAAGTAAGCGTTTCGATTCAAACCCATTACGGGGACTTCGGTCCCCGTAATTTTTTGTTGCCGCCGCCGGAACGTGCGGGCATGACTCCCACGAACACTCAAGCTGGTTCAGGGTCATTGAGCTTTACACCCTTACGCCCGCACCGGGCGCTACGATTCATTCAATTCAATCCAGCCCGGCGCAGGTCACTTCTCATGCGCGCAAGCTCACGGGGATCGGAAACGGGTCGAGTTGCCTCCCCGCCCAGGCCAGAATGGGCTGCAGCCGCGGGGGCAGCAGGCGTTCGGCCTCGTCGAAGCCCACCCAGCGCCACGCGTCGTGCTCGGGGCGCCCGAGTTCCGGCGACACCGGCAGGGTGATGAACTTCTGCGTGGTTTCTGCCAGGTAGTAGCGCGCCACCTTGCCGCGGCGGTAGGGTGCGGTCTCGCAGTAGCCCTCGCCCCAGCGGAAGGCGAGATCGCTGATTCCGGCCTCCTCCGCCGTCTCGCGGATGGCCGCTGCAAGCGGCGCTTCGCCCGGCTCCACCGTGCCCTTGGGAAAGTCCCAGTTGCGGTAGGCGCGGAGCACCAGCAGGCGCCAGCCGCCGGTGTCGCGGCGGGCGACGACCACCCCGGCCGAGAAGGCCAGGGGCTGGAAATCTGTTGGCGCTTGTGTTGCGGGCATCAATCCATCACGGAACGCTGCGTGCAGGCGTATGGCGTCAGTCGTATTTGCAGTCATCCATATGCGCACGCCATTGGGCGAGCAGGGCTGCGCGGGCGTCCTTGTCGCCGCTTATCGCGGCCAGCAGTTCGGGCCCCGCTCGCAACTCCATACGCTGCCAGCCGGTCCCGGTGGCGCATTCCACGATGACTGCCCACAACCCCTCCCTGGGTTCGACGGCATAGAGGTGGGCGGAAAGCCCCAAGCCCTCCAGGAGCGTGCCCACGGCAGCCTTGGCCCGTGCCAGATCGGCTTCGCTAGGGTCTGTCATGCTTCAGTTGCCGAACCGATGCATGCGCAGGAACGCATGCCCGCTGCGATAAGGATGTTTCATGAGGTCCCTCCGCAACAAAAGGATGAAAAGTTCATCATAGTGCCTGGGCGCGCAGGTTGCTTCCCTGAAGTAATCCAAACAGACTATTCGGAAGGGCCAGCTTCATCCTGATTTTCATCTCGGCCCATAGCAGGTCTCCCGACTCGTCGCAGGAAAGTGCGGTGATCGGGTCTGCGGCAGCATCGCGCTTTACACCCTGACACCCCAGCCTAAGATGGGGTGAGAGGGGTGCTCCCGGCCCGGCTTCAGCGGCTCGGCACCCCTCCCCTTCACGCTGTCAGTAGACGGGAGGCCGCCGATGCAACTCACTCAGACCATCACACCCTGTTTGTGGTTCGACAACCAGGCCGAACAGGCAGCCGCGTTCTATGCCGGCATATTCAGGAATTCCAGAATCGGAAGGATCACGCGCTACGGCAAGGAAGGCTTCGAGATTCACGGCAGGCCGGAAGGATCGGTGATGACCGTCGAGTTCGACCTCGACGGCCTGACGTTCACCGCGCTCAACGGCGGCCCGGTGTTCCAGTTCAACGAGGCGGTCTCGTTCCAGGTGATATGCGAGACCCAGGAGGAAGTTGACTACTATTGGGACAGGCTTTCCGAGGGTGGAGACGAACGGGCGCAGCAGTGCGGCTGGCTGAAGGACAAGTTCGGTTTGTCGTGGCAGGTGTTTCCCGGGATGCTGACCGAGCTGGTGGGAGACCCCGGCTCCGAGAAATCGCAACGCGCGATGAAGGCGATGCTGCAGATGAAGAAAATCGACCTGGAAAAAATCCGGAAGGCCTACGATGGCACGATTGCCTGAAAACTCTTTGACAATAGTGGATCGCCCCCGCTTTCCTGGACACTTTGAACCTTGAATCTGACACGCTGTTTATGGGGCCTGGTGTCCGCAATCGCATCAAGGGGATGTCTCAAACGGGCAAGGCTCGTTTTGCAGGGCACATAATCTGGCCGCATTAAATTTGTAAGGCATCCCACCCCTGGCGCGACCGATGGGTTCACGACCGGAATCCATCATGCGCGCTTTGTTATTGATTTGTGCCTTCCTCGCCCCAGCTGTTCACGCGGCCACCTGCAGCGCCACCAGCGGCGCCACGCGCAATAGCCTGCTGGAACTGTACACCTCGGAAGGATGCAGCTCCTGCCCGCCGGCCGACCACTGGCTGTCGCAATTGCCTCCGAACAGCGGCGTGGTGCCGCTGGCGTTTCATGTGGATTACTGGGACCGGCTGGGTTGGCGCGACCCGTTTGCCCAGGCCGCGTTCAGCCAGCGCCAGCGCGACCGCAACAGCGGGCTGGGCTGGGTGTACACGCCGCAGGTGATGCTCGACGGCAAGGATTTCCGCACCTGGCATCGCGGGCTGCCCGCCCGCTTGAACGTTTCCGCCCAGGCGGGCCTTGCGCTCACCCTCAACCAAACGCCCGAACGCATCGAGGTCGAGGCCGAAAGCCGCTTCGCCACCCCGGCAGCCGGACGCGATGCGACGCTGTACCTTGCCCTGTTTGAAAACCGTCTAAGTTCAAAAGTCACCGCCGGAGAAAACGCCGAGCGCACCCTGCATCACGACCATGTCGTGCGCCACTTGACCGGTCCGCTCGATCCGCGCCGCGCACGCCACAGCTTCAAGCTGCGACCCGGCTGGAAGGCCGCTGAGCTGGGCGTGGCCGCGTTCGTGCTGGATGCGCAAGGTGCAACCCTGCAGGCGCTGGCCCGGACAGGTTGCCCCTAGTTTCACCCGCCCTGTTCGATCCGGGCGACAGAAGTTAGCAACATGCTGCTGCCTCACGACCTGTCCGCCGGGTGTTGCATTGTTGTGCGTCAAATTGCAGACATTCTTCACCTGAAAGGAGTCCCATGAATATCCGCACCCTGTTCGTAGCGGCAAGCCTCATGATGGCCAGCACGCTGGTGGCCGCCAGCGATGGCCTGATCGCCGTCAAGAGCCCCCATAGCGCAAAGGACACGATGAACCGTTTTGAGGAAATCGCCAAACAGCGCGGACTGAATGTCTTTGCCCGGGTCGACCACGCTGCCGGCGCGGCCAAGGTAAACAAGACACTGCGGCCAACCGAGGTGCTCATCTTCGGCAACCCGCAAGGCGGCACGCCCTTCATGGAATGCGCGCAAGCAGTGGGGATCGACCTGCCGCTCAAGGCGCTGGTGTGGGAGGACGCCTCATCGCAGGTCTGGCTCGGTTACAACGACCCCGCCTGGCTGGCCAAACGCCATGGCGTGGCGGATTGCCCCGCCGTGGGGAATTTGGGCAAGGCGCTCGCGGGGCTCGCGGAGGCGGCAACCAAGCCCTGAACCTGATCTGGATGGAGGGGCGCGACAGCCCGCGCCCTCGGCGACATGCCGCAGCCCTGCCCCCCGGGTTGGCCAATAAGCTGAATTTATTTGTACTACATTGAACGAATCCATTCCGGCTGACGGTGCGCCCCGCAATCCGGCAGATATGTGCTGCCCCGCAAACCCGCAAAGGAGAGAGCCATGGGATTCTTCAGCAAGATCCTCGCGAAGCTCGGCATCGGCAGTGACAAAGCGGCAGCGGCAGCTGCTCCCGCACCCGCGGGCACGGCGCCGGCAGCACCGCCGCCGCCCAAGCCGGTCGCGGTCGTCGATGTCGTCGCGGAACTGGATCGCGGAATGCTGGGTATCGCGCCCACCGGCATCCTGCGCTTCGTGGTCGCGGTCGCGGGCGCGGCGCTGCTGATCTTCATCCTGGGCAGGCTCGGCGTCTTCCGGAAGATATGACGCCAGCCGCACGCGAATTCAGGCGCTGGATACAAGGCAGATCGCCATCCGGATCAACTGCATGGAAGGAGCATGAACATGGTCGTCACCAACACGCAGTCAGGGACGAATGTCCATGAAGTTGCAGAGGGGATCTACCGCATCAACACGCCGGTGGTCATGGAGGGCGGTCCGGGAGGGTTTTCATTCAACCAGTACCTCATCGCTGGCGATGAACCGCTGATCTTCCACACCGGACCGCGAGCCATGTTCCCGCTGGTCCGCGAGGCGGTTGCGAGTGTGATGCCGGTGGAGAAGCTTCGTTACATTGCCTTTTCCCACGTTGAAGCGGATGAGTGCGGCTCGCTCAACGAATGGCTCTCGGCAGCCCCGCAATCTTCGCCCCTGTGCGGCACGGTTGCTGCCCTGGTATCGATCAACGACCTGGCCGACCGGCCCCCGCGCGCGCTCGCTGACGGGGAGACACTCTCGCTCGGCAAGCATTCCGTGCGGTGGTTCGACACGCCGCATCTGCCCCACGGGTGGGAATGCGGATACCTGATGGAGGAAAAAACCAGGACGCTGCTTTGCGGCGATCTGTTCACCCAGGCCGGCGCCGATCTTCCGGCACTCACCGAGTCGGACATTCTCGGACCCAGCGAGGCGTTCCGCCAGGCGATGGACTATTTTTCACACACGAAGCATGCCGGCCAGATGCTGGAGCGGCTGGCTTCGGCAGAACCGGCGACGCTTGCGTGCATGCACGGCAGTGCATGGCGGGGTGACGGTGCCACGCTGTTGCGTGCGCTTGCCGACGAGTGGTCTCGATAAGCTGCGTCCAGCTTGCATCGATCGCGTCAGGCTCGAATTTCACCGATCAAGTGCTTGCCGTGACAGCGCGTTTTCTAGCTGAAGGTATATTTCATCCCGACCGCGTTCCAGTGTGCGGCTTCCTCCTCCAGCGCGCGCTGGGTCAGTGGGCGGTTCTCCAGCCAGCCGCCGGACAGGGTCAGACGATAGCGCTTGTTGCTGGCTTCGGCCTTCACGTCGGGCAGGTGCGGTTCGGCGCGGCTGCGGCAGAGGATGACGGCCTGGCGCAGCAGCCACACCAGCAGGCGGTCGTTGTCGGACAGCGCAGCGTCGACGGCAAACTCCGGCAACTTGGCCAGCGTGCCGCGCTGGGCGCGTGCCAATAGCGCCAGGCGTGTCTGTTCGGATCGCGAAAATCCGGGCATGTCGGCGTTTTGCAGGATGTAGCCGGAATGGCGGTGATAGCCGCTGTGCGACACCATCAGGCCGATTTCGTGCAGCCGGGCGCCCCATTCCAGAAAACGCACGTCGTTGTCGCCCCCCTGCCCGGTGGCGTGCAGCAGCTTCAGCGCCACTTTGTTGACACGTACCGCCTGCTGGGTGTCGATGTGATAGCGGCGCATGAATTCGTCGACTGTCGCCTCGCGCATGTCCTGCTTGTGGAAGCGTCCCAGCAGGTCGTACAGGATGCCTTCGCGCATCGCGGTCTCGGCGACGTCCATCTGCTCGATGCCGAGCTCGGCGAACAGGCCCGACATGATGGCGAAGCCGCCGGCGACGACCGGGCGGCGGTCACGCGACAGGCCGGCCAATTCCAGCGCGTCGGTATGTCCCGCCTTGATCAGCAGGCTGCGCAGGCGCGCCAGGCCGTCCGCCGTGATGCCACGCTCCGACAGTCCGTTTTGTTCGAGGATGTCGCGTAGGGCGCGCGCGGTGCCGGACGAGCCGATGGCCTGCTGCCAGTTGCTCCTGGAAAACTCGCGGGCGATGCGCTCGACCTCGGCGCGTGCCGTCATTTCGGCGGCCTTCAGCGCGGCCTTGTCGATGACGCCGTCGGCGAAAAAGCGCCGCGAAAAGTTGACGCAGCCCATGTGCAGGCTTTCGCGCTCGTGCGGCTTCAGGCCGTGGCCGATGATGAATTCGGTGGAACCGCCACCAATGTCGACCACCAGCCGCTTGTCGGGTGAAGCGGGCAGCGAATGGGCGACGCCGAGGTAGATCAGCCGCGCCTCCTCGCGCCCGGCGACAGTCTCGATCGGGTGCCCCAGCGCGGCTTCGGCCTTGCGGATGAAGGCGTCGGCGTTCTTGGCGACGCGCAGGGTGGAGGTGCCGATGCAGCGGACCGCTTCGGGCGAGAGTCCGCGCAGGCGCTCACCAAAGCGCTGCAGGCAGGCCAGTGCGCGCGTCTGGGTGGCGTCGTCGAGGCGCTTGTCGTCGGTGAGGCCGCCGGCCAGGCGCACGGTTTCCTTCAGCGAGTCGAGCGGATACAACTGGTCGCCTGCCACACGCGCGACCTCGAGACGGAAGGAATTGGAGCCGAGATCGACGGCGGCGAGGGTGTCATACGTCTTCATGCTACTGCACCAAAAAACAGATAGGCCATGCCAATGGCGGCGAAAATGCCGGCGACGTCGGCGATCAGCCCACAGGCGACGGCGTGGCGCACGCGACGGACGCCGACCGCGCCGAAGTACACCGCCAGCACATAGAAGGTCGTCTCGGTGCTGCCCTGCACGATGGAGGCGAGCCGGCCTGCGAACGAATCCGCACCGTGGGTCTGCATGGTGTCAATCATCATCGCGCGCGCGCCGCTGCCGGAAAACGGCTTCAGCAACGCGGTCGGCAGGCCGTCGATCCAGCGCGCATCGAATCCCAGTCCGAGCACCGCGCCGCGCGCCGCCCCCATCAGCAGGTCGAGTGCGCCGCTGGCACGGAAGACCGCGATGGCCACCAGCATCGCGACAAGATACGGGATGATGGTGACCGCTGTATGAAAGCCTTCCTTGGCGCCTTCGACGAAGGCCTCATAGGCGTTCACGCGGCGCCGCACGGCCATCAGCAGGAACGTGACGATGATGCCGAACAGCAGCACATTGCTGAGGATCGACGATTGCCGCGTCATCTCTACGGCGTCGAGGCTCCCGAAATACGCGACCATGCCGCCGATCAGGGCTGTGGCGCCACCGAGGTAGGCCATGGTGACGCGATTCCACAGGTGCAGTTTCTGGAAGAAGCCGGTAACGAACAGGCCGATCAGGGTGCCGATGTAGGTGGTGATCAACAGTGGCACGAAGACGTCGGTGGGGTTGGCGGCGCCGAGCTGGGCGCGGTAGGTGAAGATGGTGACCGGCAGCAGGGTGACCGATGCGGTATTGATGACCAGGAACAGGATTTGCGCGTCGCTCGCGGTGTCCTTCGAGGGATTGAGCTTCTGCAGTTCCTGCATCGCCTTGATGCCGAGCGGGGTCGCGGCATTGTCGAGCCCCAGCATGTTGGCGCCCATGTTCATGGTCATCGCGCCGAGCGCGGGGTGGTTCGCCGGCACCTCGGGGAACAGGCGGCGGAACAGCGGCGCCAGGCCGCGCGTCAGCACGTCGAGCATGCCGGCGCGCTCACCGATTTTCATCACCCCGAGCCACAGCGCCATCACGCCGGTGAGGCCGAGCGCGATTTCAAATGCGGTCTTGCTGCTGTCGAACAGCGCCTTCACCAGCGCGGCGAAGATGTCGGCGTCACCGAGGACCAGCAGTTTGAATGACGCAATCAGGAAGGCGACCAGGATGAAGCCGATCCACAGCGCGTTGAGCATGGAGCGATTGCTACGAGACCCAGCCGGCGATCACGATCAGCAGGCCGGCGACCAGCCAGATCACCAGGCCGCGCCAGATCATGCTGACGGCGCTGTCGATGCAGTCGGCGTCGGGCGGTTGGCCGGTGCCGAGTTCGGGCCGCCAGACGCTCTCGCCGCCGACCGTGACGTTCTGTCCCAGCTTCACGCCCATGGCGCCGGCGCCGGCGGCAATCACCACGCCCTCTTCCGGTTCCGGCCAGGTGTCCGCCTGGGTACGCCAGCAATACGTGGCATCCTCGAAGTTGCCGGCGATGGCGTAGGTGAGCGCAGTCAGCCGCGCGGGCACCCAGTTGATGATGTGAAAGACGCGCTGCGCGCACAGGCCGAAACGGCCGCGCGAGGCTTCCCAGCGCCGCGCCAGGATCGAGGCGGCGCGAAACAGCACCGCACCGACCGGACCCAGCGGAACCAGCAGCACGAACCAGAACAGCACGCCGAACATCTGCCGGTAGCTTGCCGCCATCACCTGCTCGATGGTGACGCGCGCGAGGTCGTCGGCGCTGAACTGGCTGGTATCGCCGCCACGCCAGGAGAGGAGTTGCTCACGCGCCGGATCGAGCTCGCCGGCGCGCAGCAGGCGCGCAATCTGTTCGGCGTCGTCGCTGAAATACTTGAACCCGAGGGTGAAATACAGCACCGCCACGTTCCACGCCCAGCCCAGCACCGGGCTGATGCCGTTCAGCAGCACAAAGACCAGCCACACCGCGATCAGCCACGGCAGCACCGCCAGCGTCCAGGCTATCGCGCCATGGGTGTATTCGCCGGCGTTGAGCTTGCCTTCGAGCCAGTGGATGAAGCGGGTGTAATACTTGTAATGTGGCAGGGGTTGCCGCATTGGACGCAGATGTTCGAGGGCCAGGGCAGCGAGAACGGAAAAGAAAGCCATCAGCGATTCATCTCCAGGGTGAAGGTTCCGATGCGACCCGCCTGCCCTGCCGGCCGATACAGCTCGACCGTCGGCATGACGATGGCCTGCCCACGCGGCTCCAACGTATCGGACAGTGCCTGGTAGGCCTTGGACGGCGCCAGCAGCACGGCTGCCTGGACTTGTGCGGCGTAGACCGGACGGCGCTCGATGCGTCCTTCCTTCAGGCCTTTCGGAATCGGGGCGTCGTCGGCCAGAGTGTAGCCCACTTGCGCGCGCACCTTGCCGCCTGCGGCGCGCGGGTCGTCGAGAATCACACTCAGGGTGTCGCCCGCCTCCACCTTGGCCACGGTGAATTCATCCAGCGCCTTGCGCTGCGTTTTACGCATGTTGCTGATCGGGCCCTCATAGTCCAGATACGCATAGCGATACGGCCCCCCCACGGTTTCCGTCACGCTGACCGTGCTGAAACCGCCCCACCACCAGAACACCGCCAGCAGCGGCAAGATGAACGCCAGCACAAACGCCGGCCACTGTTTTTTGAACACGCCTGACACTCCCGTTTACAATTTTGAAGATATCACAGCATCACCCGCTGGTGCCCCCCGGACTGCCGCCTGCCCTGTCTATAATGCTTGCAGACGTGTCGATGGATCATGGTTATGCAACGCATTCTGCTTGCGGTGTTCTGTTTTGTCTTGCTGCCTGCCGCCTGGGCCAGCAGCGAAGTTGCCACCGTACCGATGAAGGCGGTCAAGCTGGGCCCCCATAGTTATTTCGTTCAAGGCCTGCCCGGCGCCGCCTCCAGCGAGAACCAGGGCTTCATGTCGAACGCCGGCTTTGTGGTCACCCGCGACGGCGTGGTGGTATTTGATGCGCTGGCCTCGCCGCCGCTGGCCGAAAAGCTGCTCAGCCAGATTCGCACGGTCACCCGGCAGCCGATCAAGCGCGTGATCGTCAGCCACTACCACGCCGACCACTTCTATGGTCTGCAGGTATTCAAGGCACTCGGCGCCGAAATCTGGGCACACCGCCTGGCCGTGGGCGCCACGCGTACAGAAGAAGCTGCGCAGCGCCTGGCGCAGCGCAAGGAAGCGCTCTTCCCCTGGGTGGACGAAGACACCCGATTGCTGGAGGCGGATCGTTTCGTGGAAGACGACATGGACTTTGAAATGGGCGGTGTGCAGTTCGCGCTGCGTCACGTCGGCCCGGCCCACTCCAGCGAGGATCTGGCGATGCTGGTAAAGCAGGACGGCGTACTATTTGCCGGCGACCTGGTGTTTCGCGGCCGCGTGCCGTTTGTCGGCAACGCCGACAGCCGCGCCTGGATCGCCGCGCTCGACAAGCTGATCGCGCTCAAGCCCAAGGTTCTGGTGCCGGGACACGGCGCATCTTCGCGCACGCCACAAACCGATCTCGTGTTTACCCGAGATTATCTGATGTATCTGCGCGCCAGCATGGGCCAGGCCGCACGCAATCTCGTTCCCTTCGAAGAAGCCTATGAAAAAACCGACTGGTCGAAATACCGCGCCATGCCGGCATTCGACGAAGCCAACCGGGGGAATGCCTACAACCAGTATTTACGGCTGGAACAGGAAGGTACGGAGGAGTAAACACACCTGTTCAAACAAGCCGTTTCCAGTGCGCGCGTCTGCGCGGGAAATTCCCATTCATACAGTTTATTCGACCATTTAACCGCTGCTTCGACTGGATCGCTTGATTAAGCGCGATAATTGGTTCAACCAAATAATAACGACGGCGGCTTAACTCGTTCACCCCATGCTCTGCTCTCCTGAAGAACTTCTGCAGAAAAACCTGGCATTGTCGGATACCTGGCAGCGTTATCAAACGGTGCCGAGTTTCGAGAGCTTCGTCGAGCTTGCGGTATCGATCAACAGCTTTACCGAGTTTCTGATCGACAAGGGCATCACGGCCCTGCATCACGCCAGCCACCAGCTGGAGCAATTGACGCTGGCCTTGTTCAGTACGGAGGTGACTCACCCGCTGCCGCAAGCCGCGCTGGACGACCTGAACGAACGCGTACAGGCACTGGGCCGCATGGCGAGTACCCACGCCACAGCCGCCGCCAGTCTGGCCGAGCGTCGCCATGACCTGCTGCAGCCTACCCCGCATGACATACGGGTGGGCCAGACCTGGCTGATCGGACACGACCAGTCCGTCTGGGCTGACCTTAAGGCCCAGCTCGGCTATTTCGGCATGAGCGCGGAGTTCATCCACTGGGAACAGCGCCTGCCGGACAGCACGGACGTTGCCCCCCTGCTGCTGCTCGACATGAGTAAGCTGCCCGAAGCCGAATGGTGCGTCAGGATCCAGGCGCTGCGGCAACGGTTTTCGATGGGCCAGCTGATCTGCCTCGAGGTACGCTCGGATTTCGATCAACTGCAGCAGGCCCTGCGCGGCGGGTGCGATGCCTGCCTGCTGGAAGGCACGCCCCCGCATGCCATCATCGAGCACATCATGGAGCTGAACGAGCGCCACGAGCAGGAGGCGTATCGCGTGCTCATCGTGGAAGACTCGAAAACGGCCAGCCACATGATCCGCCGCACCCTGGAAGAAAACCAGATCGTCTCCCAGATCGTCAACGATCCGCGTCAGGTCCTGAATGCGCTGCGGCAGTTCAATCCCGACCTGATCCTGATGGACATGTACATGCCGAACTGCACCGGCGTCGAGGCCGCGCGCATCATTCGTCAGCACAGCGAGTTCCTCAGCACCCCGATCGTCTACCTGTCCGGCGAGACCAACGTCGCCCTGCAGGTCGACGCCATGCGGCTGGGCGGCGACCACTTCCTCACCAAGCCCTTCAACCCGGTGTTCCTCAACGCGATCGTCAAGAGCAAGATCGAGCGCTACCGGGCGCTGCGCCGCACCATGTATCACGACAGCCTGACCGGCCTGCTCAACCATTCCAGCGGCAAGAACACGCTGGACATGCTGCTGTCCAGCGTGGCGCACGAGGGCGGCTTCCTGTCGGTGGTGATGATGGACATCGACCATTTCAAGCAGGTCAACGACACCTATGGCCACCCCGTCGGAGACCAGGTCATCCGCAGCCTGTCCTGGCTGCTCAAGCAGCGTCTGCGCAAGCAGGACATCATCTGCCGCTACGGCGGCGAGGAATTCCTGATCGGCCTGCCGCACACCGATGCAGAACATGCATACGCCATCATGGACCGCATCCGCAAGGATTTCTCGCAGATCCGCCACCCCCATGGCGACACGCATTTTCTTGCCACAGCAAGCGGCGGCATCGCCACCTATCCGCTTCATCCCAACAGCGACACCCTGATCAAGGCTGCGGACGAAGCGCTCTACCGCGCCAAGAAAGACGGCCGCAACCGCATATGTGCTGACGAAGACTGAGCGCGGCGGAAGCCGATTGCTCAGCCGAGGATCAGCTTCAGGCCGATCAATATCGTCACGATTTCAAACGCCCGCTTGATCCACTGATTGCCCTTCCTGATCGCCAGGTGGCTGCCCAGATAGCCGCCGAGTATCGAGCCGGCCAGCAGCGCCGGCATCCAGTCCCACGCCACTGTGCCGATCATGCCCAGCACCAGCGCGCCGGTGCCGTTCCACACCAGGCCGCACAGGATCAGTGTGTAGGCCACCGCGCGAGTGTAGTCGAGGCCGAACCAGCGGATCAGCCAGATGGTGAGAAACAAGCCGGTGCCGCTGGTGATCGAGCCGTTGAGAAAGCCGACGACAAACAGCCCTGCCATGCCGCCGATCAGCGCCGCGCCCTCCCGGTTTTTCGGCGCATGGTCCATGCCGAGCCGGGGCTTGAACACCGAATACAGCCCCACCCCCAGCGTCAGAACACCCAGCGCCAGGGTGGCCGCACGCTCTGGAATCTGCAGGATCGTCACCGCGCCCAGCACCACGCCGGGCAGGCCCGCGCCGAGGATGATCAGCGAGAAGCGGCGTTCGAGATGGGATTCCTTCAGATGCCTGAGCGTGGCGCCCAACCCGAGCGCGACGCTGGCGACCTTGTGGGTAGCGAGCGCAACCCCGAACGGCAACCCGAGAAAAATCAGCATGGGGAACTGGATCAGCCCTGCCCCGCCGCCGGACAGCGCCGAAAAGAAGTTCGCCGCCAGCGAGGCGACGAACAGGATCAGCTGGTCGAGCACGCCAGCAATCAGGCGGTCACGCCGATCTCGGCCGGCAGCCTGGCGTAGACCAGTTTCAATCCTGCCTCGGCAATGAGTTGCAGCAAGCGGTCGGCCATCGCTTCATCGACGAAGAACTCCGTCACCACCGGCAGCTCGCCTGCCAGTTCGAAGAATCCCACGTCATGGCGCCCATGGCGGCCGAATCCCGCGATTGCGCGGAACGCCGAACCACCGGTGATCCCGAGCCCCTGCGCAGCATCAAGCAGCCATTCATAGGTCAGCTTGCCGTGATGGCGGCTGGCTTCGGACACAAACACCTGCAGGCAGACAGCGTTCATTTGAATAGCCTCATCGAATAAAAGCCCAGCCCGGTGGCGAGGAAGGAACCCGTCATGTGGGCAAACGCAATCAGGCCGCCGGTGAGCCACAGGCCGCGCATCAGCGCGGTGACGACTTCGGCGGAAAACGTGGAGAAGGTGGTCAGCCCGCCGAGCAGGCCGGTGATGAGAAACAGCCGCGCTTCCGGCGGCACGCCGGGATGCTCGGCAAACCAGGCGATGAAAAGGCCGATGAAGTAGCCGCCGATCAGGTTGGCGGCCAGGGTGCCGAGCGGCATCGCCGGGAACACGGGGTTGAGCCACAGCCCCAGGCCCCAGCGCAGCCACGCACCGATGGCTGCACCGATGCCGATGGCGAGGAAGGCGGTCATGGCAGGCGTGAATCGGCTGGGATCATGCGCGGATTCTAGCCGATGGGGCCACCCTGCCGCTTACATCGCGTCCTTGATGATGTCGGCAAGCAGTTTTTCCAGTTCGACCAGCGTCTTCTTCAGCGCCGGATTCCTGGTGGCGGCGGGCTTGCGGTACGCGAGGTACACCGTCTTGTCGTTGGGAATCGTGTACACCACCACGCTGTAGGGGCACATCACGATCGCGTGCGGGTCGGCCTCCATCATGTGCCGCGAAACGGTGGCGCTGCAGAATTCGAACTGCTCGGCGTTTTCGTACACCTGCCGGGTCTCGCCGATATCCTTGCCGGTGCGTTCCAGCATCTCGGCAATGTGATTGGTGTTGGTGATCTTCAGGCCTTTGCCCTCGATCGCCATTTGCAGCGAATCGCGCACGTCCTGGAACGTTCCCTGCGTCTTGAACAGCACGGTGTAGCTTTCCGCAGCCAGCGCCGCCAGGGGCAGGCAGAACATCGCACATACGGCGAGCATTTTTTTCATGGCACTCTCCTTGGGTTTCGGTTTTTTCTATTCTCGGTCGCGCGCGGGCGAACGGCAATGGTCGTTTGCTACACTCGCCGCATGGCAACGCGATTGAACCTGAAAACAGCGCAACTCAAGGCCGACGGCCGCTTCTGGCTGACGCTGGACGGCAGGAATTTCCTCGGCCGCGGCCGCGTCGAACTGCTGCAGCGCATCCGCGAAACCGGCTCCATTTCCAAGGCCGCCAAGGCGATGAAAATGAGCTACAAGGCCGCGTGGGACGCGGTCGACGCGATGAACGCCGCGTGGCAGTCGCCGCTGGTGGAAAGCGGTCCTGCCGGCAGCCGCCTGACCGAGGACGCCGAGCGGCTGATCGCCGCCTTCCACAAGGCCGAGGCGAAACACGCGGCCTTCATGGAAAAGCTCGCCGACGGTCTCTAGGGACGCGTCTTGTAGAAATTCAGCGGTGCCGCGGCTTTGGCGACCGCCGGCTTCAGTTTCCCCATCACATGCATCTCGCACGGCTTGCAGTCGAAGCGCAGGGTGAGCTTTTCGCTGCCGTTGATCAGCGTCAGCGGCGCGGCGCGCACCGTGCCCTGTACGCCGGTGACGCCCTTGGTCTGCTTGGGGCACAGGCTCAGCGAATAGCGCACACAGTGCTTGGTGATCATCAGCGAGACTTCACCGGCTTCCTCGTGGCTTTCGTAGGCGGCGGCGATGACCTGCACGCCGTGCCTGGCGTAGAAATCGCGCGCCTTGTGGTTGTAGACGTTGGCCAGATAACTCAGCGTGTCCTCGGGATAGATTGCCGGCGGCTCGACCGGCATTGCACGCGGCGGACGCTGATACGCCGCTGCACGCGCGGCTTCCAGCGCGGCGACGGCATCTCGGCGCAGGGCGTTGAGGAAGGATGCGGGTACGAACCAGGGCTGCATCAGTTCCAGCGCAATGCCCATGGCCACAAACGGGGTGGTGCCGAGCTTGCCGAGGTGCTCGCGCAAGGTCGTTTCCGCCTTGGCGGCGTCCTTGGCCGCTTCCTTCGCGTGCGCTGCATTCACCGTGACGCTGTGGCCATCCTCGTCGGTCAGCGTCAAGGCAAACCCATCGGCGGTTTCGTCCAGCCGCAGCCACACGCCGATGCGGCGCTCGCTCGACGGCTTGTCGAGCAGGCGCGTCCAGTTCATGTCGCGGTTGCGGTTGACCAGGGTGCCGGCGCGCAAGTCCTTGAAGCCCGACATCGGGTCTTTCGGGAACACGCGCCACACGCCCTCACCCACTTTTTCCGCGCGGTTGATCGCGAGGCCCGCCAGGTCCTTCTTCAGCGTGTAGTAGCAGAGGCCATCGCCGTTGTTGAGCACGATATCCGGCGAGTCGGTTTGCAACTCGACCCATTTGTCGCCGACCTTGCTGACGTAGCCGATGGGCAGGCCGGGGTTCTTCGGCGTGTCGAACGCGCCGATGTCTTCCTTGCGGCCTGCGACAAAGTAGTCGGTGAACTCGCGGTTGAAGTTCTGGTTGGGGTCGGGGGTGAAACTGAACGTGGTGCGGCCTGAGGATGCGCGCGCGAATTCCGGACGTCGCTCGATGACCTGGTCCAGTAGCGTGCGGTAATGGGCGGTGATGTTCTTCACGTAGCCCATGTCCTTGTAGCGGCCTTCGATCTTGAAGCTGCGGATGCCGGCGTCGATCAGTGCCTCGATGTTGTCGCTCTGGTTGTTGTCCTTCATCGACAGCACGTGTTTGTCGTGCGCGACGATGCGGCCTTCCATGTCGGTGACCTGGTAGGGCAGGCGGCAGGCCTGCGAGCAGTCGCCGCGGTTGGCGCTGCGCCCGGTGTGGGCGTGGCTGATGTAGCACTGGCCGCTGTAGGCGACGCACAGCGCGCCGTGGACGAAGAATTCGAGGGTCGTTTCGGGCCGCGTGGCGGCGCGGATGGCGGCGATCTGGCCAAGATCGAGTTCGCGCGCGAGCACGATCTGCGAGAGCCCGACATCCTGCAGGAAGCGGGCCTTCTCCGGCGTGCGGATGTCGCACTGGGTGCTGGCGTGCAGCTGGATCGGCGGCAGGTCGATCTCCAGGAGGCCCATGTCCTGGATGATGAGGGCGTCGACGCCGGCGTCGTACAGCTCCCAGACCTGCCGGCGCGCAGGCTCCAGTTCGTCGTCGGCGAGGATGGTGTTGAGGGTAGTGAAGATGCGCACGTTGTAGCGGTGCGCGTGCTCGACCAGCCGCGCGATGTCGGCGACGTCGTTGGACGCCGCGGCGCGCGCGCCGAATGACGGTCCGCCGATATACACCGCATCGGCACCGTGGTTAACGGCTTCGATGCCGATAGCGGCGTCGCGCGCAGGCGCGAGCAGTTCGAGTTGATGGGGTTGCACGAGAGGGTGTTCCGGACAGCAAAGGCGCATTTTACCGGAGACCGCCCCGCCCTGCTTACTGCGCTGGCTGCTCCATGACCGCCTCGATCGCCAGGGTCAGCGTGACCTCGTCGCTGACGAAGGGCACGTTCTTGCCCATGTTGAAATCCGAGCGCTTGACCTTGGCCGTCGCATTGGCGCCGCATGCGGGCGCCTTCAGCATGGGATGGGGCATGCACTTGAAGTGGGTGACCTCGAGCGTCACCGGCTTGGTCACGCCCTTGATGGTGAGGTCGCCCGTCACGCTGACCGGCTGGTTGCCCTTGAATTTCATGCTGCTGGACTTGAAGGTGATCGTCGGGTACTTGGCGGTATCGAAGTAGTCCGCGCCCTGGATGTGCTCGTTGAACAGCGCGTAGCCGGTGTTGACGGAGGTGGCGTCGATGGTCACGTCGACCGAGCCGGTCTTGGCGTCGAAGTCCATCACCACCTTGCCGCTTGTCTTGTCGAACTTGTGGGTCTGGATGGAATAGCCGAGATGGCTGTAGGTGAAATGCGGATAGGTGTGGTGGTTGTCGATGTTGTAGGTCGAGGGCGCGGCCTGGGCGGACACGGCAAAGGCAGCAAGTGCGGTGAAAATGGCGAGGCGTTTCATGGATGGCTCCTTGGGTTGAGAGATCTGCGGATTAGTTGCCGCTGGCGGCAATGCGGAATTTCACCTGGACTTCGTTGGCGACGGTGGCAACATCGGCCCACAGGCCTTCGCCGATGCCGAAGTCCAGGCGCTTGAGCACGAAGCCGCCGTCGAAGGTGGCGGCGTTCTTGCCGGGAATGTAGGTCACCGGCACGGTCATCTCACGGCTTCGGCCCTTGAGCGTGAGCGTGCCGCGCATCTCGTAGCGGTTGTTGCCCACCGCGCGCACCTGGGTGGAGACGAAGGTCGCCTTCGGGTACGCGCTGCGGTTGAACCACAGCTTGCCGGCGGACTCATCGTCGGCCTCGGGCGAGCCGGCGTCGATGCTGGCAAGGTCGATCTCGATCTGCGCGCGCGCCGCCTCGGGCTTGGCGGGATCGAACGCCATCTGGGTGGTGAAGCGCTTGAAGCCCCCCTTCACCGGAACGCCCATCTGGCGAAATTCGAATCCGATGCTGCTCTGCTTCGGCAGCACGGTGGTGTATTCCACGGCGTGGGCCGCGGGGGCGGCCAGCACGGCCACCAAGGTGAATGTCGCGAGTTTCATGTGCGTTCCTTTCTGCCCCAGCCCATGCGCTGCAGGAAAGGCCGGCGTTCGATGAAGTGATGCTTGAGCGCCGCACCCACGTGCAGGATGACCAGCCCCAGCAGCGTAAAGTTCAGCGCCTTGTGCACCCCGGCGAGCAGTTCGCCCAGTTCGCGATCCTTTTCAATGAGATCGGGCAGCGGCAGCACGCCGAACCACACGGTCTGAAAACCCTTGGCCGAACTCATCAGCCAGCCCGACAGCGGAATCGCGATCATCAGCAGATACAGCAGACCGTGCACGACCGCGCCCGCTCTGCGCTGCCAGGCGGCGATGCCGGCCGGATGCGGCGGCGGTGTGTGTGTCAGCCGCCAGGAGAGCCGGACGGCGACCAGAAGAAACACGGTGACGCCGATCCACTTGTGGTAGCTGTAGAGCTTCAATTTGCCAGGCGACAGCGGCAGATCGACCATGTACAAACCGAGCGGAAACGCCGCAAAGATCAGCAGCGCCATCAGCCAGTGCAGCACGATGGCGGGGGTCGAATAGCGCGTCTCGGTGCTCATGCCGCCTCCTTCCTGAACATCTGTTCCAGCGAACGCAGGGCGGCCTGCCAGCGCTTGTGTTCGGCCGCGCCCGAGCCGGCAAAGCACGCGGCCAGATGCGCCAGGTGCGCGGGGAACGCCTTGGCAAACAGGGCTTCGCCGGACTTGGTCAGGCGGACGATCTGGCAACGGCGGTCGCTGCCGTGCGCGACACGCTCGACCCAGCCGCGATCGGCCAGACGGTCGACCACGCCGGTGAGCGTGCCTTTGGTGATGAGCGTCCTGTCGCCCAGCTCGGTCGCGGTCATGCCCGGGGTGTTGCCGAGCGTGGCGATGATGTCGAACTGTGGCGGCGTCAGCCCGAGCGTGCGGATGTCCGCGGCTGAGTAGGCCTCGAAAGCCTGGTAGCACTGCGCCAAGGCTTGAAGGGTCGGCAGGAAGTCGGCTGGCTGGCTCATCGCTCACTCATTTTGTTCTAACTAGAACTAAATTTAGTTCGTGTTAGAACTATAGTCAAGCATTTCTTGCCGGACCCGACCGCCGGCTGCGCGACGTGGTGCGGCCGCTGCCCGCTGCCAGGCCGTGACACCAACGATAGAACAACCGTCCCCGGGGCCCCGGTCGGTCCGGTTTTTAAGTTCCTTCCCCCGCCGCCGCAGGCACATCGGCAGTTCCACGGCACTTCGCGAACGCCTGGTCCGCATTCGCCGCAATGCCCTCCCGCCTTCCGCCCATGAGATACCCCAGCCAAGCATTGGATATTTTCTCCTGAACGCTGTTCTGTCCCTGGCGCGCCTGCAGGTTCGCGAAGTCGAGCTCGAACAGGGGTTGATGCTGGTTGAAGCAGGAAAAGACAAATTTGGAGGGCTCGCCGGTCGTGCTGTCCACATGCCGGCACAGGCACTGGGCACACACCTCCTTCATCATGCATTGCATCGGACTGTTCACGGCTGCGATCGCATTGAATTCGGGTTTCAAAAAAGCTTTCAGCTCGGCACGCAAGCGCCTGCGGAAAGTCTCCATCGACTCCGGATGATCCGACAGGATGAACTGGTCGGTCTGACGCACCCAGTCGGCAAAGGGCGCTTCCATCTCGGCGCAGGACTGCAGGAACTCGTCCAGTCCGTGCACGAAGCAGGCATCCTGCTGCCGCCGCAAAGTCAGGGCTGGGCCTTCGTCCAGCACCCAGATCGCCTGGTCCGTCAGGATCTCGATGACGCGCTGCACGGCACGCGCCCGCTCCACATTGCGGAAGTGTCCAATGAACACGATGCGGTTGCCTGCCGCGCGCCACATCGCCGCGCCGTCCACGGTGCTGGTCACGGCGGAGTGCCCGCCCGCCACCGTCACGGTCGAGTTTTCCGGCACCGGCAGGCCGGTTCCGGTCGGGCCCATCAGGATCACGCGCGTGCCGGGCTTGAGCGACGCGGCAATCCGGCTCGACACGCCGACGCTGTTGATGAGCAGCTGCACCTCGCCACGCGCCTTGTCCACGTGCACGCCATCGATGGCCATGCCCTCCATCGCCAGCATCTGCCCCGCCACATGTTCCGCGTGCCGCTCGAAGTTCTGCAGCCGGTACACCTGTCCCGGCAGCCAGTGCTTCGTGGCCTGTGGCGCGCGGACGGTGAGGCTGGTTAAATGCGGCGCCAGGCGCTCCACCGCCACCACTTCGGGACATAGCGCGACGTCGAGCGACGCAGCGAAGGTATCGAATGCGCCCTGATCGGGTGCGACTGCCGGTTGTGATGCGCGCCCCAGCAGCAGCGCGGTGATGTCGCGCGCCGCGTGCTTGGCCGACGCCATCGCCTTCACCACGCTGCCGTGGTACCAGGGGTGGTTGTCGCCGACGAAGGACACCTTGAGGTCGCCTGCACGATAGGAGGTGAAGAAGCCAGGCTGTTCGCCCTTGCAATGCCCCGCAGAGGGCACCCGCACCATGTCCCCCGTTTCGTCGATGCGATAGGCGGCGAAATACTTGCCGTCCATCTCGAACGTGCCCGGATACTCGCGCTCGTACACGGTGTTGGGAATGCTGCCGGCAGCCACCAGCACCGCGCGCGCCGGCAGCGAGACCGGTTCACCGCTTTCCGAGTGCACGCAGCGCAAGTGCTGCACATGGCCGTGTTCGTCGAGGACCGCCTCGGCCGACTCCAGGCGTTCCGCGTAGTAAATGCCCTCCTCCAGCGCCTTGACGATCTCCTCGTGGTTGCGCAGGTAGGCCGGCGAGTCGGCCATGGCACGGCGGTAGACGACGGTGACGCCGCCCCACGCGCGGATCAGCGGAGTGAAGTCGGGCAGTTCGCCGGCTCCGCGTGCGCGTTCGCGCTCGGCACGCACCGCCCGGCCATGCGCCAGGAATTCATCCAACACGCCCTGCTCATATTCGTCGAACAGTCCGGCGCGCAAGTCTCCCACCGCCTCCCAGCGCGCCAGCACCTTCTCCACCTGGCGAATGTAATAGGCCTGTACTTCGGTAGCGGTATCGATCGATGTCAGACCGCCGCCAATCACTACCGCCGGCAGGCGCACCTGCAAATTGGCGAGGCTGTCGCGCTTGGCCGCGCCGGTGAGCTGCAGCGCCATCAGGAAATCGCTCGCCTGGCGCATGCCGCGCGCCATGTTGTTGCGCACCGGCAGAACGGTGGGGCGGCCGGCCCCGGTCGCCAGCGTCACGTGATCGAAGCCGAGCGCCGGCATGTCTTCCAGGGTGATCGTGCCGCCGAGCCGGATGCCGCCGTAGACGCGGAAGGCGGGCTGGCGCTCGAGCACCAGCCGGATCAGCGTCAGGAAGTTCTTGTCCCAGCGCACCGTGATGCCGTATTCCGCGACGCCGCCGAAGCCTGAATTGGTGCGCGTGTCGAGCGGCGTGTAGAGGTCGGCGACTTGCTCGACCGGCTGCGTCGGCCGGCCGCCGGCGTCGCACAGTGCCGATGGCAGGGGCTCGATCTTGAGGCCGTCGACGACGACCACGCCGAAGCCTTCCTGCAGCAGGTGGTGCGCGAGATTGAAGCCGGCCGGCCCCGCGCCGACGCACAGCGTGTTGCGGCCGTTGTAGGGCAGGCGATAGGGCCGAGCGCGGTTGAGCGGATTCCATTGCGTCAGCGTGAAATAGAGCTCGAAGCCCCAGCGCCAGCCCAGCACGTCGGTCAGGATGCGCGTCTCGATCTCGGGAATGTTCACCGGGTCCTGCTTCTGGTAGATGCAGCTTTTCATGCAGTCGTTGCAGATGCGGTGTCCGGTGGCGGGCAGCAGAGGGTTGTCCAGCATGATCATCGCCAGCGCGCCCAGCGTGTAGCCGTCGCGCTTAAGCGTATGGGCTTCCGAGATGCGCTCCTCCAGCGGACAGCCGGACAGCGAGACGTCGAGCGGGTTGGCGCGAAAGCCTTCGCCTTCCTTGGCCGGGAATCCATGCGAACAGACATCGCCCGAATGGTCGTGACAGTAGACGCAGTAGTGCACCTGATCCATGGTTTCGCGCAGGCCCGGCCGGCCATCGGTCAGGTCGAAGCCGTCCCGCCGGCGCGTAGCGGCAGCGCCTTCCACGCGGATCGCGGCGTCTCCCGGGACCGGCACGATCGGCACCAGCTTGAAGTAATCGGTGGCCTGCGGCATGGCCAGGCTGACCCATCCCGACGTCGCCGCCCGGCCGGCATCGCTGTGGCACACGGCGTGCAGCCACTCGTCCAGCAGCGCCAGCTGCGCCTCGTCGCCGGCCTCTGATGCATCGGCCCAGAAGCGGGCTACGCTCCATTCGCGGTCGGCATCCGGTTGCGACGGGATCAACGGATCGATCTCGGCAAAATCCCGCGCCGGCGCCGTGCGCTGCTTGCGGATGCGGCGCTTGACGAACTCGCGCTTGAAGGCATGCACGACCGCGTCGCGTTCCTGCGCCGCGCGCAGGCCGTCGCGCGAAGGGCCGACGCCGAACGCCACCACCAGAAAATCCTCCATCTCGCATGCCACGGCAATCAGCAGACTCGATTCCCCGGGCCCGGCCAGCACCACACCGTTCCGGTAGTCGCGGTAGCGCGCATGGAGCGCACGGTCGCGCCTGGCAAGCCATTCGTCGAACCGCGCGTCGAGCAGCGGAAGCCGCTCTGCCCGATACACGTCCTCATAATCGAATCCATCAAGATTCAGCTGCAGGGTTGGCGCCATGGTCCGTCCTTTCCACATTGGCAGTACATGTCATAACAAGTTGATCTGAACACCAGGCCGGCATGCCGGCCTGGTGTTCAGATCAGTTCTGCGACGCCCTGAGGACCGACTTCCATGCCGAACCCGGCCAAGCCGCTGTCCTTGAGTTCGCCCCCCATCGCCTTGAGGCTTTCCTCGGTAATGAGGTCGCGCAACTGCTGCTTGATCCGCAGGTATTCCGGACTCAAGGCCATGTCAGGCGTGCGCGGTCGCGGCAGCGAGATGGGAATCTCGGCCTTGATGCGGCCCGGTCGCGCCGTCATCACGTAGACCCGGTCCGACAGGAAGATGCTCTCGTCGATGTCGTGCGTGATGAACAGCACCGAGATGCGGAAGCGCTGCCACATGTTGGTGAGGATCTGCTGCATCACCACACGGGTCTGGGCATCGAGCGCACCGAAGGGCTCGTCCATCAGCAGCACCTGCGGGCTGGTGGCCAATGCGCGGACAATGCCGACGCGCTGCTTCATGCCGCCTGAAAGCTGGTCCGGATAATGGTTCTCGAACGCGAGCAGACCGGCCAGGCCGAGCAGGGTGCGCGCCGCCCCTTCACGGTGATTGGCGTCCAGCCCCTTCTGCTTGAGACCGAACTCCACGTTCTTGCGCACAGTAAGCCAGGGGAAAAGCGAGTACTGCTGGAACACCATGCCGCGGTCGGCGCTGGGTTTGTCGGTCGCCTTGCCGTCCATGGTCACCGCGCCTTCGCTCGGATTGACGAAGCCGGCCACCACATTGAGCAGAGTCGACTTGCCGCAGCCAGAGGGGCCGATGATGGAGATGAATTCGCCCGGCTTCACTTCCATGGAGACATCGCTCACCGCCTCCACTGCAGCCGCATTGCTGCCGAAACGGACGCGCAGGTGATCGACCAGGATGTGGCCGGTTGCATTCGGTTTGTCGTCGGCTTGCGTCATTATTTCTGTCCTCCATGAGTGGGGCCTGCCATCCAGGGCATCAGCATGTTGCCCAGAATCCGGATGGCGCCGCTGCACAGCAGCCCGAGCACGCCGATCACGATCATGCCGATGGCGATGTCGGCATACTCGATCAGCGAGTAGGCCTCCCAGGTGAAGTAGCCGATGCCGAACTGGCCCGAGATCATCTCGGCTGCGATCAGGGAGACCCAGGCCACCCCCATGCCGATGGCCAGCCCCGTAAAGATGTGGGGCAAGGATGCGGGCAGGACGACCTGGCGCAGCAGCCCGAATTCGGTCGTGCCCAGGCAGCGCGCTGCACGCAGCAGAACCGGATCGACGCTGTTCACGCCATGGATGGTATTGAGCAGGATGGGAAAGAACGAACCCAGAAAGGTGATGAACACGATGCTGGTCTCGTTGGTGGGCCACAGCATGATGGCCATCGGTACCCAGGCGATCGCCGGAATCGGCCGCAAGGTCTCGAACAGCGGAAACAGCAGGGCTTTTGCGCCACGGTACTGCCCAATCAGCAGCCCCAGCGCCACGCCCAGCACGGTGGCGACGCTGAAGCCAAGCAGAATCCGACGCAGGCTGACATACATGTTGTTGTAGAACTTCTCGCTTTGCGCCAACCTCGCCGCGTTATCCCAGACCTCTCCGGGACTCGGGATATTGGTGAAGCGGATATAGAAATCCAGCTTGTACTTGGTGGCGAAGTACCAGAAGGCCACGAACAAGCCGAGCGAGAGCGTCGTCATCAACAGCTTGGGGAGTGCGCTCCGCAACCAGGCTGCAACACGCCGGATCGGCGCTTCGGCCGGCTGCACCGGCGAGAGCGCACCTTGCGGGGTGACCTCGGGCTTCGGCGCAAGCGCCAGACTGGGCCCGTCCGCTGCGTCGTCAGGCTGGGGGACAACGAGGTTCAGACTGGTTGCGGTTTGCATGATCTACCCTCCGACTTTCGCGACGGCCAGCACTTCCGTGTAGGAAGCGAGCCTGCCGCCCAGCTTCGCAGCCCAGGCTTCGGCGTCCTTCTTCAACAGGAAGGGCACGATTTCAGGCTTCTTCGGATTCTTGGCGCTGAGCGCATAGAACGCCTTGTCCGCAAACAGCTTGATGCCCGTGGTCTTGTCGAACACGAAGGCCACGCCGACCTTCTTGCCTTCCGACAGCGCCTTCTTCACCCCCGCCAGCGTGCAGCCGGCCGAACTGTAGGCCGTGATGGCGCCGCCCTCGACCCAGACCTCGCCCCCCTCGCGCGGGCTCTTGATGGGCTTCTTGCAGAGCGGGTCGGTGCCGCCGATTTCATAACCGGCAAAGCTCGCCTTCTGCTTGTCGTAGTCGATCCCCTTCTCCTTGAATGCCTGCTTGATATAGCTGTCATTGACCCAGGCATCGGCATTGAAGGCCTTAACCCGCCCCATGCGGCTCAGCACACCGTGGTCGTATTTAACCGTCTCGATCCACTTCGGCTTGATGCTCGGATCGAGCGTATGGACGCCGCTGGGGCCGAGGAACATGTAGGCGACCTCTTTCTCGATCTTGGTCCACTCCTCGATCCTGGTCGCGGCCATGGCCGGGCTCTTGCGCACCCAGTCGTTCGCATCGAGCAGCGCCTTCAGGTAGGCCACCACGAACTCCGGATACTTGTCGGCGAAGTCCTTGCGCACCACGATGCCGTGGAAGGTCGGCACCCTGGTTTCCACGCCGTCGAAGATCTTGCGCGCAAAGCCGCGATAGGGCAGCAGTTCGGCGAAGGGCACGAAGTCGGAATGACCGTCGAGCTTGCGCTCCTGCAGGTTGGTGGTACCCACTTCCGGGCTCTGGCTGGCAAGGTCCCAGAAATCCTCTTTCCAGCCGCGGTCCTCCATCGCCTTCAGCAGCATGCCGTGGGCGGCGGAACCGAACGGAACCGACACCTTCTTGCCCTTCAGGTCGGACAGCTCGTAGTAGGGCGAATCCTTGTGGACCACCATACCGTTGCCCGCGCCGTTGATGTTGTAGGCGATCAGCGCGATCAGCTCGCTCTTGGTCTCGTTGCCCGCCTGGAAGGTGGCGCCATTCACCAGCAGCGGGTAGTCGCCCATCATGCCGATCTGCAGCTTGTTCGCCACCATGCCGTTGGTCACCGGCGGGCCCGAGGTGAAATTCTGCCAGTCGAGCTTGAAGTCGATGTCCTTGTACTTGGGCGTCTTCTTCAGCTCGGCGAGGTATTTGTCCAGCAGACCGAGCTTGTCGATCACGATGCCGCCGGTCACGGTGTTGGTCGTGGTGTTCTGCGTGCCGATGCCGACGGTCACCGTTTCCGCGTGGGCAGCCGCTCCGATCAACGCGCCAACACATGCCAGCGCCAGCGCCATACGACGAGGTATTGAAATTCCGGGAGTGAAACTGCGCATCTCTGCCATGTCATGCCTTCCTTCCTGTCGATTGATAGAAAAAAGGCCGTCCCCACTTACGCTGAAATTATTATTGATTGCTCTTTTCCTGTTCGGGCATCAGCCCGAAAACATCCAGACTAAGCTTGGCATCACGCCGCCTCCGTCATTTCCAGATACTGGAATTTGTCTTTCGTATCCACCCAATCATCGGCGTCCGCCAAGGGCTCCGGCTTGTCTTTGATGAGTGGCCAGGTTTTGGTTAGATCGGCATTGAGCGTGAGATATCGCGTATATTCATCCGGCAATTTTGCTTCGGCGAAGATCGCTCCGGCCGGACACTCATCGACGCACAGCGAACAGTCGATACACTCCTCCGGGTCGATCACCATGAAATTCGGCCCCTCATGGAAAGCGTCCACGGGACACACCGGCACGCAGTCACCGTACTTGCATTTGATGCAGGGTTCTGCAACAACGTAAGTCATGTCGTTCTCCTCATGTCGAGAGTTGCGTCAGAGCCAGGCGCGCAAGCTTGCGCACATCCGGATCGCTGTCATAAAGCGCATTCTCCAGCGCGGGAATTGCCGCCAAATCCCCGATTTCGCCCAATGCAACCACCGCTTCCTTACGCAGATTGCTAATCTCATGGCTCAGCGCGTCAATCAATACAGGTAACGCACTACGCGCTTTCAACTTGCCCAAACTCCGGGCGGCTTTCACGCGCACCTGCCAATAAGCGTCAGTCATAACCGGGACCAAATCGTTAGCGGCATCAACAAGCTTGAGCTTTCCCAATGTGACAGCCGCTTCTTCCCGCACCTGCCAGAAACCATCTCGCAGCGCCGCCACCAAAGTCTGTTTGACGACAATGGCGTCGGTGGAAAAACCCAAGGCACCGATAGCAATTCGCCGCGCTTCCGGGTCTGGATCGGTTGCGGCTATCTTCGCGATATCGGGCAGCGCATCGGCGTTACGCAAATACCCCAGCACGCCAACACCTGCACACCGGACGACGCTGCTATCTGAATCGAGCGCGCTCATTGCTGGAGCGAAGGCATCCGCTGCGCGTAACTCACGCACAGCGCGCAGTAACGCTGCTTGCTTGCTTGGCGTTATCTGTTCCGCAAGCGCTGCGAGAAGTGGCTCCGCCATTTCTCGCTCTTTCAATTCGGCCAGCGAGTCAGCGGCTGCTTGAGCCACATCCTTATCCGGATCGTCTAGCGCAGCGATCAAGGCACGTACTGCGTCGTGTGTCTCGTACCCCTCCAACAACCGCGCAGCTTCAACACGCACACCCGCATCGGGGTCATGCAAAGCGGTAATAAGCCAAGGCGAAATATTCGCTTCGTCACTATCCAGCAAATCCAGTACCGCTATACGACGCACACCCGCATCCGGGTCATGCAGTCGTTCAAGTAACTGTTGTTCGAGATCGATAATCATCATGGTTTACCCGGTATAGGTGGCATCACTTCGCCGTTGTGTTCATGACGAGCGGAGTTTTAATCATTCCGCTTTCATAGCTGTTCTTGAACCAGTTGTTCAGCAGCCTCTGAAAGACTGGCGTGACCTCGACAGAGATATCCTCCAGCCTGGATACGTTGTAATAAGGGTCGTCGCTCGACACCTGCCGTATGGTGTCCGGATCGATCCGCAACTTCTCGCCGAACCACTCGCTTGCCGTTTCCTTGTTCTTGGCAATAAACAGGATCGACTCACGCAGTGCCGCCAGGTATTTCTTTTTGACGGATGGATTGGCTTTCATAAAGTCAGTACGCATGATCGAAACGAAACGAAACGGCCAGGTATAGACAACCTTGGCGTTGAAGTCCTCTTTCAAACGCAGGACTTGCGGCTGCCTGATAACAATTGCATCGGCGAATTTTTGCGTTAACGCAAGTACCAATTCATTAGGCTGGGTATTCAGCAGTTGCACGTCGGAGGCCGGGTTCAAGCCCGCACCCTTAAGCAAGGTAAGCAAATCCAGGTACGAATCAGAGCCGAATGAAACGGCAATTTTCTTGCCTTTCAATTGTGAAACGTCAGTCACAGCACTGTCTTTTGCCACCATCAACGCATGACTCGACTGCCCCAAGGACGCAACAACCTCAGCGGCATCCGGCTGCTTCGAAAGCAATGTAGTGACCGGCATCAAACTGGTAATCACTGCATCAACCCGACCTGATGCGAAAGCCTCCATTGCAGGCGGGCCGTACTGAAAAAAACTGTATTCAGCGTCAAGGCCGTATTTTTTTGCGATTCCGGCACGCTCCATCACAACAGGAATTTGTCCATTCATGCCTGAAGGGTAGGCGATCCGGATCTTGATCGGCGCGTCTGCAGCATGCGCCAGTGCCGTCCAACCAAATATCGTGGCCATCAAGAACGCATGGAACATGGATTTGCAACGTACGATTGACATGTCGATCTCCTATCAAGAATTAAGCGTTACGCCAGGGAAGTACATACTTTTCAATCCAGCTCAGCATATGGGTCATTACCGAGCCAAGCACACCGATTACTGCCATACCAACCAGAACATAGGCCGTATCAAGATTGAGCCTGTTAACCTGGATCATGTAGCCCAGCCCAGATTGAGCGGCGACCAGTTCTGCTGTCACCACCGCCATCCAGGATTGACCGAGGCCAATCTTCAGTCCTGTCCAGATCATCGGCATCGCCGATGGGAGCATCACGAAACGAATGACGTCCATGCGCTTCGCCCCGAGGCATTTCGCCGCATACAAATGCTGGTGCTCCATCGCCATGCCCCCGGTGA
Source organism: Pseudomonadota bacterium (assembly GCA_021791095.1). Classification (GTDB taxonomy): domain Bacteria; phylum Pseudomonadota; class Gammaproteobacteria; order Burkholderiales; family Thiobacillaceae; genus Thiobacillus. The sequence goes on from JAJYXG010000114.1 coordinate 46,224, forward strand.
AGGCATTGAGAAATATCGGGAAAAAAGCCGCAATGGCGGTGATGAAATAGCTGGTTTCATCGCCGATTCCAAACCACAGGATGCCCATAGGAATCCAGGCAATCGGCGGAATGGGACGAATCAAATGGATGATCGGCATGGCCAATCGCCGGGCAAACAAATTATGGGCAAGGGCCATCGCCAGAGGAACGGCAATGGCACTGGCAATAAAGAAACCAATAAACACCCGCTTCAAACTCGCCAGAACGTCCTGCAACAAACTGTTGTTCGCGATCAAATCCAGGAAACCCCGTCCCACGTCTATCGGCATGGGGAGCAAAACCGCATCATTTACGCTGTATGCAGCAAGTGCCCATACACCGAGAAAAAGCATCGCGCTTAGAACCGTCCAAATCGTTGCGTTTACCGTATTGGCGAGGCTCGCCAAACGCTCTACTGATAAGTGCGTCAGGCCGTTAATAGAATGTTCAATGCTTGCCATGTCATTCTCCAAGTAACACAGTGCATCAGGAATTGAAAACGCGCAGACTTTCTTCGCGAATGATGGATAAGATTTCGCGTCTGATTTCCCCGAAACGCGGGTTGGTCAAGGTCTCGCTCGTGCGCGGGCGCGGAATATCCACGAGGATTTCGCATTTGATGCCGCCCGGCATGGTCTTCATCACAAGAACCCGGTCTGACAGGAAAATCGCCTCGTCTACATCGTGCGTTACGAACACGACCGTAGTACGGAAGCTGCTCCATATCTTCAGCAGTTCTTCATGCATGATGGTTCGGGTCTGTGCATCGAGCGCGCCGAACGGCTCGTCGAGCAAAAGCACAGGGGGATACGTAGCCAGCGCGCGCGCGATGCCAACGCGCTGCTGCATCCCCCCGGAAAGTTGCGAAGGATAGAGGTCTTTGAACTTTTCCAAACCCACCAAACCGAGGAAGGTACGCCCCACCCCATCAGGGTTGGCCGCTCCCAACATCCTGGGGCCGAAGGCCACGTTTTGCAGCGCCGTCATCCATGGGAAAAGCGCGTGCTGCTGAAAAATCATGCCCCGTGCTTCATTTGGTTCGCCTACAGCCTCGCCATCGACAGACAGCTTGCCAGCGGTTGGTTTCACAATGCCGGCAATCGCATTCAACAAGGTAGATTTGCCACATCCGGATGGTCCTAGGAGCGCGATAAATTCACCTGGCTGGATATCTGCATTGGCATTTTCGAGCGCCACAGTGGTCGTGCCATTCCGCCGAAATTCAACGGACACGTTATCAATCTGAATGCGCCCGCGTACTGTTTTACAGCGTGTGTGTTCTACCTGCGATACGTCTTCTTGTTCCGGCTCGCGGATCAAACGGTTCGTCATGCTCACGTCGCTCTCCCTTATAATCAACGTTCGTTATAAAACGACCTCGGTGCTGTAGTACTGGCGCTTTATGCAGAGATAGGACTTCCATTTGCGCATTGCGCGCAAGCCTGTGAGGTAGTCTTCTAAGGCATGACCGATGGGGAAGGGCGCAGGTTTCGGTACGCTTTCAGACCCGTGTTTGCCCATCCTTAACTCGCGCTGGTCTATCAGCCAATCGTTATAGCTCTCGTATACGATATGGCCGTGCGGCGCATCCAGCGTGGCTGCGCGAATGCGTCCATCCAACTCCCAAAACAATGCAATCTCGTCCACCGATAATTTGCACGGTTCGGAATCAGCTTCATAACCCGCTGCTGCCAGCGCCTTACCCGCAGACGCCATGAAGATGCGTTGTTCTTTTTTGCTTAGCTGGTCTTTGTAGATGCCGATGAACTGTGTTGTGACAGGCTGCCCCAGCGGCGCATGGTCCCGGGTTCCACCGCGTGCTTTTGCAATATCGGTCTGGTGGAAATTGAGCATATTCGGGTCGTATGGCTCACCCAAAAACTCGCACACGCCCTTAAGCACGCCTTCTGAATCAGCAACCAACTCTTCGTAACTCACATCCAACCATTGGTCTGCAGGAAGGTTTGCGCGCCACGGCTCTACTGCTTCCTGACACATGCGCCACATTTCTGCTGCGCAATAAATATTGGTTGGGCCAAATCCGGACGCTAGGTAATCAGCACTCGCATCACGCCCGTCCCGAGTGATGAAAACCAATTGTGCATTGGGAAAATCTTCCAGAATCTCTTTGATATAGAACAAGTTGTATGGGGTTTTCTCACCCCAGCGAGGCTTGCCGGATTCTTTGGCGAAGCGCGCCATAACCGCATCGTAAGCCCCCGCAAAACTGGTCTCCTGTGCTGTCGATAGCAGTTCATCAACAATCATGCGCGGATTGACTTTCATTCCCCAGAATGGTGTCTTCAACCCGAATATCATTTCCTCCAGTAGCGTCTTGAAATTATCCTTTTGCGACAAGTCGCCGTAGGTATGCATAAAGGGACGGAAACGCGGGTAAAACCAGGCGACTTCCGGCACGGCGATACGCGGATGGCATCCCAGCATGGTCATTAGCAACGTGGTGCCCGAACGTTCAGCGCCAATCACGAAGATGGGGCGTTCTTTCAATGTAAGCGGCATTACTGGCTCTCCAGGTAAATTAGGTTTGATTTAACGCAACAGATACGGAATCTCGACGCGAATCGCCCCGGTCGGGCAATCCTTCTCGCACGGCAGGCAATACCAGCACTCGTCGTAGCGCATGTAAGCCTTTTTCTTCAGCAGATCGACCGCCAGCAGATCCAGCGGACACGATTCGACGCAGACGGTGCAGCCCTTGTCGGCAATGCAGGCGTCCTCGTTCACAACGACGGGCACAGACACCCGGTTCATGGTCATAGGCATGGAAAGGCTCCTTAGGCGGTGGCAGCCTGCTTAACGATACGCAGGCGGTTGTAGGCATCCTTCTCTTCATCGTCGAGCGCCACGATGTAGGGATCGATGGGTCGCTTGAAGCAGGTCATTTCGCCCGCCTCGTTTTTCTTCAGTTGCGCGTGGCAGAACCAGTTGGCATCGTCTTTCTCGGGATGCTCGACCCGGTAGTGATACAGCCCCCAGCGCGACTCGGTGCGGAACAGCGAAGCGCGTGCCGCCATTTCCGCGCAGTCGCGGATGAAATGCACTTCCATCGCGCGCATCAATTCGTGCGGATTCGAGGCGGACATATTGGCAAAGTCAGCACCAATTTCAGCGAAGCGATTGAGGCCGATCTCCATCTTCTTCGTCACCTTGGGCGGCTGCAGGTAGTCGTTCACGAAGCGGCGCAGCTTGTACTCGACCTGGCTCGGCGGCAGGCCGTCCGGGTTCGACAGCGGGCCCAGCACGCGCTTGCGCTCCGCCTCCACCTGCGCGGCATCGACCGCGGGCAGTGCGTGCGTGAGCGCATAGTCGGCCGCGCTTTCGCCGGCGAACTTGCCGTAAACGAAGGCGCCCAGCATGTAGTTGTGGGGGACGCAGGCGAGGTCGCCGGCTGCGTAGAGACCCGGCACGGTGGTCGCCGCGTGCTCGTCCACCCACACGCCGGAAGCCGAGTGCCCGCTGCACAGGCCGATTTCAGAAATATGCATTTCCACCATGCCCTGGCGGTAGTCGAGATGCCGCCCCTCGTGGAAACGTCCCCGGCTCGGACGCTCGTTGGTGTGCAGGATGTGTTCGATGGTGCTGATCGTCTCTTCAGCCAGATGATCCATCTTAAGGAACACCGGGCCGTTGCCGCCTTCGAGTTCCTTGTAGAACTCCATCATCATCTGGCCGCTCCAGTAGTCGCATTCGATGAAACGCTCGCCCTTGGCGTTCGATGTGTAACCGCCGAAGGGACCGGTGACATAGGCGCAGGCAGGACCGTTGTAGTCCTTGATCAACGGATTGATCTGGTAGCACTCGATGCCGGATAGCTCCGCGCCGGCGTGGTAGGCCAGCGCATAGCCGTCGCCGGCATTGGTCGGATTTTCATAGGTGCCGAACAGATAGCCGGAGGACGGCAAGCCCAGGCGCCCAGCCGCGCCGGTGCACAGAATCACCGACTTGGCGCGGATCACACCGAACGTGCCCTCGCGGGTATCCAGCACCATCGCACCGGCGATCGCACCGTTGGCGTCCAGCAGCAGGCGGGTCGCCATGTAGCGGTTGGTGATCTCCACCCGCGCCTTCTTCAGCTGGCGATACAGCACCTTCTTCATGTGGTGCCCTTCCGGCATCGGCAGCACATAGGTGCCGATGTGGTGTACCTTCTTCACCGCATAGTCTCCGGTCTCGTCCTTCTCGAACTTCACCCCCCAGCGATCGAGCTGGTTGATCATGTTGAAGCTCTCCTTCGCGTAGGCCATCACCGTCTTCTGGTTGACGATGCCGTCGTTGGCGACAGTGATTTCCTTCACGTATTGCTCCGGCTCCGCATGGCCCGGAATCACCGCATTGTTGAGGCCGTCCATGCCCATCGAGATGGCGCCGCTGCGCTTCACGTTGGCCTTCTCCAGCAGCATCACCTTCAGCGCCGGGTTCTTTTCCTTGGCCTTGACGGCCGCCATCGGACCCGCCGTCCCGCCGCCGATCACCAGCACATCCACTTCAACAATCAACTCACTCATGCAAATCTCCTAAACGTGTGAACGTTCGATGCGCATCCGGTACTGGAACGCATCACCGCGGTAATACAGATATTCGAAATCGATCGGCTTGCCGTCGGCGGTCATGGTGAGCCGCTCGATGCGCAGCACCGGCGCCCCCTCCTCCACCTGCAGTTGGCGGGCCAGATACTCATCTGCCAGCATTGACTCGATCTGCAACTCGGCTTCGCCCAGAGCAAGCCCATAGTCGTTTTCCAGAATCAGGAACACGTCCCGATGCGCCAGGTCTTCCTTGGCCAGGCGTTCGCCAATCGCTCGGGGCACATAGGTCACGTCGAGCGAAATAGGCGCCCGATTGAGGTAGCGAACCCGGCGCAATTCCATGACTTCTTCGGTCTGGTTTACCCCCAACCTTGCGGCCACGACCGAGTTGGCCATCAAATTTTTGAGGCTCACCACGCGCGAGAAGGTCTCGTAACCCATACGCGACATCGCCTCGCCAAAGCCCTGCAATTGGGCGATATCCTGGAAAGCTTTGGGCTTGGAGACGTAGGTACCCTTGCCGTGGATCTTGAAAATGAGACCTTCCTTCTGCAGGTCGCCCAGGGCCTGCCGCACCGTGATGCGTGATACGCCAAAGGTGCTCGTCAGTTCGCTCTCGGACGGCATCTGCTGATGCGCCAGATAGGTGCCGTCCAAAATGCGGTCGCGCAGTATTTCCTTGATCTGCGTATACAGCGGGACCGGCGATACCTGCAGCAGCGCAGGCGCTTTCTTCCGGGGCTTTTCCATGTCGATGCGCGCTCCATGACTTGTTATGACGTGTAATGACACAGCAACACACGTGCCAACCATGCAAAACGGCCAGCAAAAACTGTCGGAAGCATTATGGATATTGGCCTTGAGCCAATGGGAGTGAGCGGGGGAACACCCACGGTCGAGCGATGCGCGCAGCACTGGCATGGTGCGCGATGCTCCGAAGTTGTTTTAGATTGGTGCTGACAGAGGCGTAGCCATACGCCCTGCGAGGCGTTGCCATGCTTTCAATGAACTTGAATAATCCGGCGCTCAAGCCGCCGGAAAAAGCCCCGAGATCCGATCGGATTCAGGGGTGGCGAATCAGGATTCCGTCCAGCGTGCCGCCGCCGCATCGTCGCTGGCGCGCGCTTCGACCCAGCGCTCGCCTTCGGGCGTTTCTTCCTTCTTCCAGAACGGCGCCTGGGTCTTCAGATAATCCATGATGAACTCGCAGGCGGCGAAGGCTTCGCCGCGGTGCCGGCTGGCCACCGCCACCAGCACGATGGGATCGCCCGGCAGCAGCCGGCCGATGCGGTGGATCACGGTGACATCGAGCAACGCCCAGCGTGCGCTGGCCTCGTCGACCAGCGCGGCAAGCGCCTTTTCGGTCATGCCGGGGTAATGCTCCAGCGTCATCGCCGCGACGCCGCTGCCTTCGTTGATGTCGCGCGCGAGGCCGACAAAGCTGGCGATGGCGCCGATGTCGGTGCGGCCTTGGCGCATCGCATCGACTTCGGTGCCGAGGTCGAAGGCATCGGCCTGGACGAGAATCTTCACCGCGCTAGCCTCCTGTCACCGGCGGAAAGATCGCAACTTCGGCACCGTCATGCAGCACCGCATCGAGCGCGACGAGATCCTGGTCGACCGCCACGCGGAATGCCCGGCCCGCCGCCAGTTCCTCCGCCCACACGCCACCGCGCGCCTGCAGCGCGGCAAGCAGGTCGGCGGCCGTGGTGCCGGCGAATTCGATCCCCTCTTCGGCCACGCCGAAGCGCTCGCGCAGGCGGGCAAAGTACAGCAGGCGCAGTTTCATGCGAGCAGCTCCGAGAAGGGAATAAAGCGCACCCAGTCGCCCGGCCGGATGGTCTGGCCGATTTCGAGATCGACCAGGCCATCGGCCCAGGCGCACGACGTCAGCACGCCCGAACTCTGGTTCGGAAACAGCCCCAGCTTGCCATTGGGCTGCAGCCGGGCACGCAGGAATTCACGGCGCGCGCCCGGCTTCTTCCAGGCGAAATCGGCCCGCACGGCGAATGCGCGGTACAGCACGTCGGCCGCACCCATGCGCTTCAGCAGGAACGGCCGCACGAACAGGCCGAAGGTGACGAAGGCCGACACCGGGTTGCCGGGCAGGCCGATGAAGTCGGCGTCCTCCACGCGTCCGTAGACCAGCGGCTTGCCGGGTTTCATCGCGACCTTCCACATCTCGACGCGGCCGAGCTTCTCGACCGCCGCTTTCACGTAATCCGCCTCGCCCACCGACACGCCGCCGCTGGTGATGACGACATCGGCTTCGCGCGCAGCCTGCGCCAGCGCAGCTTCGGTCGCTTCCAGCGTGTCGGGCACGATACCGAGGTCGATGAGTTCGCAGCCCAGACCGTTCACCAGGCCGGTCAGCGTATAGCGGTTCGAGTTGTAGATCCGGCCCGGCGCGAGCGGCGCGCCCGGGGTCACCAGTTCGTCGCCGGTGAAGAAGCACGCCACCTTCAGTTTCCTGAACACCGGCAGCTCGGCCAGCCCGACCGAGGCGGCAAGCCCCATCTCGGCCGCGCCGAGGCGGGTACCGGCGGAGAGAACCTGCGCGCCGGCTTCGATGTCCTCGCCCGCGCGGCGGATGTTTTCGCCGGGACGCGGCAGCGCGTGAATGATGACTTCGTCGCCTTCGATGCCGCAGTATTCCTGCATCACAACGGCATCGGCGCCCGGCGGCACCGGCGCGCCGGTGAAGATGCGCGCAGCGGTTCCGGGCACGAGCGACGTGCCGACGCTGCCGGCAAGGATGCGCTGCGACACCGGCAGGCGTACGCCGGCCACCGCCACGTCGGCGACGCGCACGGCGTAACCATCCATCGCGCTGTTGTCGAGCGGCGGCACGGTGATGGCAGAAGTCTGCGGCACGGCGAGCACGCGCCCGAGCGCATCCGTCACGGGCACGGTCTCGCTCGCTGTCACGCCGCGGGCGCGTTCGAGCAGGGCATCAAGCAGTTGGTCGGCTGAGAGCATGGTCAAGAATGAAATCGGTGAGCTGGGAAATGGCATCAATGTCGATGCGGGGAAAACCGTTTGGTGGCTCGATGTCGGACGCCACTGCCAGAATAGTCGGGTCATCCGGGAACAGCCAGGGCTTGGCGGTCTCGGCGCGATGCACTTCCAGCTTGGGAATGGCCTCGCGCTTGTAGCCCTCGACCAGCACCAGGTCGCACGGCGGGAGTTTATTCAACAATTCCCCCAGCAGGGGGGGCGTATTGCGATGCTCGGTCAGCACGGCGGTGCGGTGGTCGGAGGCCAGCAGCACCGCCGCAGCACCCGCCTCGCGCGCACGCCAGCTGTCCTTGCCGGGGCGGTCGATATCGAAATCATGGTGGGTGTGCTTGATCACCGCCACCTTCAACCCGCGCGCAGCGAGCTGCGGCAGCACGCGCTCGATCAGCGTGGTTTTTCCGCTTCCGCTAAATCCCGCAATACCAAACACTTTCATGCTTGCGTTGCCAGTCCGTCCAAATAAGGTTATATTTTTCCATATATAACCCATTCCTGCCAAGCACTCCAGCCTGCCCATGAACGCACCCGTTCTAATCGATCAGTTCGGACGCCGCATCGATTACGTGCGGCTGTCGGTAACGGACCGTTGCGACCTGCGCTGCAGCTACTGCATGCCGGAAGGCTTCATGGGTTTCGAGGAGCCCGAGCACTGGCTCAATTTCGACGAGATCGAACGCCTGGTCGGCGCGTTTGCCCGGCTCGGCGTGAGCCGCATCCGCCTGACCGGCGGCGAACCGCTGCTGCGGCGCGACATTTCTGATCTCGCCGGTCGCATCGCCGCCCTGCCCGGCGTCCATGATCTGTCGCTGTCGACCAATGCCACCCAGCTCGAACGCCACGCACAGGCGCTCAAGGCCGCCGGGGTGACGCGGCTCAACGTCAGCCTCGACTCGCTGCAGCAGGCGCGGGTGGAAAAGATCAACGGCCGTGATGTGCTCGCCAAGGTGATGGCCGGCCTCGCCGCAGCGCAGGACGCCGGCTTCACGCCGATCAAGCTCAACATGGTGGCGCTCGCCGGCAGCAACGATGACGAGATCGACGAGATGGTCGCGTTCTGCATGGAGCGAGGCTTCGTGCTGCGCCTGATCGAATCGATGCCGATGGGCACCACCGGGCAAAACGCCGAATACCTCGACCTGCAGCCGGTGAAGGAACGCCTGCGCCAGCAGTTCGATCTCATCGAAACCACCCTGCCCGGCGCCGGCCCCGCGCGCTATCTGGGCACGCCCGACGGCCGCTTCAACGTCGGCTTCATCACGCCGATCTCGCAGCACTTCTGCGAAACCTGCAACCGCGTGCGCATCGCCGTCGACGGCACCGCCTACATGTGCCTGGGACAGGACGAGAAATTCGAATTCCGCCCGCTGCTGCGCGGCGGCTGCAGCGATGCCGAACTGGAAGCCGCGATTGTCGACGCGATCAACCTCAAGCCGGAACGCCACGAATTCCGCGAAGCGCCGCACAAGATCCTGCGCTTCATGTCGATGACCGGCGGCTGAGTCCTAAATCGGGCTTGCGGTGCGGAATCCCGCAAACGGATCGCGCCGATGCGGCAGGTAGAAATTGCGGAAGCCGGGGCGTTTCAGCGACATGTCGGTGATCGGTCCGCCGCCGCGCAATTCGCCGTGCGTGTGGAACCACGGCTCGGAATAATCCTGGTAGGGATCGGGCGCAAAGCCCGGATACGGCGTGAACGGATCGCGCAGCCATTCCCACGCCATGCCCCAGCGAAACCCCGGATGCGTCGACGCGCGCACCCACTGCGCGGCTGTCGGCAATTGCCGGCCCATCCACGCGGCGCAGGCCTCGGCCTCGAAACGGTTCACATGCAGCATGGGACGGTCCGCACTGAGCGGCTGCCAGCGCTCGAAGCGGCGCACCTGCCAGCCGCCGTGTTCCCGCCGCCAGTAGACCGGATGGCGGGCAGCGCTGGCCGTGCGCCAGGCCCAGCCGTCATCCGACCACTCCGACCTGCTCTGATAACCGCCCACCTCGACGAATTCGGCGAAGGCCGCCTCGGACACCGGGCTCGCGTCGATGTCGAATGCCGGAACCGGCACCGTGTGTCGCCACTTCTCGTTGTCGAAAATAAACCCTTCGTCCGTTCCGCTGCCAAGTTCGACTTCACCCCCGGCCAATGCCAACCGCTGCGCCGACAGTACGCCGGCGGCCTCTGGCCAGGCGGGCGGTTCATAGCCCAGATTCTGGAACGCCATCCACCAGGCCTCGATGTGCATCAACTCGTGATAGAGACTCAGTTCGGCGAAATAGGCGAGTTCGTCGCTGAACCTGTTGCGCAGGCGGGTCGTCACGGTTTCGTCCACGCGAGTTGCGTAGTCATCGACCGCCGCGGGATCCAGTAAAGGCAGGTCCCAACGAACGTCGTGCGGCACTTTGGAAGAGTCGTACAGGGCATCGGCCCCGGCCAGCAGACTGGCCGCGAAACCGCCGTCGGGCCAGGCGCGCAGGCACCAACGCTCCTGGAACCAGATGATGTGCCCGTATTCCCACAGCGGCGGGTTCAGGTGTTCGGCGTGCGGTCCCAGCCAGCCGCCGTCCGGCAGGCAATCGATCAGCGCGCGCAGGCGCCTGCGCGCCTGCGTCAGCCGGTCGATGAGTTGGTCCGCGGTATAAGTGCTGATGGGCCGGATCGGGTTCATGTTATATAAAGTACTGTAGCCCATGCATTTAGAGCGCGTTAACGCTAATTTCACGCCCTAGGCGCCCACTCAACAACAGACGAATTCGGCCCATGAACGATCCCCTCCTCGCTCCCCCCATCCGCCTGACCCAGTTCTCCCACGGCGGCGGCTGCGGCTGCAAGATCGCCCCCTCGGTATTGCGCGACATCCTGTCCGACACGCCCTTCGCCTCGCACCTGGCGGCGGCCTATCCCGACCTGCTGGTTGGGATCGAGCACGGCGACGACGCCGCGGTCTACCGGCTGAACGACAAACAGGCGATCGTGGCGACCACCGACTTCTTCATGCCCATCGTCGACGATCCCTACGAGTTCGGCCGCATCGCCGCGACCAATGCGCTGTCCGACGTCTACGCCATGGGCGGGCACCCATTGTTCGCGCTGGCCATCGTCGGCATGCCGATCGGCAAGCTGCCCAACGAAGTCATCCGGCAAATCCTCGCCGGCGGCGAGGCAGTCTGCAAAGTTGCCGGCATCCCCATCGCCGGAGGGCACTCCATCGATGCGCCGGAACCGATCTATGGCCTGGTCGGCATCGGCGTGGTCGATCCGCGCCGCGTCAAGCAGAACAGCGGCGGCCAGGCCGGCGACCACCTCATCCTCGGCAAGCCGCTGGGGGTGGGCATCTACAGCGCGGCGCTGAAAAAAGGCCTGCTGAGTGCGGATCAATACGCGGCGATGATCGCCACCACCACCCAGCTCAACACCGCGGGCGCCGATCTGGCCGCCATCGACGGCGTGCACGCGATGACCGACATCACCGGCTTCGGTCTGCTCGGCCATCTGCTCGAAATCACCCGCGCCTCGAAGGTGGCGGCGCACGCCGAACTCGCCCGGCTGCCCCTGCTGCCGGGTGTCAGCACACTCGCACAGGGAGGCCATATCACCGGCGCCAGCGAGCGCAACTGGGCGAGCTACGGCAGCGAAGTGAAGCTGGCCGACGGTATCGCCGACTGGCAGCGCGCCTTGCTGACTGACCCGCAAACCAGCGGTGGCCTCTTGGTGAGCTGCACGGATGAAACGCGGGAAGCAGTGCTGGGCACCTTCCGCCGGCACGGCTTCGCGCAGGCGACAGAAATCGGCCGGCTGCAAGCCGGCAGCGATGTGTCGATCGTGGCCTGAGTGGCATTCACCTTCAAGAACCTTTCCGTCGAGCGCGACGATCTGCGCAACGACGTGCTGAGCGGGCTCGCAGCCAGCCCCAGGTCGATTCCGCCCAAGTATTTCTACGACGAGACGGGCTGCCGCCTGTTCGAAGCGATCTGCGCGCAGCCCGAGTATGCGCTGTGCCGCACCGAACAGGCGCTGATGCATGCCCGCATGCCCGAGATCGCCGCCGCCATCGGCCCGGTGGAGGGCATCGTCGAGCCCGGCGCGGGCGATTGCGTCAAGGTGCGCCGGCTGCTCGACGCGCTGAATCCCACGCATCTCGTCGTGATGGACATTGCCGGCGCCCCGCTGGCCGCGGCGGCGGAACCGCTCGCCCGCGACTACCCGGCGCTTGCCGTCACCGCGCTGGGCATGGACTTCATCCACGACCTCGAAGCGGCCACCCCGTATCTGCCGGAAGGCCGGCGGCTGATCTACTATCCCGGCTCCAGCATCGGCAA
>JAJYXG010000007.1:0-13180 GCA_021791095.1 Pseudomonadota bacterium
GCGGTGATGCGCCTCGATGATCTCGATGTCGTAGCCGTTCTCCAGCACCCGCGCGGCGAGTTCGGCCAGCTTCATCAGCAGGTTCACGCCCACGCTCATGTTGGGTGCGAAGACAATGGGAATCTGCCGTGCCGCTGCCGCAATGCGCGCACGGCCTGCCTCGTCGAAACCGGTGGTGCCAATCACCATTGGCACGCTCGCCGCGACGCAGGCGTCCAGATAACCGAAGGTGGCTTCCGGCCGGGTGAAATCGATCAGCACGTGCGCACCCTGCAGGGCGTCAGCCGGCTGACCGGTCACGAGAATCCCGCTTGCAACACCCCAGGCGGCGCCGGCGTCCTGTCCCGCGAGCGGGCTGCCGGGTCGATCTATGGCCGCGCATAACGCGCAGTCCTTATCGGACGCCACGGCTTCGAGCAGGGCACGTCCCATGCGGCCGGACACGCCAGCAATGGCGGTCCGCACGGTCATGGCCGGATCCCGCGCAGTTCCGACAACACTTTTTCCTCGACGATCAGCCAGCGTCCCTCCTGTTCGACCATGTGCAACTGTTTGACCACCGCATCGCTGTAGTTGCCTGAGCGATAAAACTGGTTGAAGGTCACCGTAACGGTGCCTTCCTCTGTCCGATCCACCCTTGGCGAATCAACCCTGACCTCGATATTTTTTGCCGTATCCAGCGCATGACGCTTGCGATTCTCCCACTCGGCCCGGCTGATTCCGTCCTGCGGCACAAAGCGGTCGTCATAGGCAGCAAAATAGGCCGTCTTGTCACGCCGTGCCCAGGCCACCGCCCAGTCATTCAACGATTTCAGCACCGGTGCATTGCGCTCTGCTTGCGCGGACTCGACTTCGGGAAAGGACGGGATCACGTCCGGCTGGATTCTTGCAACATCGGTTTCGGGCTGCAGGCTCAACTCGGCAGACGGGCGAGGATCGACGTAAGCCGGGACGTTTCGCGGGCTGGGCAGGGGCGGGACAACGCTTGTTTCAGGTCCCGCCGGCCGGGAGACCTGTTCAGCCTTGGGCGCTTCCTGCTGCACAAGCGGTGCGACGACGGGAGCCGGAGCCGGGACTGGTGTCGGTGCCGGAACCGGTGTCGGTGCTGGAACCGGTGCCGGTGCTGGAACTGGTGTCGGTGCTGGAACTGGCGTTGCAGGCGGTTGGGATTCGACGGGCACAGACTGCACAACCGTATCGGGCTGTGTCACCGGCTCGGCCGCACGCGGCAGAGCCGCGGGAGGCAGCGCCACCGATGTTGCAGGTTCGGGTTGCGCTGCGGGTTGCAGTTCGGGTTTTGGCTCGACCGCAGGGGCTGCTGGCTGCGGAATCGGCCCCGGCAAATCGCCTTCTATGCGCGCCAGGGTATCGCCCTCAAAAAACAGGGTGATGCGTTTTTGCTCGGCCAGCCTGCCCGCCTTGTAAAACACGTATACGTAGTCCCAGCGATCGTTACGGAAGGGATCGACCACTAGCGGGGTGCCGAGCAGGAAGCGGACTTGCGAACGATTGAGGCCGGGCTTCAGGCGGGAGACGTTCTCCTGGTCGAGTGCATTGCCTTGTTGCACGTCGATACGGTGAGGGCCGACTTTGACGCTGGAACACCCGGCAATCAGGCTCAGAAGCAGAACAGGAATCAGGTAATGACGCATAGCCAAGAAGCCGGAAGGGTTGGGGCGGTTGGAAAAAAACGTATCATAACGTATTCGCGTTCCCGTTCTGGAGCCTTGTTTGAGCAATCCGTCCGACCTCAAGAGCATCGGTCTCAAAGCCACGTTGCCACGCCTGAAAATCCTCGATCTGTTCGAGCAGAGTGACAAGCGTCACATGACCGCAGAAGAGATCTATCGCTTGCTATCCGACGAGGGTCAGGATATCGGCCTTGCCACGGTCTACCGGGTGCTGACCCAGTTCGAGCAGGCCGGGCTGCTGATCCGCCACCACTTTGACAGCGACAAGGCCGTGTTCGAACTCAACCAGGGCGATCACCACGACCATCTGGTTTGTCTGCAATGCGGCAAGGTGGAAGAGTTTTTCGACGCCGAAATCGAAAAAAGACAGAACCGCATCGCCAAGGAACGCGGCTTTGCGATCCACGACCACTCGCTGCAGATCTACGCCGACTGCATCAAGGAAAACTGCCCCAACCGCAAGCCAGGCGACAACCGTCACCGGTAAGGCGCCACCGCCTTGCACAGTTCGGCCACGCCCTCGACCAGACGCGGCGTCGGCCGATGCAGCAAATCAGCATCCACCCGCACAAACGCCCGGTTACTAACCGCCGGCAGGCTGGCAAAACGCTGCCACTGGCGACGCATGTCGGGCGCATCGGTGCCGCTCACGATCAGTTCAGGCGCACGCCGCAGCACCGCCTCACGCGACACCACCGGCGAAGCTGAACGCAGGTCGGCAAACACGTTGCGCGCCCCGCACAGTGCCAGCGCATCGCTGATCCAGTGGCTGCCGCCCACTGTCATCAGCGGACGGTCCCATACCTGATAGAACACGCTCACCGGCGGTTTCTGTGTTGCCTTCACCTGCAGGCCGCCCAGCCGCCCGGAATAATCCCGCGCGGCCGCCTCCCCCGCCGCAGCATGTCCGCTCGCCTGCCCGATCAGGCGCAGCAGGCGCGCCACGTCGTCGAGCCGGGTGGCCTGCGTGTGCAACACAGGCACGCCCATTTTTCTCAGACCGTGGATGTCCGCTGCGCGGTTGCCGCCTACCCAGACGATGACCAGATCCGGCTTCAGCAACAGGATGCGCTCGAAGTTGATGCGGCTGTAGTCGCCGATACGCGGCAGCGTTCGCGCTGCCACGGGATAATCGCTGGCACTGTCGACGCCCACCAGTTGCGGCCCGGCACCGACCGCAAACAGCAGTTCGGTGAGATGCGGCGTGAGAGAAATGATGCGCTGCGGCGGCCGAGTGAATTCGAGGGTTTGCTCGGCATCGTCAACCAGGCGGATGGCGGCTGCCTGTGCCGGCGCGGCCAGCAACAGACACAGCCAGAAAACGAGGCGGCAGATCACCGATCGACGCGCGCGCTACCGTGGAAAATCAGGCTTGCATGGCCGGCATCGAATCGCAGCCGCGTCAGCGAGGCGGTCGCCACCTCGATGCGGTAGGCGTGTTCCAGCGGAATCTGCAGCGCCCACGCCAGCGCCATGCGCATCACCCCGGCGTGTCCAACCAGCAGTACATGCTGGCCGGCGTGTTGTTCAAGCAGGTCGTCGAGCGCGGCAGCCACCCGCGCATGAAAATCGGCCAGCGGCTCGGCGCCTTGCGGACGCGCATTCAGGGGATCGGCCTTGAAGCGCGCCAGCGTGCCGGGCCCGTCCTGCTCAATCTCGGCGGCCGATTTGCCCTCCCATGCGCCGAAACCGACTTCCTTAAGCCGTTCATCCAGCGCCAGCGGCAAGCCGTGTCGTTCGGCCAGCAGTTGGGCAAAGGCGCGACAGCGCAACAAGGGCGACGACACGATGCGCGTCCACGGCACCGACTCGCCCACCGCCGCATGCATCTGCGCCCAGCCCTTTTCAGACAGCGGATCGTCGATCTGACCGCGATATTTGCGCCCACCGACAGGTTCACCATGGCGCATCAGGTCAAGCGTGGTGATCACCCCAGCACCACCAGGTTGTCGCGGTGGATCAGCTCGGGCTCGTCCATATAGCCGAGCTCCGCCTCGATCGCGCTGCTGGGTTTGCCGGCGATGCGGCGTGTCTCGCCTGCACTGTAATTGGTCAGGCCACGCGCGATTTCACGGCCTGAGGGGTCGACAATCGCCACCACCTCGCCGCGCTCGAATTCACCGGTGACGCCTTTCACGCCGACCGGCAGCAGGCTCTTGCCGTCTTCACGCAGGGCGCGCACCGCGCCGTCGTCGAGCACCACCCCGCCGCGCAGCTGCAGATGGTCGGCCAGCCACTGCCGCCGTGCAGCAAGGGGCGCCTGACGCGCCACCAGCTGGCTGCCGATGGCCTCGCCCGCTGCCAGCCGCAGCAGCACACGCTCCTCGCGGCCGCTGCAGATCACCGTGTGGGCGCCGCTCCTCGCCGCGCGCCTGGCCGCGAGGATCTTGGTCAACATGCCGCCGGTGCCGACGTTGCTGCCCGCTCCGCCCGCCATGCGCTCGAGTTCGGGGTCGCCGGCATGGGCATCCATTACCAGCGTAGCGTCGGGTTGCTTGCGCGGATCGGCCGTAAAGAGACCAGTCTGGTCGGTGAGGATGATCAGACAGTCGGCCTCGATCAGGTTGGTCACCAGGGCGCCCAGCGTGTCGTTGTCGCCGAGGCGGATCTCGTCCGTGGCGACCGTGTCGTTTTCGTTGATGATCGGCACCACGCGCAGTTCCAGCAGCGTGCGCAGGGTGGAACGCGCATTCAGATAACGGGTACGGTCGGCCAGGTCCTCGTGAGTGAGCAGCACCTGCGCGGCATGCAGCCCGTGGGTACGGAAAATCGATTCATACGCCTGAACCAGCCCCATCTGACCGACAGCGGCGGCGGCCTGCAATTCGTTGACCGCCTTCGGGCGCTTTTTCCAGCCCAGGCGCGCGATGCCTTCGGCGATCGCACCGGACGACACCAGCACCACTTCCTTGCCCTGGGCGGTCAGCGCGGCGATCTGCTCGGCCCAGCGCGACAGCGCGTCATGGTCGAGCCCGCGCCCCTCGGCGGTGACCAGACTGGAGCCGACCTTGACGACGATGCGCCGGGCGTGTTGCACCACGGAATGCATCAGCGTGCCGCGCGACGCAGGTTCTGCGCCGCCACCTTGCCGTCCTTGACGTTGATGCCGTCGGGGCAGAAATGATCCTCGTACAAGGCCTTGTGGTACGACAGCAGCGAACGGAACTTGATGCCCTCCCAGCCGGATCTGCGCGCCTTCGACCAGGTACCGTCGGGATGGCCGTAGGCATACAGGCGGCGCTCACCCGTATCGCAGCGCATGCCCTCGAACGAGACGTTCTTCGCCCCGCCCGCCGCTTCGATCACCACGGTGTAGCGCACCACCTTGTCCTCGCCGACGCTGATCGATGCCGTATCGGCGAAATGCTTGTGGCGTGTGGCCGACGACACGTTGAACTCGACCAGGTTTTCAGCCTTGGGATACGGCGGCAACTGGGCCGACAGTTCCACCCAGGGTTTATCGTTTTCGAATTCGATATCGAACTGGCCCCATTCGGCGTACGCAGTCAGGGGCAGGATCAGCAGCAGAGCAGACAGGATTTTCATGCCCGCCATTTTATGGGTTCGGATGGGGGATGTCTGCAGGAATATAGGCGCGCGCCGTTTTCTGCGCCCTACTTGCGCTCCGAATAGATCGGCAGCGTGATGCGGAACGCCATCGCCAGCAGGCGAACGCCCAGCACGCTCGCCATCCCCGCCCACGCCGCAATCACCGGCGACACGCCGAGTGCCTGCAGCCCCACCAGCACCAGGGCACCCGTCCAGGCTGCCGAGGCATAGAGCTCGCCCCGCACGAATATCAGGGGAACCTCGTTGCACAGCACGTCGCGCAGCACGCCGCCGATGACACCCGTGATCACGCCGAGCAGGCTCGCCACCAGCCAGGGTGCGTTCCATTCCAGGGCGATCTGGGTGCCGACGATGGTGAACAGCGCCAGGCCGAGCGCGTCGGGAACCAGGAACAGCCGCGGCGGCAGGCGCAGGCCACGCACCGCAAAGAAGATGACCAGCGTGGTCGCCAGGGCGACGACCAGATACACCTGGTCACTGATCCAGAACACCGGACGCTGCAGCAGCACGTCGCGCACCGTGCCCCCGCCCAGTGCGGTAGCGGCGCCCACCATCATCACGCCGATCAGGTCCATGTGTTTGCGGCCGGCGTCGAGCACGCCGGTCAGCGCGTTCACCGCGACGGCCGACACGCCGGCCCAGTACAACAGATTTTCCATAACGGATGGTCTAAAAAACGCGGGGGGCACCAGCTTGATCGATTCCAAGTTCCTCGGCAACCGCCTCCCAGGCATCGTGGAGACGCGGTCGGAACCTCCTGCTGATGCGGGCGAATGAACAGGCGCCGCGATACAATCGACCCGACTTCCTGGCCCCGCGAAACACCGAATGCTGCCTGCCTCCCTCAAACGCTATGCCTGGCTCTCCATCGCCGCCGCGCTCGCCACCATCCTGCTCAAGGGCTGGGCCTGGTGGCTCACCGGCTCGGTCGGTCTGCTGTCCGACGCGCTCGAATCCTTCGTCAATCTGGCGGGGGCGATGATGGCGTTGGCCATGCTGACGCTAGCGGCGATGCCTGCGGATGAAAATCATGCGCACGGGCACGGCAAGGCGGAGTATTTCTCCAGCGCATTCGAGGGCTTCCTCATCCTTGTCGCGGCCGTGGCCATCGGCTATGCCGCGATCGAACGCCTGCTCAATCCACAGCCGCTCGAAGCGGTGGGCATCGGGCTGGCGGTGTCGGTGGTTGCCTCGATCATCAACCTGGCCACCTCGCGCGTCCTCATGGGGGTCGGCAAGAAATACAAGTCCATCACGCTGGAAGCCGACGCCCACCATCTGCTCACCGACGTTTGGACCTCTGCCGGCGTCATCCTCGGCGTCGGGCTGGTCTGGCTGACCGGCTGGCTGTGGCTGGACCCGGTGATCGCCCTGCTGGTGGCGCTGAATATCGTGTGGACCGGCTGGCAGCTGTTGCAGCGCTCGGCCGCAGGCCTGATGGATATCTCCATCCCGGAGGAGGAACTCAAGGCAATCGAAACAATACTGGATAGCTATCGCCGGCAGGGGCTGGAATTCCACGCCCTGCGCACGCGTCAGGCCGGCGCCCGTGCCTTCATCACTGTCCATCTCCTAGTACCTGGCGCCTGGACCATCAAGCAGGGGCATGACTGGTCAGAGCGCATCGAAGCCGACATTCGCCGGGCCGTGACTCACGCGCACATCACCACGCACCTGGAACCGATGGAAGATCCTGTCTCGCTGGCGGATCAGGACCTGGATCGTCGGTCGCATTGAGCAGTCGGCCGGCGGCTAAAGCGGTCCCCCATCTTCCGTGGATGAGCGCCTCGCGACCTGCTACCCGGCAACCCGGCGTCGCCACGCTGCGTAAGCGAGCCCATACGCAACGAGGTTCACCCCCACGACCACCCCCCCCAGCACCTGCTGCAACGGCAGGGTCAGATACCCGGGATACAGGATCGGCAACACATAGCGTTCGACAAAGTCCCCGCTGTACGCGCTGCCCCCGCCGAGAACGCGCAAACGATTTTCAAGCGGCGTGAGCGGACAGATTCCGCCGCTGAATTCGATATACGCCCCCCACGCTGCGGCAGGCAGGTGCAACCAACCCAGCTTCGGCCAGCGCGCCAGCAGAAATCCGCCTGCGACGACAAAGGCGACGAACAGCAGATGCACGATCACGAGCACGTCGGCAAGGATTACGGCCATCCCTTCTCCATGTATTCAACCCTCACAGGATCGTTGAAACAGGCACAGTCAGGCGCTGGTTCCCGCCATTTTTTTCCCCCTCGCCCACTTGAAAAACTCGAACCAGGCTATCCCCGTCGCACCTGCGACGAGCGCCAGCAGGACATCGTTCGCGTGCAGATACGTGAAGCCGAACACGCCGCGCAGTCCGGGTACATAAAGCACGGAAGCAAGGAAGCCGAGGGTGCCGCCGATCACCCACCACAGCGCCGGGTTTGGCATGCGCAGCGAGGCCAGCAGGGTGCCTGACCAAGACCGGTTGGCCAGAATCAACCACAGATTTCCGATCACCAAAGTGGCAAAGGTCAGCGCACGCGCCTCGTCCGCGCCCTGCCCGCGCTGCAGCGAGATGGCATACACCGCGGCCACCGCAAGAAACACGGTCGCACCCTGCAGCAGCGACAACAGCAGGGTGCGCAAGCTGAACAGGGGCGCCTCCGCCCGGCGCGGCGGCCGCTCCATGCTGTCGCGCTCTTCCGGCTCGGCTTCGAACACGATCGAGCAGGCAGGGTCGATGATGAGTTCCAGAAACACGATGTGCACCGGCGCGAGCACCAGCGGCAAGCCAAGCAGCAGCGGCAGCAGCGCCATGCCGGCAATCGGCACATGCACCGCGAGAACATAGGCCATCGCCTTGTGCAGGTTGCTGAAGATACGCCGGCCGAGGCGGATGGCATCGACAATGGTGGCAAAGTCGTCATCCAGCAGTACCAGCGAGGACGCTTCGCGGGCGACATCGGTACCGCGCCCGCCCATGGCGATGCCGATGTGCGCGGCCTTGAGCGCGGGCGCGTCGTTCACGCCGTCGCCGGTCATCGCCACCACCTCGCCGTTGGCCTTGAACGCCTGTACCAGGCGCAGCTTCTGTTCCGGCGCCACGCGCGCGAATACGTGAGTGGTCTTGAGGCGTTGCCGCAGCGCTGCATCGTCGAGCGCATCGATCTCCGGGCCGCTGAGGATGCCGCCGGAGAGATCGATTCTGGCTTCGCGCGCAACGGCCCCGGCGGTGCCGGGATAGTCGCCGGTAATCATCGCCACCCGCATGCCAGCGCGGCGGGCCACGCGAATCGCCTCCGGCACCCGCGGGCGCACCGGATCGGCCAGCGCAATCATGCCGAGAAATACGAACGGGAAATCGTGCTGCTGCGGCGGCCAGGCCGTGCCATTGAACGTCGCCCGGGCGATGGCCAGGACGCGCAGGCCCTGCCCCGCCAGACGGTCCGCCTGCTCGGCGATGGCCGCGGTTTCCGCCGCGGACAGGTGGCACAGATCGGCAATGGCTTCCGGCGCGCCCTTGGCGGCCACCACGTATTCGTCGCGCTGGGTAGCCTTCCAGCCATGCGACATGGCGAGCATGTCGCGGCTCAGCGGATAGTGCTGTTCCAGCGACCAGTCATCGTGCAGGTGTTCGGTCCCAGCGAGATAGTGATCGGCGAGGCGGCGAAAGGCTTTCTCCATTGGGTCGAACGGGTCGACCAGGCTGGCCAGCACGCTGAATTCGACCAGCTCGTGAAAGGCTTCCGGAAGCGTATTCGCCTGCGCGTAATCAACCGCATAGCTCGCGTCGCGCGTCACCAGCTGCGTCACCGTCATGCGATTCTCGGTGATGGTGCCGGTCTTGTCTGCACACAGAATGGTGGCGGCGCCGAGTGTCTCCAGCGCCGGGATGCGCCGCGTCAGTACCCGGCTGCGCGAGATGCGCCACGCCCCGAGTGCAAGGAAAACCGTGAGCACCACCAGAAACTCCTGCGGCAGCAGGGAGATGGCGAGCGTGATGCCGGCGAGCAGCGCTTCGAGCCAGGCGTCGCGGGTGAGTCCATACAACACCACGACCACGCCGCACAAAACGGCGCCCAGCAGCGCAAAGGCCCACATCATCCGTCGCACCTGGCGCTGCACCGGACTCGGTTCGGGACGCAGGGCCTGCAGCGACTTGCCGATCCTGCCAATCTCGGTACGCGGTCCGGTGGCTGTCACCCGGGCGATTCCCTGGCCCTGCACCACCAGCGTGCCGGAATAGACCCACGGCAAATCGTCGCCGCCGGGGCGCGCCGCGACCCGCTGCCCGTCGCCTGTCGTCTTCCGCACCGGCGCGGCTTCGCCCGTCAGCAGCGATTCGTCCACTTGCAGGCCATCGCACATCAGCAGCAGCGCATCCGCCGGCACGCGGTCGCCCTCGGCCAGCATCACAATGTCGCCGCGCACCACCTCGCGCCCGGCGATGCGCTGCTTTTCGCCATCGCGCAGCACCAGGGCGCGGGGGCTGGTCAAGTCGCGCAGCGCCTGCAGCACGCGTTCGGTCTTGTGCGACTGATAGAGGGTGATGCCCATCACAACCGCCACGAAAAACAGCAGCATCAAGGCTTCGTGCAGATCGCCCAGGACCAGGTAGACACCGGCCGCAGCGATGAGGAGGATAAACATCGGCTCGCGAATCACCTCGAGCACCATCGCTGCCGTGCCGTGTGGTCCGCCATCGGGTAATGCATTCGCCCCCTCGGCCGCCAGGCGTTCGCGTGCAAGGGTTTCGCTCAAGCCCTGGAAGGCGGGCTGCGCCCCGGAGGCCGGAAGCCTGGTTGTGGATTCTTGTTCCATCAATAGGGCATCCTACGCCGCAGCCTTCTTCTTGGGTACGCTCGAACTATGCAGGCACCCGGCCCAGACTCCCTGCCTCAATCAAGGCCAATACGGCCCGTCAATGTCCGCTCATCGCCGCCCGGGTCCGCACCAGCTTGCCGTCACGGTAATCGGCGAAGGCCTGCTCGATCTCCTCGCGCGTGTTCATGACGAAGGGACCGTACTGCACCACCGGCTCACCCAGCGGCCGGCCGGCCACCAGGATGAAGCGGGCGCCCGCGTCCCCCGCCTCGATTTCCACCCCCTCCCCCGCGCCCAGCACCGCCAGGGTGTGCTGCTTCAGTTCCGCGCCCGCCAGGCGTGCGCCGCCCTCGAACACATAGACGAAGGCATTGTGCGTTTCGCTCAGGGATAATTCGAAACGGGCATGGGCGTCCAGGCTGACGTCGAGATAGAGGACATCGGTGGCCGGATCCTCGATGACGCCGCGCGTGCCCTCGAACGCCCCCGCCAGCACCCGCACCCTGCCCTGCGCCAGCGCCACCTCGGGAATCGCTGAGGCGGAGAATTCCTGATAAGCGGGGTCGGACATTTTTTCGTTTGCCGGCAGGTTGATCCACAGCTGGAAGCCGCGCATCAGCCCGTTGGTCTGCTGCGGCATTTCGGAATGGATGACGCCACTGGCCGCCTTCATCCACTGCACGCCGCCGGCCTTGAGGTCGCCGCGGTTGCCCATGCTGTCACGGTGCTCCATATGGCCGTCGAGCATGTAGGTGAAAGTGATGAAGCCGCGATGCGGATGCTCCGGAAAACCGGCGACGTATTCGTCCGGATTGTCGCTGCCGAAGTGGTCGAGCATCAGGAAGGGATCGAGGTTCTTCAGCGCCGGCGTGCCGATGCTGCGGTGTACGGTCACCCCGGCGCCTTCGGTCACCTCGAAGGCGGGGACGAGCTGGCGGATGTGTCGTGCGTTCATGATCGGCTCCTTGTCTGATTGTGCATGATGGTCCGGGTCAAGCCGGATTTCAAACGGCCTCGGCCAATGCCGGCCAGTCGCGTTCCAGAACCTCGGCGATGCGCTCGGACGCATGCTGGCGCGCCGCGTCCCCACGCGCCATGCCGCGGTCGGCCGCGATCACCTCGACGTCGGTGATGCCGAGAAACCCCAGCACGAACTTCAGCCACGGCGTGGCAAAGTCGATGGCGCTGCCCACTTCGGTGCCACCGGTTGCCACCAGGATGTAGGCCTTCTTGCCGGACAGCAGACCCTCCGGGCCGTACTCGGTATAGCGGAAGGTCAGCCGCGCGCGTGCGACCTGGTCGATCCAGGCCTTGAGGCTGGCCGGCACGCCGAAATTGTAGATGGGGGTGGCGATCATCAGCACGTCCGCCGCCATCAGTTCGGCCACCAGCTCATCCGATTTGGCCAGGGCCTGACGCTGGGCGGCATTGCGCACATCGGGGTCGGTCAGGTTGGCGCCGACCCAGGCGGCATCGACGAAAGGCAGCCCCGTGGCAAGATCACGGCGGACAAGCGACACGCCAGGTGCGCGCCCGGCCAGGTCGGCGAGCATCAGGTCGGCAAGCTGGCGGCTGACCGAGCCTTCGCCCCGTGCGCTGGCGTCGATGCGCAGCACACGCAGGTTCGGGGTGCGTTCGAAAGATGGGTGGACTGTTTGCATGGCAATGATCTCCGCTAAAGGGCGACGCGAAATGCGTCCGTGAGATCATTGTTGCGGTTGCCAATTAAAGAATAAAGATCGAATATATGAATTAATTGTTCTTATATTGGAAACAATATGGACCGTTTTGCCGACATGCAGCTCTATGTCAGCGTGGTGGAAACCGGCAGCATCAGTGCCGCCGCCGAGCGCCTGAATATCGCCAAGTCCGCTGTCAGCCGGCGGCTGGCGGAGCTGGAAGCACGCCTCGGCGTTTCCCTCATCCATCGCACCACGCGCCGGCTCAATCTGACCGACAGCGGTCGCGCCTATTACGATCGTTGCATCGTCATTCTGGCCGATCTGGACGAGGCCGAATCCGCCGTCTCCCAGGCGCATCAGGCATTGAAGGGCCGGCTCAGGGTGGCCTTGCCGCATTCCTTCGGCCTGCTGCACCTCGCCCCGGTGATCCAGGATTTCATGATCCAGCACCCCGAGGTGCGCTTCGAACTCGATTTCAATGACCGCCAGATCGACCTGATTCAGGAGGGCTTCGACCTTGCCATCCGCATTGCCACGCTGGCGGACTCAAGCCTGATCGCGCGGCGCCTGGCGCCGATCCGCCATGCGGTCTGCGCGAGCCCGGACTACCTGGCGCGGCATGGCAATCCGGCGACGGCGGCAGACTTGTCTCATCATGTCTGCCTCGCCTACAGCAATCTCGCCGATCCCGGCCTGTGGTCATACCGCGGGCCGGACGGCCAACCCGGCCAGGTGCAGGTACCGGTCCGCCTTGCGGCGAGCAGCGGCGATTTCCTGATCCGCGCCGCCATCGCCGGCGAAGGCCTGATCATGCATCCCACCTTCTATCTCGACGAGGCCCTGCGCACAGGCAGACTGGTGAAGGTGCTGACCGACCACACCTGGCCGGAACTCTCTGCCTACGCGGTCTACCCGCCTACGCGCCATCTGTCTACCCGGGTGCGGGCCTTTATCGATTTTGTGGCGGAACGGCTCGCGGGCGAACCCTACTGGGACCGCATGGATCGAACCTGAGACGGCCCGTCCGGCAGGTCGGGCCATGGTCAGCGATTCACTCGCTGCAATAGATGAAGTCGCGTTTGAACGGATAGTTTGTCTGGTTTCCGTCGACGGCCTTTCCCGCCAGCACCTGCCACAACTCCATCCAGCCGTGGTCGAAGGCATAGGCTGAGCCTGCCATATAAATGCGCCAGATGCGGTATTTCTGCTCGCCGATCAGGCGGCGCGCCTCATCGGCATGCGCTTCCAGCCGGGTCACCCAGTGCCACAGGGTCTGGCCGTAATGCGGGCGCAGATTCTCGGCATCGAGGCATTCGAGCCTGCTGCCTGCGGCAGCGCGCAGCACCTCGGAAGCGTGCACCAGTTCGCCGCCCGGGAACACATAGTCCTCGATGAATTCGGAGATGCCGCTGCCGAGGCCGCTGGCCTCCG
>JAJYXG010000041.1:0-56307 GCA_021791095.1 Pseudomonadota bacterium
CCTCGGGCGCGCTTTCGCCTGATCAGGGCATACGATCTTTCATGGGCTTCAGCCCATAGAAAGTCGGAGTCCTTTAGGGCATACGATCTTTCATGGGCTTCTACCCTGAAGGGCACAAGAGCCCATGGAAAGTCGGAATACCCACAAGGGGCATCGCGATCCTTTAGGGTTCGTCCTGCGCCGGCGCTGCCAGTAGGCTGCGCACGGTTTCGCGGATGGTCTCGTGCCACGCCTCGCACTGCAGTTCGGCGTGAAACCGCCCATCGCGATACAGATACACCGTGGGCAGGTGAAAAATATCAAAGTAGCGCGCCACCCCGGTGGCTTCTCTGACGTCGACTTCATAAAACACGTCGACCAGGCTGGAGAGCGCATCTGGCAGCAGGCGTTTCCAGGCCTTGCACGCACCGCAGTGCGAGGTGCTGAACAACACGACAGCGACCCCGCCCGTGGCAGCAAGGCGGGCATGAAACTCGCCCTCGGCCACGCGCGACATGGCGGGTAGGGCAGGGCTGCCCGGGCTGTTAGAATCGCGCTTTTCGTCTGGGCGCTGCGTCATGCTATTTCTCGAACTCTTCGGCTATCTGCTCCTCATCCTCGTGGCGGCGGAAATCTTTGTCAACGCGCTCGAACACCTGGGCGAAAAACTGAAAATCTCGGAAGGGGTGACCGGCTCGCTGTTCGCCGCGGTCGGCACCGCCATGCCCGAAACCCTGGTGCCGTTGCTGGCGATCTTCGCCACGACCGGCAACGCCGCCACCAACGAGGAAATCGGCGTCGGTGCCATTCTCGGTGCGCCGCTGATGCTGTCGACGCTGTCGCTGTTTCTGATGAGCGTGGCCGTGCTGAAGCGGCGCGGCATGCAGGGCCACCTCACGCCGGAGAAGACCGGCCTCAAGCGCGACCTCGATTTCTTCCTGATGGCGTTCCTTCTGGCCTTCGTCGCCATGTTCGTGCCGCACGGTGAAGGCTGGGTGCGCGGTGCGCTCGCCTTCACCATGGTGATGATCTATTTTTTCTACGTCATGCTGACCCTGCGCGCGTCGAGCAAGCTGGTGGAAGAAGGCCACGCCACCGAAGCCGGTTCGCCCATGCTGCTGACCCGACTGGGTTTGCCGCAAAACCTGCTGTTCATCGTGGTGCAGCTGGCGCTGGGACTGGGGTTGCTGGTCACCGGTGCCAAGGGCTTCATCCACGGCGTCGAAGAGGCCGCGCCCATCATCGGCATCTCCGCGCTGCTGCTGTCCCTGATGATCATCCCGATCGCCACCGAACTGCCGGAAAAGGTGAATTCCATCCTGTGGATCCGCAAGCACAAGGACACGCTGGCCTTCGGCAACATCACCGGCGCAATGGTGTTCCAGGGCACGCTGCTACCCGCCATCGGCATTTCGCTCACCCCGTGGGCGCCGCAGAAGGAAGTGCTGCTTGGGGTGCTGATCACCCTGGTGGCCGCGTTCTGGCTGCGCTGGGCGGCTTTGAGCGGCGGGCTGCGGGTATGGCACCTGTTCGTCAATGGTGCCTTGTACGTGACTTACCTGACGGCGGTACTGGTGTAGACAAAACGGCGGGTTTCCCCGCCGTTTTGACGTCCTGAGGGGCCGCCTTATGCGGGGCGCGGCGGCTCGCGGCGGAACGGTCCGTCGAGCTCGTCCATGTAATGCGCGATGGCATCGGTCTCGCGCTCCAGGAAGCGGTCGACCGCTTCGCGGAATTCGACGTTTTCCAGCCAGTGCCAGGAGTGCGTGGCGGTGGGCACCAGCCCGCGCGACAGCTTATGCTCGCCCTGCGCGCCGCCTTCGAATACCAAGAGGCCGTGCGCGATGGCGTACTCGATGCCCTGCTGGTAGCAGGTTTCGAAGTGCAGCCCTGGCACGTATTCCAGCGTGCCCCAGTGGCGGCCGTACAGCCGCTCGTTGTCTTTCATGCAGAACGAGCAGGCGGTGGGCGCGCCGTTCTTGTCGGCAATGATCAGCAGCAGATTGTCCGGTATGGTCTCGCGCAGGTTTGCGAAAAAGGCGCGGTTGAGATGCGGTTCGCTGCGGTGGCGGGCGTAGGTGTCGGCGTAGCAGCGATAGAAAAAATCCCAGTCGGCGTCGGTGCTCTCTCTGCCTTCCACCCAGCGGAACGTCACGCCCAGGCTGGCCAGCTTCTTCCGCTCCTGGCGAATTTTTTTGCGCTTGTCGTGCGTCATCGCGGCGAGAAAGTCGTCGAAGCTGCCATAGCCCGCGTTATTCCAGTGGAACTGGAAGCCGCTGCGATGCATCAGCGGCATCGCATTGAGCGCCGCATGATCGGGCTCGGTGGGGAACAGGATGTGGAAGGACGAAAATCCCAGTTCCTGCGTGAGCTCGAGCGCCGCCTGGATCAATGTGGTGCGGTCGGCGTCGTTCTTCGCCAGTAGCCGCGGCCCGGGAACCGGCGAAAACGGCACGCAGCACACCAGCTTGGGGTAGTAGTTGAGGCCGTGGCGGCGATAGGCATCGGCCCATGCCCAGTCGAACACGAATTCGCCCCAGGAATGATGCTTGATGTAGAGCGGCATCGCCGCGTCCAGCCGGCCGTCGCGAAACAGCGCCAGATGCACCGGCTCCCAGCCGATGTCGGCGCCGACGCAACCGGTGGTCTCCAGCGCATGCAAAAACGCGTGATGCAGGAAGGGCGAGTCCCCCGCAAGGGCATTCCAGGCAGCCGGATCGAGGTCCGCCATGCGCGTAACCACGCGAATCACTGTCTCTGCGGCTTCCGCATCGGGGGGCTTTGCTTCAAAATGCACGTTTTGGCGAGCTTCCATCAAAAACAATGAACCTGCACGAATTTCAGGCCAAACAGATATTGCGGTCGGGCAACATTAACACGCCGCGCGGCATCGCTGCAGCGAGCGCCGACGCCGCGGTCAATGCAGCCAGCGAACTGGGCGGCGACGCCTGGGTGGTGAAGGCGCAGATCCACGCCGGCGGGCGCGGCAAGGCGGGTGGCGTCAAGGTGGTCAAGCGCCTCGACGACGTGCGCGCGATGGCCGCAACGCTGCTCGGCAGGCCGCTGGTGACCAACCAGAACGCGCCCGATGGCCAGCCGGTGAACCAGGTGCTGGTCGAGGAAACCCTGCCGATCGCGCGCGAACTGTATCTCTCGCTGCTGGTCGACCGCGAGACCGAGCGCGTCGCCATCGTCGCCTCGGCCGCCGGCGGCATGGACATCGAGGAGGTGGCCCACGCCACCCCGGAAAAGGTGCTGACCGAAACCTGCGATCCCTTGCTGGGCGTGCAGGATTTCCAGTGTCGCGCGCTGGCCTTCGCGCTGGACCTGACCGGCGAGGCCTACAAGGATTTCTGCCGCCTGCTGCCTGCTTTGTATCGCGTATTCATCACCAACGATTTGAGTCTGCTCGAAATCAATCCGCTGGTGGTGACCATCGACAACCGCGTGCTGCCGCTCGACTGCAAGATGAGCGTCGACGACAACGCGCTGTACCGCCGCAAGGCCCTGGCCGAACTGCGCGACGACAGCCAGATCGACGTCAAGGAAGCCGCAGCCAACGCGGCCAACGTGAACTACGTCGCGCTCACCGGCAACATCGGCTGCATGGTCAACGGCGCAGGACTCGCGATGGCGACGATGGATCTCATCCAATTAGAGGGCGGCGCACCCGCCAACTTCCTCGACGTCGGCGGCGGCGCCACGCCGGAGACCGTGGCGCAGGGCTTCAAGATCATCCTGCTCGACCCCAATGTGCGCGCGGTGCTGATCAACATCTTCGGCGGCATCGTGCGCTGCGACGTCATCGCCGAAGGCATCATCCAGGCGGTGAAGGAGGTCGGCGTCAAGGTACCGGTGATCGTGCGGCTGGAAGGCACCAATGCCGAACTGGGGCGCTCGCTGCTGGCCGAATCGGGCCTCGCGATCCTCGCGGCCGAGAGCCTCACCCACGCAGCCAGACTTGCCGTGGAGAAGGCAGCATGAGCATCCTCGTCAACAAAAACACCAAGGTCATCTGCCAGGGCTTCACCGGCAAACAGGGCACGTTCCATTCCGAACAGGCGATCGCCTACGGCACGCAGATGGTCGGCGGCGTCACCCCTGGCAAGGGCGGGCAGATGCATCTCGATCTGCCCGTGTTCAACACCGTGCGCGACGCAGTTCGGCAGACCGGCGCGCAGGCCACGATGATCTACGTGCCGGCCGCCTTCGCAGCCGACTCGATCCTGGAAGCGGCCGACGCCGGCATCGAGGTCATCGTCTGCATCACCGAGGGAATCCCGGTTCTCGACATGCTGAACGTGAAGGCCGCGCTCAGGGCCAACGGCGCGAACCTGATCGGCCCCAACTGCCCTGGCATCATCACCTCGGGCGAGTGCAAGATCGGCATCATGCCCGGCGTCATCCATCAGAAAGGCAAGATCGGCATCGTCTCGCGCTCCGGCACGCTCACCTACGAAGCGGTGCACCAGACAACGCAGCTCGGACTGGGGCAGTCGACCTGCGTCGGCATCGGCGGCGACCCGATCAAGGGGCTGGATTTCATCGACTGCCTGGAAATGTTCGAGGCCGACCCGCAGACCGAGGCGGTGATCCTGGTCGGCGAAATCGGCGGCAGCCGCGAGGAAGAGGCAGCTGAATACATCCGCTCGCACATGAAAAAGCCGGTCGCCGCCTACATCGCCGGCCGCACCGCGCCCAAGGGCAAGCGCATGGGGCACGCCGGCGCCATCATCGCCGGCGGCGCGGGCACCGCGGATGCCAAGATCCGTGCGCTGGAAGCCGCCGGGGTCGTCGTCGCGCCCAGCCCGGCAGGATTGGGCGAGGCCGTGCGGCAGGCACTGGCGGCTCGATGAACCCCGCCCGATGAAACTCGGCATCGCCCAGCTCAACCTCACCGTCGGCGATATTGCCGGCAACGCGGCCAAACTGCTGGTCGCCGCGCAGGAGGCGCACGCCGCCGGCGCTGAGCTGCTGCTCACCCCCGAAATGTCGATCTGCGGCTACCCGGCGGAAGACCTGGTGCTGCGACAGGACTTCACTGCGGCATGCGATGCGGCAGTGCAAAAACTTGCGGCCGACGCGCCGCCCGGACTGGCGATCATCGTCGGGTTTCCCGAGCGTAGCGACGACGGCCTGTTCAACGCGGCGGCCCTGCTGCGCGGCGGCCGCGTCGAGACGGTGTACCGCAAGCATCACCTGCCGAATCATTCAGTGTTCGATGAGCAGCGCGTGTTCGACAGTGGCGACGCGCCCTGCGTGTTCACCTGCGGCGGCGTGAATTTCGGTCTTAATATCTGCGGCGACATCTGGGAGCCGGGCCCGGCGACGCGCGCGATGGAGGCGGGTGCCGACTGGCTGCTGGTGCCGAACGCCTCGCCCTACCATCTGAACAAGGAGCGCGAGCGCCTCGCGGTGGCGCGCTCGCGCCTCGTCGAAGCGAGCTTGCCGATTGTGTATGCCAACATGGTGGGCGGGCAGGACGAACTGGTTTTCGACGGCGCGTCGTTTGCCATGAGCACCGACGGCGAAGTGGTGGCGCAGTGTCCAGCCTGGCAGGAAGGGCTGTTCTATTTCGACATTGTGGACGACACTTGCAGCGGCCCAACACGCGCGCTGCCCGACGAAGAGGAGGCAGTCTATGAAGCGCTGGTGCTGGCGGTGCGCGACTACTTCGGCAAGAACGGTTTCAAGGGCGCACATCTCGGCTTGTCGGGCGGGATCGATTCGGCGCTGACCCTGACGATCGCGGTCGATGCGCTGGGCGCAGACAAGGTGCATGCGGTGATGATGCCGTCGGATTACACGGCAAGCATCAGCGTCGAAGATTCGCGCGACATGGTGAAGCGGCTTGGCGTGCGTTATTCGGAAATCGCCATCAAGCCGATATTCGACGCCTTTGTGTCGCAGCTGGCGGGCGAGTTTGTCGGCCTGGCAACTGACACGACCGAGGAAAACCTGCAGGCGCGCACGCGCGGCACGCTGCTGATGGCGCTGTCCAATAAATTCGGCACGCTGGTGCTGACCACTGGCAACAAGAGCGAAATGGCGGTCGGTTATGCGACCCTCTATGGCGACATGGCGGGCGGTTTCGCAGTGCTGAAGGATGTGGCGAAAACACGGGTGTACCGGCTCGCGAATTACCGCAATGGTCTGTCCCAGGTCATTCCGCAACGCATCATCGACCGCCCGCCGTCAGCTGAACTGCGCCCCGACCAGACCGATCAGGACAGCCTGCCGCCCTACGACGTGCTCGACGCGATCCTGGCGGCCTATGTCGAGCGCGACCTGTCGGCGCGCGACATCGTCGCGCTGGGGTTCGACGCCGCCACCGTGCGCAAAGTCATTCGCATGGTCGATCTCGCCGAATACAAGCGCCGCCAGGCCGCGCCGGGTCCGCGCATCACGCCGCGCAATTTCGGCAAGGACCGCCGTTATCCGATCACCTCGAAATACCGACCCGAAGGAGACTTGCCATGAAGAAAATCGAAGCCATCATCAAGCCGTTCAAACTCGACGAAGTGCGCGAAGCGCTGTCGGACATCGGCGTCACCGGCCTGACCGTCACCGAGGTCAAGGGCTTCGGCCGCCAAAAGGGCCACACCGAACTGTATCGCGGTGCCGAATACGTGGTGGACTTCCTGCCCAAGGTGAAGCTCGAAGTGGTGGTCGCCGACAGCCTGCTCGACCGTGCGATGGAGTCGATCATCACGGCGGCGCGCACCGGCAAGATCGGCGACGGCAAGATTTTCGTCACGGCGGTGGAGCAGGTGGTGCGGATTCGCACCGGGGAATCAGGCGAGGCGGCGATCTAAGATACTGTCGCGGGCTGCTTTTTCTGGCTTTTCATTTCGTGACGTGTTGCATGCTTCATGTGATCGCGTCGCGACCAAGGCTAAGAGCTGAGGCGGTAGCGGTCCGTATTCGGCCCTGAAGAGACGGTCGAGGCCTGGTCGATGAAAGTCTGTTCAGCGGCTTACAGCGGCCATCTGTAAATGGATACCCTGTGGTTTAAGCTCCTTGGCTGTTGGGGGTTTTTAGGCAATCTTTCCTCTGATGGGGAAACAATCGTGTCCGATTGTCCGACCCTGTTTACGGTGTTCATGTCATTACACTACGGTTGATGAACCAGCAGCACGCCTTTATCCCATACAACTTCTTCGCTGACCGACTGCGGCACGCCGTCACGCCCGACAAGTCGTGTCGGCAAGCCCGAAAGACTTTCGAACAAAGCCAGGCGTGGCACGTTGAAATCCTGTCCGTCCTGCGGCAGGTTAAACCAGGCCAGTGGGCGGCTTATTCTTTCCGCTGTCACGGTGCCGACCCATATCGGTGTGCGCGGGGTCAACGTTTTCCCTGATGACCACAAGCGCAATACCAGGCGCTGGTCTGGCTTACCCTTGAGCGGGTAGATCAAAGCCAGCGCTTCGTTGGCGCCATCGTGTACACGCGGCAGCAGCGGTAATTGCATGGCCGGGCGACGGGTGTCGAACCAAAGCAACAGGCTCTTGCCGGTAACGGGCAATGCCTCCCGCCATCCTCGCGCCGTCAATCTGGTGCGCAGGAATTCGAGCGATCCGGCCCACTGGACGCTGAGCGGCTGCTCGTACTCGCCCTCGATGTCGATGCGCCAGGCAGGCAGGGTTTGCCAGCCCTGGCTCCACCAGTCTTGCTGGGCCATCAGCGTGGAAGGACGGTAAATCGCATAACGCACAGCATCGGCATCGCGCTGGTTCGCGGCATGAACGACCGCGGCCGCGACAAGTGCAATGCTTGCCGCCGCCAGCAGGCCGCGCGCCGCTATCGCAGGCGCTGGATGGCGCAAGTACGCGATGCCCAGCAGCGCCACCCATGCCACCCCGAAACTCAAGCCGCCCAGCACGTCGGACAGCCAGTGCGCACCCAGGTAGATGCGTGAGAAAGCGATCAGACCCGCGAGCAAGACCACGACGCTGTACACCGCGAGTTGTCCGCGCAAGGACAATTCGCGCGCGGCGAGCACCGCCAGGAAGCCAAAGATGACGATGCTCATGGCCGCATGACTGCTGGGGAAGCCGAACGCGATGCTGCCGTCGTACATGGGCAGCGGGCGGGGCAGGCCGAATCCCGCTTTAAGAATCACGGTGAGCGCCGCGCCAAAACTCGCTGCGGCGAGCCAGTAGGCGGCCGGCCGCCAGGCGCGTTTCCACACCAGCCATAGCAGCACGGCCGCGACGACCGGCAGCGTCACCGCGGCATCGCCCAATTCGGTGAGCGCGATCATCACGCTGTCGCCAAAAGGCGTGCGCAGCCCCTGCAGCAGGTGATATGTCGTCTTGTCGACAACCACCAGCGGGTCGCCGGTCACTACATCCTCGATAATCCCGAGAAACATCCAGGCGGCGGCGATCAATACCGCCGCGAACACCAGCAAGGCGCGGGATTCCGGCCGCGCCGGATCGAGCAGCGATGCGACCATGCTACGGAACG
Organism: Pseudomonadota bacterium; assembly: GCA_021791095.1. Taxonomy (GTDB): domain Bacteria; phylum Pseudomonadota; class Gammaproteobacteria; order Burkholderiales; family Thiobacillaceae; genus Thiobacillus. The sequence continues at coordinate 8,449 of JAJYXG010000041.1, forward strand.
ACCAGATTCTCGCCGGTCGCGCGCTACCCGCCCAGGACTGAAGCTGCCCCAAGCCTTGTTCGACGCGCGGTTGCAGCCAGATCACGCTGCGGCTGACAATCCAGATGCCACCCCAAGCCAGGATCAATAGCAGCACGAGGATCAAAGCGAGGCGCGTTGCCACCGCCCCCGCCAATCCCAGCGAGGCGCCGAAGACGACGCCGGGCAGGATATAGGTTAGCGCCCAGCCGAGCGCTGACAGAAAGTTGGCCGCGTAGAAGCGTGCCGGAGGCATGCTGAGCATGCCGGCCACCGCCGGAATCACCGGGCGAATCGGTCCAACGAAGCGCCCCAAAAAAATGCTCATGCCGCCATGCCGGTGAAAGAACGCCGTGCCCTTTTCCAGCAGTTTCGGATAGCGGCTGAAAGGCCAGCGATGGGGCAGTTCGGCACGGTAGTGACGCCCCAGCCAGTAGCTGCCGGCGTCGCCGGCAATCGCGCCCGCGGCCGCCCACGCCAGCGTGGCCCACAGCTCTAGCGAGCCGACCGCCACGACGGCGCCTGCGCCGAACATGACGAGCGCCCCGGGAATGAACAGTCCCACGACCGCGAGCGATTCTGTCAACGCGGCGAAAAAAACCGTCGCATACGCCCAGTCAGGGTGTTGGGCAATCCAGGCGAATAAAGCATTAAAGTTGGCAATGTCCATTAAGATCGATTATCCAACCTGCACAACGCTTTGCCCATGAAATCGAGCACATCGTCGCCGGATACCGGAAGCGCTGCCATCCCTGCCCGCATCCCCCTGGCCATCTGGACGCTCGGCTTTGTCAGCCTGTTGATGGACATTTCGTCCGAGATGATTCACAGCCTGTTGCCGGTCTTCCTGGTCACGACCCTGGGCGCAAGCGTATTCGTTGTCGGCCTGATCGAGGGGGTGGCGGAGGCCTCCGCACTGATCGTAAAGGTGTTCTCGGGCGCGCTTTCCGACTACTGGGGGCGGCGCAAGCCCCTTGCCGTTTTGGGCTACGGGCTGGGGGCGCTCTCCAAACCTTTGTTTGCGCTGGCGTCAAGTTCCGGTCTCGCCTTCGCCGCGCGCCTGATCGATCGGGTCGGCAAGGGCATCCGGGGGGCGCCACGGGACGCACTGGTGGCGGACATCGCGCCACCCGAACTGCGCGGGGCGGCCTTTGGCCTGCGCCAATCCCTCGACACCGTGGGCGCCTTCCTCGGCCCGCTGCTTGCCCTGGGTTTGATGCTGCTGTGGGCGAACGATTTCCGTGCCGTGTTCTGGGTGGCGGTCATTCCCGGTTTGCTCTCTGTCGCCCTGTTGCTGTTTGGCGTTCAGGAGCCGGAGACGAAACGCGATGGCCATCCCGTCAATCCCATTCGCCGGGAAAACCTGCGCCGGCTGTCGCGCGCTTACTGGTGGGTCGTGGTGATCGGCGCCATGTTCACCCTGGCGCGCTTCTCCGAGGCCTTTCTCGTCTTGCGGGCTTGGCAAGGCGGCCTGCCCGTCGCGTCGGCGCCCCTGGTGCTGATTGCCATGAATGTGGTTTACGCGCTTTCGGCTTACCCATTCGGCAAGCTCTCGGATGGCATGAGCCACACTCGCTTGCTTGCGTGGGGACTTGTGTTTCTGATCGGCGCGGATGTCGCACTGGCTTATAGCAACCACTGGATCTGGGTGTGGCTGGGCATCACGCTGTGGGGCTTGCACATGGGCATCACGCAAGGCCTGCTGGCGAGGATGGTGGCCGATACCGCACCGGCAGAATTGCGCGGCACAGCCTACGGCTTCTTCAATCTGGTGAGCGGCATGGCGATGCTCGTGGCCAGCGCACTGGCCGGCCTGCTGTGGGATCGCTTCGGCGCATCGCAGACGTTCATCGCAGGGGCTGCATTCAGCAGCCTCGCATTGATGGCGATCGTGTTCCGTGGCCGCATTCCGGCACTGCGGATGTGACGCTCCATAGCGATTCGCTAATACTTTCTTTCCAGCCGGATTTTCACATCCCGCTTCACGTGAATGACTGCTGTTGCAACAGACAAACCAAACCTGCTGTTACCGCTCTACATCTCGAATCTACCGATAGTTCCAGTACCCTGAGCGAATAGAAAAGTCAGCTTGCCGCTTCTAAGCGGACGTTTAGACTGCAAGCCGTCACCGGCTGTTCCGGGTCGAGAGCGGTCTATTCAGGTTTTTTGAATTGGACATTAATTTATGTCCATCATCTACAGGCGGGCGACCCGATCACCAGAACCGATACCAGGCCTTGCCTTCGGTACTGACACCCTTGCTGTATTTGCTGTTGGGGAAGTTGAGCGTCAGCACCCGCTGCGCATCGTCACGCAGGTCGGTGAGCTTCAGCTTGTCGTAGGCCACCACCATGATCGCCAGCGCCTCTTCCAGCGCGGGGGCTTCGGGGTAGGTCTTCAGCACTTCCTTGGCACGGTTGGCGGCGGCCACGTAGGCTTCCCGCTTGAGGTAATACCTGGCAACGTGGACTTCGTTGCCGGCCAGCGCATTGACCAGATACTTCATGCGCGCGGTGGAGTCTTCGGCGTATTTGCTGTCAGGAAAGCGGGTGACCAGTTCCTTGAACGCCAGAAACGCATCGCGCGCGGCCCGGGGATCGCGCTCGCTCATGTCCTGATCGACCAGATTGCCCAGCAGGCCGAGATCGTCGTTAAAATTCGCCAAGCCCTTCAGGTAGTAGGCGTAATCGACGTTAGGGTGATTGGGGTGTAGCTTGATGAAACGGTCGCACGCGGCGATGGCGGAAATCGGCTCGTTATCCTTGTAGTAGGCGTAGGCGACTTCCAGCTGTGCCTGTTGTGCATAGCGGCCAAAGGGATAGCGCGCTTCCAGCGTCTCGAATAACTTGACGGCACGTTCATAATTGCCGTCGTTGAGATTATCCTTGGCTTCGGCATAGAGCTTTTGCGCCGACCAGCCCGCGGTTTCGTCCTGGACCTCGGGCAACAGGCCGCAGCCGCCCAGGGTGAGTGTGGCAGCCAGCAGTACGCTGCCCAACACCCGATTGAATGTAATGAAACCGGAAGAACGTTGCTTAAGCATGGGAAAAGACACAGAAAAGTTGTCGGGTGATTATAAGGGAAATACGGAAGGCGATATCCGCCAACTGGTGATCCCCGATGCGCAGGGTGGACAGCGCCTGGATTTGGCCCTGTCCGCCCTGCTGCCTGAGTTTTCGCGCAACCGCATCCAGAACTGGATCCGCGCGCGCAAGATCGCCGTGGACGACGCCTGGGGCACCACCAAGATGAAGGTCAGCGGCGGCGAGTCGGTGCGGGTTGAGATCGAGCCGGATCCGAACGCCACGCCCGATGCGCCCGAGGAAATCCCGCTCGACGTGGTATTCGAGGACCCGATGCTGCTGGTGATCAACAAGCCGGTCGGCCTGGTGGTCCACCCGGGCAGCGGCAACCCCCGCGGCACGCTGCTGAACGCCTTGCTGCACCGGGTGCCGCAGGTGGCCGAACTGCCGCGCGCCGGGATCGTCCACCGGCTGGACAAGGACACTTCCGGCCTGCTGGTCGTCGCCAAGACCTTGAGGGCGCACACCGACCTGGTGCGACAGTTGCAGGCGCGCACCGTCAAGCGCGAATACCTTGCCCTGGTGTATGGCGAAATCGATCGTGACGGCACGGTCGATGCGCCGCTGGCGCGCGACCCCCACAACCGCACCAAACGCACCGTGCACAGTTTGGGCAAGGAAGCCGTCACGCATTACGAGGTGGTCGAGCGTTTCCCCGGAATTACGCTGTTGCGCTGCAAGCTGGAAACCGGTCGCACCCACCAGATCAGGGTGCATATGCAGCACATCGGCCACCCGCTGGTTGGCGATACGGTCTACAGCGCCAGCCGCCGCAGTCATCTCAAGATTCCCTTCCCGCGCCAAGCGTTGCACGCCGAGCGGCTGGGCCTGATCCATCCGGTCACCCAGGTGTTCATGCAGTGGGAATGCCCCCTGCCGCCTGATTTTGCCTCGTTGTTGGACGCCCTGCGCGAAAACACCGGCTGGGCCAAGTGAGCCTGATCGTCCCCGACTGGCTGGTGCCGCCCCGGGTCCAAAGCCTGATGACTACCCGCGAGGGCGGGGTGAGCGGCGCCCCCTGGGCCAGCCTCAATCTCGGTGATCATGTCGGCGATGACCCGGTCCACGTCGCCGCAAACCGCGCACGCCTGCGCCAGCAGTTGCCGACCGAGCCGGTCTGGCTCAAGCAGGTTCACCGCGCGCGGGTGGTCGAACTTGGAGGTGAGTCGAATCCAGAAGCTGATGCATCCTTCACCCGCAAAGCGGGACAGGTCTGCGCCGTGCTCACCGCCGACTGCCTGCCGGTGCTGTTCTGCGACCGCGCCGGCAGCGTTGTCGCTGCCGCGCACGCCGGCTGGCGCGGCCTGGCCGAAGGGGTTCTTGAGGCAACGGTGGCCGCGATGCAGGTGCCGCCGGGTGATGTTCTGGCCTGGATGGGTGCCGCCATCGGCCCGCAAACCTTCGAGGTGGGCGATGAGGTCCGCCAGGCCTTCGTCGAGCGTCACCCCGAGGCGGCTGACGCCTTCGTGCCGCAGCCGACACCAGGCAAGTGGCTCGCCGACATCTATCAACTGGCGCGTATCCGCCTGCGTCACGCGGGCGTGCAGGCGGTGTATGGCGGTGGGCGTTGCACCTTCAATGAAGCGGACAGCTTCTATTCCTACCGTCGCGATGGTGTGACCGGGCGCATGGCAGCGCTGGTCTGGATCGCTTAGTTCAATCCAGCCATTTCTGCATGAACTGCGCGCGTCCCATGTCCGGGTCGAGCCGGTAGTCGTCGAACCCCAGCTTTTCGTAAAGTGCCCGTGCGGCATGATTGCCGGAGAGTACCTCCAGCGTGAGCTTGCAGGCCCCGCGTTCGCTGGCGATGGCCTCGACCTCGGCAAACAATCGCGCTGCAATGCCGCGGCCGCGATGGCTTGATGCGACCACCACGTCGTGCACGTTGACCAGCGGACGGCAGGCAAAGGTGGAAAAACCCTCGATGGCGTTGACGAGGCCGACCGGCGTATCGCCGTCGAACGCGAGCACGCTGAAGATGAAGGGCCGCGCGGCGAGCGAGTTGATCAGGTGGTCGCGGGCGTAATCGCTGAGCGGCTCGCCGCCGCCGGCTGGATCCCGTGCGTAGGCATCCAGCAATTCGACCAGCGCAGCGGCATGTGCCGGTTCATCGTAACGGGCGCGGACGACATCAATCATGGGTGTCGATGCGCATCGACAGGTCCACTGCCCGGACATGCTTGGTGAGACTGCCGACGGAAATGCGGTCGACCCCGGTTTCGGCCACGGCGCGCACCGTCTCCAGCGTGATGTTGCCGGAGGCTTCGAGCAGGGCGCGGCCATGGGTGACCTGCACCGCATGACGCATGTCCGCAAGGCTGAAGTTGTCGAGCAGGATGAGCGGTGCGCCGGCGGCGAGGGCCTGTTCGAGCTCATGGATGTTTTCCACCTCGATCTGCACGCTGACCTTGCCTTCGGCGAGCTTGAACGCCGCGTCCAGCACCTGTGCGATACCGCCTGCCGCCGTGATGTGGTTTTCCTTGATCAGGATGCCGTCGTACAGCCCGGTGCGCTGGTTCTGCCCGCCACCGATTCGCACCGCGTATTTCTCGGCGATACGGAGCCCGGGCAGGGTTTTTCGGGTGTCCAGGATAGCGGCGTGGGTGCCGCGCACGGCCTCGACATAGGGCCGGGTGGCGGTGGCTACCGCCGACAACGTTTGCAGGAAATTCAGCGCCGGACGCTCGGCGGTGAGCAGCGCACGGGCATTACCGCTGATTTCGACCAGCGCGCTGCCGGCCTCGACGGTGTCACCCTCGCTCACTTTCCAGTCGATCACACAACCGAGATCGAGCGCCCGAAAGCAGGCATCGAACCATGGTTGGCCGGCGATCACGGCGGCTTCGCGGGTGATGACGCGGGCGCGGGCGGTCTGGGCTGCGGGAATGAGCCGGGCGGTGAGGTCGCCGCTGCCGACATCCTCGGCCAGCGCGCGTGCAACGTCGTTTTCTACAGCGGAAGCAATCAATTCAGACATGGAGGGTTGAAATCGGCCGGAATGCCTCTATTTGGGAGGCATTGAATATACCCTAATGCACGAGGCCCTTTATGCGTTTCGACAAGCTCACCACCCAGTTTCAACAGGCGTTTTCCGACGCGCAAAGCCTGGCGGTCGGCGGCGATCATGCCTACATCGAGCCGCAGCACCTGCTGCTGGCGCTGCTTAATCAGGAAGGCGCCGGTGCGGCGGCCATCCTGGCGCGCGCCGGTGTGCAGGTGCCGGCGCTGAAGGCGTCGCTGACCCAGGCCCTGACGCGGCTGCCCAAGGTGGAAGGGCAGGGCGGCGAGGTGAGCATCTCGCGCGAGCTCAACAACCTGCTGAACCTGACCGACAAGGAGGCGATGAAGCGCGGCGACGCCTACATCGCCTCCGAACTCTTTCTCCTGGCAGCCCTCGACGACAAGGGCGAAACCGGGCGCCTGTTGAAGCAGCACGGCGCGCAGAAGGCTGCGCTGGAGCAGGCGATCCAGGCGGTGCGCGGCGGCGAGGCCGTGCAGTCGCAGGAGGCCGAAGGCCAGCGCGAGGCGCTCGCCAAATACACGCTGGACCTCACCCAGCGCGCGCGCGACGGCAAGCTCGACCCGGTGATCGGCCGCGACGATGAAATCCGCCGCTCGATCCAGATCCTGCAGCGCCGCACCAAGAACAACCCGGTGCTGATCGGCGAACCCGGCGTCGGCAAGACCGCCATCGTCGAAGGCCTGGCGCAGCGGATCATCAACGACGAAGTGCCGGAGACACTGAAAGGCAAGAAGGTGCTGGTGCTCGATCTCGCCGCACTCCTGGCCGGGGCCAAATATCGCGGCGAATTCGAAGAACGGCTCAAAGCCGTGCTGAAAGAACTGGCGATGGATCCGGGTCGCTACATCGTGTTTCTGGACGAGCTGCACACCCTGGTCGGCGCCGGCAAGGCCGAAGGCGCGATCGACGCCGGCAACATGCTGAAGCCCGCGCTGGCGCGCGGCGAGCTGCACCTGATCGGCGCCACCACGCTCGACGAATACCGCAAGTACATCGAGAAGGATGCCGCGCTGGAGCGCCGCTTCCAGAAGGTGCTGGTCGACGAGCCCAGCGTGGAGTCGACCATCGCCATCCTGCGCGGCCTGCAGGAGCGCTACGAGCTGCACCACGGCGTCGATATCACCGACCCGGCGATCGTTGCCGCGGCGGAATTGAGCCACCGCTACATCACCGACCGTTTCCTGCCCGACAAGGCCATCGACCTGATCGACGAGGCGGCGGCGCGCATCAAGATGGAAATCGACTCCAAGCCGGAAGTGATGGACAAGCTCGACCGCCGCATCATCCAGCTGAAGATCGAGCGCGAAGCGGTGAAGCGGGAGACCGACGAGGCCTCGAAAAAACGCCTGGCACTGCTGGAAGAGGAAATCGACAAGCTCGGCCGCGAATACGCCGATCTGGAAGAAATCTGGAAGTCCGAAAAGGCCCAGGTGCAGGGAAGCGCGCACATCAAGGAAGAAATCGACAAGCTGCGCGGCGAGATGGCCGACCTGCAGCGCCAGGGCAAGCTCGACAAGGTGGCCGAGATCCAGTACGGCAAGCTGCCGCAGCTGGAAGCGCAGCTGAAGCAGGCCGAAGTCGCTGGTGAGGGCAAGCCCGCGTTCAAGCTGCTGCGCACCGAAGTCGGCGCCGAGGAAATCGCCGAGGTGGTGTCGCGCGCCACCGGCATTCCGGTGTCCAAGATGCTGCAGGGCGAGCGCGACAAGCTGCTGCACATGGAAGACAAGCTGCACAGCCGTGTGGTGGGGCAGGACGAGGCGGTGCGCGTCGTTTCCGACGCCATCCGCCGCTCGCGCGCCGGCTTGAGCGACCCCAACCGGCCGCTCGGCTCCTTCCTCTTCCTCGGCCCAACGGGCGTGGGAAAGACCGAACTGTGCAAGACGCTGGCCGAATACCTGTTCGACTCCGCCGACCACATGATCCGCATCGACATGAGCGAATTCATGGAGAAGCACTCGGTCGCGCGCCTGATCGGCGCGCCGCCCGGCTACGTCGGCTATGAAGAGGGCGGCTACCTGACCGAGGCGGTGCGCCGCAAGCCTTACTCCGTCATCCTGATGGACGAAGTGGAGAAGGCGCACCCGGATGTCTTCAACGTGCTGCTGCAGGTGCTGGACGATGGCCGCCTCACCGACGGCCAGGGCCGCACCGTCGACTTCCGCAACACGGTGATCGTGATGACCTCCAACCTCGGATCCCAGATGATCCAGCAGATGGCGGGCGACGACTATCAGGTGGTGAAGCTCGCCGTGCTGGGCGAAGTGAAGTCCTACTTCCGTCCCGAGTTCATCAACCGCATCGACGAGGTCGTGGTCTTCCACGCGCTGTCCGAGTCGCACATCGCCAGCATCGCGCGCATCCAGCTGCAGGGCCTGGAGTCACGCCTGGCGCAGATGGAGATGACGCTCGACATCACCGATGCCGCGCTCGCCGAGATCGCCAAGGCAGGCTTCGACCCGATCTACGGTGCGCGGCCGCTCAAGCGTGCGATCCAGAGCGAACTCGAAAACGCGCTGGCCAAGGAAATCCTGTCCGGTCGCTTCGCGCCCAAGGACACGATCCGTATCGATGCGCAGAACGGGGTGTTCAGCTTCGAGAAGGCGGAAACTCAACCAGCTTGATCAAGCTGGGCAGAGTAAATGAGAGGGCGGGATTCCGCCCTCTTTCATTTTGGGCAGTTTGGTTAGAAGAAACCTGGTAAGTCAGGTTTGGAGGCTGCTGACGCTGATAATGGCTTGAAAAGTAGGACTGGTTGAATCCGCAACCCAAAGCGGACAATTAACAGCAGCTTTGAAGTGTAAGAAGATAGTAAAAAAACTGCTCCCGTTGTGGCCACCCAAAACAGATGGCTCAGTCGGGCAGTCCCGCCTTGCGCAAATCCGCCTGGAAAGCATGACTGAGTTCCGGATTTGAAATACCCCAGGTTCTTCCCAGTTGAGCGATGGTCGTCTCTGGACTTTGCATCTGTATTTGCTCGGCAACCCATTCGGCATCCGCAGTCCGGCCGGCCCTTATGTAACTGACAGCGAGAAACAGTTTGATCGGCATGGCGTTTTCATTGCGCGCCTGGGCTTTTTCAAGCACCTCTATCGCTTCCTTGTATCGCCCGAGCTGGTAATACGCCATGCCAAGATTGAAAGGGTAATCCCAGGTGTAATAAGGATTGAGGCGCATGCCCTTGTTGATGAGATCGATGGCCTCCTTGGGTTTGCCCAAAGTGTTATTGATAAGTGCCAGCAAACCATAGCCATCTGCATAATTCGGGGCAATGTTGATTGCCTTTTCCACTGCCTTTGCGGCATTTTCATGTTCTTTGCGCATCAGGTAGACATAGCCCAGCGCCCAGTAGGTTTGGGGAATGTCTTCGCCAAACGCAACGGCCTGCTTTGCCAGGGCTAAAGCACGATCGAGGGTTTCGTTTGGGGCATCGGCCCAGCCATATCGAAAATCAAACGCCAGGGTTATGGCCATCCCGCCATAGGCACGCGCATAGGCGGGGTCAAGCTCGATGGCATGCTGGTAGGCATCCCGTGCCAGCACATTTCCCTCTTTGGTATACAGCCTGTACGCCTGCTGCCCCCGCAGAAACGCCTCATATGCCGCGATATTGTTGGTGGCGGGTCGCTCCATCTGCCCCTTTTCAGCGGCCGTCAGAGTTACGGACAGCGCCTGCACAATCTTCTTCGTGACATCGTCCTGAAGCGCAAATACATCTGCGGTTTTTCGATCATAGCGCTCCGCCCAGACCTGCTCACCATTGCTTGCGTCCACGAGCTCGGCCGTGATCCGCAACTGCTCACCCGACTTGCGCACGCTGCCATCCAGTATGTAGCCCACCCCGAGTTCTTTGCCCACATCTTGCGGCTTAACCGTCCTCCCCTTGTAACTGGCCGATGTGTTCCATGAGATGACTGTCAGATTCGACAGGCGAGACAAGTCGGTCACGATATCCTCGGTGATACCGTCGACAAAGTAGTCCTGCCCGGGATCGTCACTCCTGTTAATGAACGGCAGAACGATAATGGACGGAATAGCAGCTTGCTGCGCTGTCGCACCAATTTTCGCTGCATGCTCGCCGAATGGTGTGATGGAAAACCAGGTGCCGAGGACAATCATCAAAGCCGCCATGCCACCTGCAAGCATCAAGCCTCGACGGTGTGAAACAAAAATGGAAGGCTTGTCAGGCCATTCCAGTGCTCGCCCATCTGTTTGGGACTGAGGATCGGGATCAGGTTGGGGAATGGCCTCTCCAAGTCTGTTCTTCACAGCAAAGGCCCTTACCCGTTCATCGAATCCCTTCAGTTCCAACTCGCCCATATCCTCGTAGTCGAACGGCAGCCGCTTGGGCACCGTCTCATGGGCCGCGCCTTGAATCACGACACCTCCAGGTTCAGCGAGTTGTTCCAGGCGCTGTGCCAACACCACGCCATCGCCAGTCACCGTGTTGTCGGCCACTACGACTTCACCCATGGCGATGCCGACCCGTAAAACTGGACGAACATCGTCCTTAAGTTCGCCGACGTGGGTTGCGTTGGACTCTTGAAATGCCAGGGACGCACTGACGGCGTCTGAGGCCTTGGGGAATTCGGCTATCAGCGCATCACCGCGGATTTCATGGGCTACGCCGTTGTAAAGTCTGATCGTGTCAGCGAATCTTTGGAAAGCGTCTCTGATCCGCTCATGAGCGAGCATCTCGTCCAAATGGACGAGATGCGTTGAACTGACAACATCAGCGTGCATGATTACAGCAAGCTTTCGCGACAGCCTATTACTCACTCGAGACTCCATCGTCCGATTTCACAGCCTAGTCGCTAAGATTAGCAAATTGGTAGACGACCACATATGATCCTACCCACGTTTGCTGCGCTAACGAACACGCAATATTTCCTGTCTGTCTTTCCTGTGTTTTTGCCCGATTTCGCCACACCCCCTAGAATGGATTGACGATTGTCTCCGCTGGGTTTGTGTTGCCTGCTCGCCTTTTCAAAGTCTTGCTGCTATCTGCCGTGCTTGCCGCGACGCCGGCGCACGCGCTGACGGTGGAGGTGGAGGCGCCGGATGCGCTCAAAGCCTTGCTGACGCAGCATCTGGAAACGGCGCGGGCGGCGCGGCTGGGCGAGACGCTGGACGCGGAGGAAGTTGCGCGGTTGCAGCGGCAGAGCGAGCTGACGGCACGCGACCTGCTGGCGACCGAAGGCTATTTTTCGCCCCAGGTGGACAGCGCGGTGGAACAGGTGGGTGGCGACTGGCAGGTGACGTATCGGGTCGTCCCCGGCGCGCGCACGACGGTGCGCAGCGTGAAGCTGGATTTCGTGGGCGCGCTGAAAACGCGCGCCGAGTCGGCAGGCCTGCGGGGGCGCATCGAGCGCAATTTTTTCCTGAAGCAGGGGATGCCGTTTCGCCAGGCGGACTGGGAGACCGCCAAGCTGACGACGTTGCGTCCCTTGCTGGCGGGCGCCTATCCGGCAGCGCAGATCGCGGCGAGCGAGGCGCGCATTGATCCGGCAACGCAGTCGGCGGATCTGTCCGTGACGCTCGACAGCGGCCCCGCCTTCTTTTACGGCCAGCCCCAGATCAGCGGCAACCGGCGCTACCCGGTTTCGATCATCCGCAGTCTCAGTCCGGTGAAACCCGGCAAGCCGGTTCGCCAGCAGGATCTGCTGGATTACCAGGTAGCGCTCGAGACCAGTGGCTATTACGCGCAGGCAACGGTACGCATCGACCCCGATCCGGCACTGGCGGCGGCGGTGCCGATTCTGGTCGAGGTGGTGGAGCGGCCGGAAAAACTGTTCAGCGTGGGCGCCGGCGTCAGCACCGATACCGGCGCGCGGGTGCAGGCGTCGTGGCTGCACCGGGACATTGCCAATCGCGGGATGCGCCTGAAGCTCGATGCACGCCTGGAAACCGCGCGGCAGACCGGCGCTGCGGAACTGGCCTGGCCGCGCAATGCCAATGGCTACGAAAACAGTCTCGGCACGCAACTCAAGCAGGAGGACATCGAAGGGCAGGAGACGCGCTCTGCCGTGTTCGTGGCCAAGCGCACCCGCACCCGCGGACAGATCGAAACCACCCTCTCGCTGCAATACCAGACCGAAGAGCAGGAAATCGGCGATGTGGTGAGCGCGCGCAATCGGGCCTTGAGCACCAACTATGCCTGGACGCAGCGCACGGTGGGCCGCGCGTTCTATCCCCGACGCGGCTACGTGCTGACGCTGCAGGGCGGCGGCGCGGCGGAAGCCTTGCTGTCGGACACCAGCTTTGTCCGGCTGTATGGCCGCCACACGCATTTTTTCCGCGCCGGCGACAACGGGCGCCTGATCCTGCGCGGCGAACTCGGCAGCGTGCTGGCGGACACGCGCTACGGCATCCCCACCGATTTTCTGTTCCGCGCCGGCGGCGACAATTCGGTGCGCGGCTACGCCTACCAGAGCCTCGGGCGCACGCTGGAGGGCGGGGTGGCGTCGGTGCGCTATCTCGCCACCGGCAGTGCCGAGTACAACTACTTTTTCGAAGGCAACTGGGGCATGGCCGTGTTCGTCGACGCAGGCGACGCGGCCGACAGTCCGGGTAACCTGTCGCCGGTGGTCGGCTACGGCGTCGGCGCGCGCTACCGTTCGCCGGTGGGCCCGATCAATTTCGACCTGGCGTATGGCGAGGCCACCGATGAATTCCGCCTGCATTTCTCGCTCGGGGTGTCGTTTTGAAATGCGTTTCCTGGGGGCTGGCGTCGGTGCTGGCCGTTTTGGCCGTGCTGGTTTTGGTGGCGATGTGGCTGACTACCACGGCCACGGGGTTTCTGTGGTTGACGAAACAGGCCACGCCGCTGAGCGAAGGCCGCCTGGTGCTCGAAGGCGTGGAAGGTCATCTGGGCGCGTCGGTCCACATTCAAAAACTGATCATCAAGACGGACACGCAGCGCATCACCTTGCAAGGGGTGCGGCTGGACTGGCAACCCCGATCGCTGTGGCATCGACTCATCGAGATCGACCTGTTGGCTGCGCAACACATGCGGGTGGACATTCTCAAAAAGGATCCAACTCCACCGACCTATCCCGGCACCTTGCGCTGGCTGCTGGACATCCGGGTGGCCGCGTGGGATGTGGCGCAGCTCGACGTGGTCGACTTGGGGCGAACGCTGAGCTTCAACGCGCTGCATGGCAAGGTGGAAGGCCGCGGCGACCGTTTTGACTTCATTGCCGCGGCCAGCATGCCGTGGGCGGACGTGAATGGACAGTTCGGTATTCACAAGGATGCGCCGTTCAAATTGCAGGGCCGGTTCAGCGCGATCCGCATCACGCCCGTGCCGGTGCAGGCCCAACTCGGACTGACTGGCGAACTGGCGGCGATTGATTTCAGGCTCGATGCTTTCAGTGAAGGCATGAACGTCATGGCCAGGGGAATGGCGGCGCCGTTTGCACGCGTGCGCTTGCCCAGGCTGCTGGTCGCCGGCGAAGGGATCGACCCACGCCAGTTCGTGGCCGATGCGCCCAGCGCCGACCTGGCGTTTTCCGGCGTGTTCGAAGGCCAGCCGGGCGAACGTCTGCTCGGCACCTTCAGCCTGTCCAACCGGCTGGCCGGGCGTTTCGATCAGGATCGCCTGCCGCTTGCCAACCTGACCGGTGCGGTGCTGGGCGACGCTACCCACGCCGACTTCAGCGCGCTGGCGATCGACCTCGGCGCGGCCGGGCAATTCACCGGCGACGGCCAGTGGCGCGACGGTCGCTTTACGGTGAATCTGGAAAGCCCGCGCCTGAATCTGGCCGGCCTGCACCGCGATCTCAATGCCACCCGCATCAAGACGGCTTTGCAACTGGCGGGCGATGTGGCGCGCCAGACGCTTGCCGCCGACTTCAGCGAGACTTGGGGACAGGGGCGCTTCACCCTCATCCATGCTGATGCGGCCTTGCGGCTGGAGTCGGCGAACTTCAGCGGTCAGGCCGGCCGCCTCACCGCGCAGGGCGAATTGCGGCTCGATGCCGGCCGCGCGTTTAGCGCCGAGTTCGACGCCACCCAGATCAATCCGGCGCGCTTCGGCAAGTTTCCGCGCGGACGGCTGAATGTGCACGGCGAGGCAAGCGGCGCGCTGGCGCCCGGACTGCGCCTGCAGACGCAGTTCACCTTGCCGCCGGGCGAGCTCGAAGGCCGTCCGGTCAGCGGGCGGGGCCGGCTGCGCTACGAGAACCGGCATCTTGCCGACGCCGACATCGACCTGAATCTGGCCGGCAATCTGGCGAAGGTGAAAGGCGCCTTTGGCCGTGCCAGAGATCGTCTCAACTGGGACATCGATGCCCCTGCGCTGGCGCGGCTGAACCTCGGTCTGGCCGGGCGCCTGACCAGCCGTGGCAGCGTGAGCGGCGACCTCGCTGCACCGCAGATCGAGGCGGTAGTGGCCGCCAGCGGGCTGCGCCTGCCGGGTGATATCGCCGCCGACACGCTGAACCTGCAGCTCGAGCTGCAGGCGACGGCTGACGGCGCCTTCAACGGCCAGCTCGAGGCGCGCGGAGTGGCGCTGGCCGGGCAGCGCCTGAGTGTCGTCCACGCTGATTTGCAGGGACGCCGCGCTGCCCACACGCTGACACTGGACGCCCGCATGCCGGACTGGCGGGTGACCGCGAGCCTGGCGGGTGGATTCGATGCCCAGCAGGTCTGCCCGCAAGGGGTAGGCCGTGGTTGTAAAGCCGCTGAAGCGTCAACAACCACGCTCTGGCGCGGGCGGTTGAACCAGGCCGAGGCGCAGGGACCGTGGCCGATGCACCTGATGGCGCCGGCAACCTTGTTGCTGTCGCGTAAGCAGCAGCAGGTGAACCATCTGGCGCTGACGCTGGCGGGAGGGCGGCTGACGGTCGAGCAATTCAGCCGCCAGGATGCGCAGTTGGCATCGCGCGGCACGCTCGCCAACCTGCCGCTGGCGCCGTTCCTGACGCTGCTGGAAACCGCGCCGCCTTTCACCACCGATCTCAGGCTCAACGGCGACTGGGCTCTGCGCGCCGGCAACACCCTCGACGGCCAGGTGCAGCTGCGCCGCCAGTCGGGCGACGTGCGCATGAAAGAGCCGGCGCAGAGTCTGGGGCTGACGGCGCTTGTGCTCGACCTCGACGCCGAGGCCAGCCATGTCACCGCACGCGTCGAGGCGGCCAGCCGCGAAGCCGGCCAGCTTCGCGCCGAGGGCAGCGCCACGCTGGAACGCGCGGGTGCCGGGTTCGTTTTGCCGCGCAGCGCGCCGCTGGGGTGGACGGTGCAGCTCGACGTGCCCGACCTGCGTCTGGTCAAACCCTTGCTGCCGGTTGGCATCCGCCTGGATTCGCGCCTGGCCGCGCAACTCACGGGCAGCGGCAGCCTGGCGGCGCCGCGCGTCGATGGGCTGATCGACGCCAGCCAGATCCGCTTTGCCATGCCGGAAGAAGGCGTGGTGATTGCCGATGGCACGCTCAAGCTCGTCCTGGACGACGATCGCGTGCGGGTGCAGCAGGGCGAGCTGAAGGGCAGCAGCGGTCGCATCGTGGTGAGCGGCGAGGCGCAACTGAAAAACCCGCAGGCGGGCCTTGCGCTGACGTTTGAAAAGTTTGCCGCCACCCACCGCAGCGATCGCCGCGTGATCGTTTCCGGCACCACCCGCCTCAACCTCGATCCCAAGCGGCTGGAACTCACCGGCGAACTCACCGCCGATCGCGCTCGGCTGGAAATGCCGGAAGCCAGCCGCCCCACGCTGTCGACCGATGTGGTCGTCGTCGGCCAGCCGCCCCGAGAAAAGTCCGCTGCCCGGCGCTTCCCGCTGCAGCTCGACCTCAGGCTCAACCTGGGCGACGACTTCCTGTTCAAGGGCGCCGGGCTCGATGCCCGCCTCGGCGGCCAGATGCGCGTGTTCACGGTGAACCAGGTGCTGCGCCAAGACCGCCCGCAGGGCGAGCGTCCGGCGGCGTACTCCTCGCGGGTGCTGCGCGGAGAAGGCCGCATCCAGGTCGAAGAGGGTCGCTATGCGGCCTATGGGCAATCGCTCACCATCGAGCGTGGCGTGCTCAGCTTCATCGGCCCGATCGACAACCCCGGGATCGACGTGCTGGCGGTGAGGAAGACGCCCACAGTCAAGGCCGGGGTGCAGGTCAGGGGCACGGTACAGCGTCCGCTGGTGACGCTTTATTCCGATCCGGCGCTGCCGGATACCGAGAAGCTTTCCTGGCTGGTGCTGGGGCATGGCCTGGAGGGTGGAGGCCAGCAGGAGTTTGCCTTGCTGCAGATCGCCGCCGGCGCGCTGTTGAGCCAGGCGGAGTCGGTGAATTTTCAGGCGCAGCTGGCCGAGGCGTTTCGCATCGACCGCTTCGACGTGCGGGCGGGCGAGGGCGAGGATCTCACCAGCACCGTGGTCAGCGTCGGCAAGCGGCTGTCCTCGCGCGCCATGCTGAGCTACGAGCAAAGCCTCGACGGGCTGAGCCGGGTGGTCAAGGTGCTGTACCAGCTGACGCCGCATGTGCGGCTGGAAGCGCAAGCCGGGCAGCAAAGCAGTTTCGATGTGTTTTACACCCGGGAGTACGACTGAAGTCGGGCAAGAGGAGCGGTTCCCCGGCTGAATCGATCAACCCCGATGGTAGAATCGGACGTATGTTCGAGCCTCGCATCCCCGCCATGACATTCCCGCGCCGACTGACGGCCCTGTCCGGAGGCTGCCGCTGATGCGTATCCTGCTGTCCAACGACGATGGTTACTTTGCTCCCGGCCTGGCCGCGCTGGCGCAGGCGCTCGCGCCGCTCGCCGACATCACTGTGGTGGCGCCCGAGCGCGATCGCAGCGGCGCATCCAATTCGCTCACGCTCGACCGCCCGCTGATGCTGCGGCAGGCGCCCGGCGGTTTTTACTACGTCAATGGCACGCCCACCGATTGCGTTCATCTGGCTGTCACCGGCATGCTGGACCATATGCCGGACATGGTGATTTCCGGGATCAACCACGGTGCCAACATGGGTGATGACACGATCTATTCCGGCACCGTCGCCGCCGCCACCGAAGGCTATCTGCTGGGCATTCCGTCGATCGCGGTTTCGCTTGCCAACCACAACGCGCAGCACTTCGATACCGCCGCGCGTGTGGTGGCCGAACTGGTGCAGCGCATCCAGACCCGGCCGCCGACCGAGCCGATGCTGCTCAACGTCAACGTGCCGGACCGCGCCTGGGCCGATCTCGGTGGCCTGACCGTGACCCGGCTGGGCAAGCGCCACAAGGCCGAATCGGTGGTGAAGACCACCAACCCGCGCGGGCAGGTCGTGTACTGGGTGGGCGCTGCCGGCGCCGCGCAGGATGCCGGCGAGGGCACCGATTTTCATGCCGTGGCCAACGGCTTCGTTTCGATCACTCCGCTGCAAATGGACCTCACCCGTTTCAGCCAGATGGACAGCGTGAACGCATGGCTGAAACCCTGAGCTCACGCGCCGGTATCGGCATGACCTCTGCCCGCACGCGCGGTCGCATGGTCGAGCGTCTGCGCGAGCAGGGCATCCGGGACGAGACGGTGCTGGCCGCGATGGGCAGCGTGCCACGCCACCTCTTCGTCGACCAGGCACTGGAATCGCGTGCCTATGAAGATACGGCGCTGCCGATCGGTTTCGGGCAGACGATTTCCAATCCGTATATCGTCGCGCGCATGGCCGAGCTGGCACGTCACGGCGAGAACGGTCAGGGTCGTGCGCTCGGACGCGTGCTGGAAATCGGATTGGGATGCGGCTATCAGGCGGCGGTGCTGGGCAAGGTGGCGCGCGAGGTGGTTTCGATGGAACGCATCGCCGCGCTGGTCGGCAAGACGCGCGCGCGGCTGCGCGAACTCAGGGTCAACAACGTCAAGCCCAAACACGGCGACGGTATGCATGGCGCAAAGGATTTTGCGCCGTTCGACGCCATCGTGATCGCGGCTGCGTTTGCCGAGGTGCCGCAGGAATTGCTGGCCCAACTGGCTGACGGCGGACGCCTGGTGATGCCGCTCGGCAACGCAACGCAAACCCTGTGCGTGATGGAGCGCCAGGGCGATTCCTACACCGAACGCCTGCTCGAAGGGGTGAAATTCGTCCCCCTGCTGCCGGGAGTGGCTTGATGAGTGCGGCCGCCGGAGGGGGCATGAGGATTTCCGCTGGCGTGCTGTTGGCGTCGGCGCTGACGGCTTGCACAGCCCCGGGCCCGGCGCCGGTGAGCGACCGGTCCTCCGGGCGTTCTGTCGCCAAGTCCGAGGCATCACGTCCCGCGACGTCGCAGATCGCCCCGTCCACCAACGGCCTGCATACCGTCCAGCGCGGCGACACCTTGTACGCCATCGCCTTTGCAAACGGCCTGGATCACCGTGAAATCGCCATCTGGAACCGGCTCGAATCACCCGACCTTATCCTGGTCGGCCAGGTGTTGCGGCTGACGCCGCCACCGGGCGCGGTCGAAATCAAGCCGCTCGACGATGAGCCCGCACCGACTGCGCGCCCGCTGCTGGAGTCGCCGGTGCTGCGCGAACCGCAAGCGGTGCTGCTGCCTTATTCCGAGGCCAACTGGGCACAAGTGACAGCGCCGCGTCCGGTGGCCGCAGTCGTGCCTGTCGCGTCGACTCCAGTTGCGCCGGCTCCTCCGACACCCGTCCAGGCGACCCCGCTCCCCGCTGCAAGCGGGGTGGCCGACGAATGGCTGTGGCCGGCAGACGGCACGCTGGCCGGGCGCTTCGGCGCAGCGGGCGGCAAGGGGATCGACATCGTGGGACAGCGCAATGCGCCGGTGAAGGCCGTGGCGCCCGGCAAGGTAGTGTATAGCGGCAGCGGCCTGCGCGGGTACGGCCGGCTGCTGATCGTCAAGCATGCAGGCGAATATCTCTCGGCCTACGCGCACAATGAAACGATCCTGGTGAAGGAAGGCGACACGGTGACCGCCGGGCAGAAGATTGCCTTGATGGGCGACAGCGACGCCGACCGGGTTAAACTGCATTTTGAAATCCGCCGTTATGGCAAGCCGCTCGATCCCCTGACCTATCTGCCGGAGCGTTCATGAGCCGCACACCCAGCGATGAATCTGAAGAACTGACGCCTGACGAAGCTGAAGTCGAGCAGCAGGCCGTTGCGGATACCAGCGAGGAACTGGCGTCGGCCATCCTCGACGAGCCGCAGGTCGACGTCACCCAGCTGTACCTCAACGAAATCGGCCAGGCGCCGCTGCTGACAGCAGAGGAAGAGGTCGCGCTGGCGCGGCGCACCGTGCTGGGCGACTTCGAGGCGCGCCAGACCATGATCGAGCGCAACCTGCGTCTGGTGGTCAACATCGCCAAGCATTACGCCAACCGCGGGCTGACCCTGCTCGATCTGGTGGAAGAGGGCAACCTCGGCCTCATCCACGCGCTGGAAAAGTTCGACCCCGAGCGCGGCTTCCGTTTTTCCACTTACGCCACCTGGTGGATCCGTCAGAACATCGAGCGCGCGATCATGAACCAGTCGCGCACCATCCGCCTGCCGGTGCATATCATCAAGGAACTCAACATCTACCTGCGTGCCAAGCGACATCTGGAAACCCACGGCGTGACCGAGGCCAGCTCGGACGACATCGCTGCGCTGACCGGCCACCCGGTCGCAGACGTGCGCCGCATCATGCAACTGAATGAACGGGTCGCCTCGCTCGATGCCCCGCTTGATGTCGACCCCACCTTGTCGCTGGGCGAAGCCATCGCCGACGACAACGCCCACCTGCCCGACGAAATGCTGCAGCTCGAGGAAATCGAGCACCACGTCCACGAATGGCTCACTCAGCTCAACGACAAGCAGCGCTGGGTGATCGAACGGCGCTTCGGCCTGAACGGCTGCGAGGCCTGCACCCTGGAAGACCTGGCGCTGGAACTGCAGGTGACGCGCGAACGCGTGCGACAGATCCAGATGGAATCCCTGCGCGTGCTGCGGCAGTTGCTGCGGCGGCGGGGCGTATCCAGGGACGAGCTGTTCTAGCCGAAACGCGGACGCGCCATGCAATGATCGACTGGTCGCAGATCGACACCGTCTTCCTCGACATGGACGGCACCCTGCTCGACCTGCATTTCGACAACCATTTCTGGCTCGAGCACATGCCGCGCCGCTATGCCGAATACCACGGCCTTGCGCCGGAGACGGCGCGCGCACATCTCGCCGCACATTACGAACGCCACAGCGGAACGCTCAACTGGTATTGCCTGGATTTCTGGAGCAGTGAGCTTGCGCTCGACATCGTGCAACTGAAGGAAGAGGTGGCGCACCTCATTGCCGTGCGCCCCGATGTGCCGGCTTTTCTGCAGGCAGTGCGCGCGTCGGGTCGTCGGGTGGTGATGGTGACCAACGCGCACCCCAAAAGCCTCGGCCTCAAAATGCGTGAGACCCGCATCGACGCCTATTTTGACGCGCTGATCTCGTCCCACCAGGTCGGTCTGCCCAAGGAGCACCCGGATTTCTGGCAGGCCTTGCAGGCGATCGAGCCGTTCGACAAGACGCGAACCCTGTTTGTGGACGACAGCCTGCCGGTATTGAAGAGTGCGCAGGCTTACGGCATTGCGCAGTTGCTGGCGGTGTGTAATCCGGACTCGCAGCAGCCGCACAAGGACTGCGGCGAGTTCACCGCCATCACCAGTTTCGAGCAGGTGATGCCGGACGCTTAGGCGGCAACCCGGGGCTCGATCAGCAGCGCCGCTCCCACGCTCCGTCCTTCCGCAGCCAGAATGTTGTAGGTGCGGCACAACGCGCCGATGTCCATCACTTCCAGCCCGATCCTGGCCTCCACCAGCGCCCGCGTGAGGGAGGGGTGCGGAAAGCGCAGGCGGGTGCCCGTGCCCAGCAGCAGGATGTCCAGCTCGCGGCTGGCGACCCACTCGAAGTGGGCGGCGGTCAGTGCGTCGAATCCCTGGCCGGCCCAGGGGGCGACTTCGATTCCGCGAGCGGTCAGCAGCAGGCTCGCGTCAAAGCGCTGGCCGTTGATGAGGACGTGGTCCTCGCCGTAGCCGGTGAACAGCAGTTGGCCGGCGCCAGTATTGAGATGCAGTTTCATGCTCAAACCTTAGCAGATTCGACAGGAAGCGCGTTCATCCCCGCGAACACTGCGTTTGCCGGGGCAGGGCGCCTCCGGTAAAATCGCGGGCTTCTCAAGACATTGTTTTGTCTTGATTGCTACCCTAATTTTCTACTGCTCCCTGGGAAAACACCGTGACGGCTGACAACAGGCCACGCCTGCGCACCATCCACAAATCGACCAAGCTCGACAAGGTCTGCTACGACATCCGTGGACCCGTGATGGCGCGCGCCCGGCAGATGGAGGAAGAGGGCCATCGCATCATCAAGCTGAACATCGGCAACCCGGCGCCATTCGGCTTCGAGGCGCCGGAGGAAATCGTGCAGGACGTGATCGTCAACCTGCCGAATGCATCCGGCTACAGCGACTCCAAGGGCCTGTTCGCGGCGCGCAAGGCGATCATGCACGAGACCCAGCGCAAGGGCATCGCCGGGGTGCAGATCGACGATATCTTCATCGGCAACGGCGTGTCCGAACTGATCGTGATGGCGATGCAGGCGCTGCTGAACAACGGCGACGAGGTGCTGGTGCCGGCGCCGGATTATCCGTTGTGGACCGCGGCGGTGAGCCTGGGCGGCGGCAAGCCGCGCCATTACCTGTGCGACGAGGGCGCCGGCTGGCTGCCCGATCTGGACGACATCCGCGCCAAGATCACGCCCAGCACGCGCGCCATCGTCATCATCAACCCCAACAACCCGACCGGCGCGCTGTATCCGAACGAGTTGTTGCTGGAAATCCTGGAAATCGCGCGCCAGCACCAACTGATCGTGTATGCCGACGAAATCTACGACAAGGTGCTGTACGACGGCGTGGTGCACACTTCGATCGCCTCGCTGGCCGAGGACGTGCTGATCGTTACCTTCAACGGACTGTCGAAAAACTACCGTGCGTGCGGCTACCGCTCGGGCTGGCTGATCGTGTCGGGCGATAAGCGCCACGCCAAGGATTACCTGGAAGGCCTGAACATGCTGGCGTCGATGCGCCTGTGCTCCAACGTGCCGGGGCAGTATGCGATCCAGACGGCGTTGGGCGGCTACCAGAGCATCAACGACCTGGTCGCGCCGAGCGGGCGGCTGACCCGCCAGCGCGATCTGGCGCACGAACTGCTGACCCTGATTCCCGGCGTCAGCTGCGTCAAGCCGAAGGCGGCGATGTACCTGTTCCCGAAGCTCGACCCCAAGCTCTATCACATCCACGACGACCAGAAGTTCATCCTCAACCTGCTGGAAGAGGAGCGCGTGCTGGTGGTGCAGGGCAGCGGCTTCAACTGGCCGCACCCGGATCATATCCGGGTGGTGTTCCTGCCGCATGAGGAAGATTTGACCGAGGCGATTTCGCGCATGAGCCGGTTCCTCGATCGCAATCGCGCGCATCGCTGATTATTTTGACCGAGACCATTCAATGAAACCCATCAACGTCGGCCTGCTGGGCCTGGGAACTGTCGGAGGCGGCACGCTTACCGTGCTGCGCCGTAACGCTACGGAAATCACCCGTCGCGCCGGGCGCGAAATCCGTGTGCTGCGCGCGGCGGTGCGCAATCTCGACAAGGCGAAGGCGCTGGCGGGTGATCTGCCGCTGACGACCAATCCGTTCGATGTGGTCGACGATCCCGACATCGACATCGTGGTGGAACTGATCGGCGGTCTGGAACCCGCGCGTGAACTGGTGATGCAGGCGATCGCCAACGGCAAGCACGTGGTCACCGCCAACAAGCATCTGGTCGCCAAGCACGGCAACGAAATCTTCGCCGCGGCGCAGGCCAAGGGCGTGATGGTCGCGTTCGAGGCGGCGGTGGCTGGCGGCATCCCCATCATCAAGGCGCTGCGCGAAGGCCTCACCGCCAACCGCATCGAGTGGCTGGCCGGCATCATTAACGGCACCAGCAACTTCATCCTGACCGAGATGCGCGACAAGGGCGCGGCCTTCGACGACGTGCTGAAAGAGGCGCAGCGTCTGGGCTACGCCGAAGCCGACCCGACCTTCGACATCGAGGGCATCGACGCCGCGCACAAGCTCACCATCCTGTCGGCGATCGCCTTCGGCATCCCGATGCAGTTCGACCGCGCCTACACCGAGGGTATCTCGAAGCTGACGCGCGAGGACGTGCAGTACGCCGAAGAGCTCGGCTACCGCATCAAGCTCCTGGGCATCGCGCGCCGCGCCGAGAACGGCATCGAGCTGCGGGTGCATCCGACGCTGATTCCCGAGCGGCGCCTGATCGCCAACGTCGACGGCGCGATGAACGCCGTGCTGGTGTTGGGCGACGCCGTCGGTCCGACGCTGTATTACGGCGCCGGTGCCGGCGCCGAGCCGACCGCCTCCGCGGTGGTCGCCGACCTGGTCGACGTCACGCGGCTCCACACCGCTGACCCGCACCACCGCGTGCCGCATCTGGCGTTCCAGCCCGACCAGCTGGCCGATACGCCGATCCTGCCGATGGAGGAGGTGCGTACCGCGTACTACCTGCGCCTGCGTGCCTTCGACCGCCCCGGCGTGCTGGCCGACATCACCCGCATCCTGGCCGACAGCAATATCTCGATCGACGCCATGGTGCAGAAGGAGCCGGCCGAGGGTGAGGAGCAGGTCAACATCATCCTCTTGACCCACGTTACGGTTGAAAAGAACGTCAACGCCGCGATCGCCAAGATCGAGGCGCTCGACACCGTGGCGGGGCAGGTGATGCGCATCCGTCTCGAAGAACTGGCGGCCAAATAATGAACTACCTCAGCACGCGCGGCCTCGCCCCGCAACTTCGCTTCTCCGAAATCCTGCTCGGCGGGCTGGCCAGCGACGGCGGGCTGTACGTGCCGGAGACCTATCCGCGTTTCGTGGCTGCAGAACTCGAAGCGATGCGCGGCATGAACTACCGCGAGCTGGCCTTCGCCGTGCTGTCGCGCCTGATCGATGACATCCCGCATGTCGACCTGCGCCGGCTGATCGACAAGACCTACACAGCCGACGTCTATCGGTTCGTGACGGACAAGGAAAACGCCGAGGACATCACGCCGCTGAAGACCCTGGAGCCCGGCCTGCACGTGCTGGCACTGTCGAACGGCCCGACGCTGGCGTTCAAGGACATGGCGATGCAGCTGCTCGGCAACCTGTTCGAGTACGTGCTCGACAAGACCCATGGCGAGCTGAACATCCTCGGCGCCACCTCGGGCGATACCGGTTCCGCCGCCGAGTATGCGATGCGCGGCAAGCGCGGCATCCGCGTCTTCATGCTGTCGCCCGAGCACGGCATGACGCGCTTCCAGCAGGCGCAGATGTATGCACTGCAGGACTCCAACATCCACAACCTGGTAATCCGCGGCGTGTTCGACCAGTGTCAGGACATCGTCAAGGCCGTCTCCAATGATCTGGACTTCAAGACGAAGCACCACATCGGCGCGGTCAACTCGATCAACTGGGCGCGCGTCGCGGCGCAGAGCGTGTACTACTTCAAGGCCTATTTCGCCGCCACCCACAGCAACGACCAGGAAGTTTCGTTCTCGGTGCCGTCGGGCAACTTCGGCAACGTCTGCGCCGGCCACATCGCGCGCCAGATGGGCCTGCCGATCAAGAAGCTGATCGTCGCCACCAACGAAAACGACGTGCTCGACGAGTTCTTCCGTACCGGCGTCTATCGCCCGCGCCCGGAAACCAGGCACACGTCCAGCCCGAGCATGGATATTTCGAAGGCGTCCAATTTCGAGCGCTTCGTGTTCGACCTGGCCGGACGCGACGCCGCCAAGGTCCGCAGCCTGTGGAGTACGGTCGAGTCCGGCGGCAGCTTCGACCTCAAGGCGGACGGCCTGTTTGGCCGCGTGGGCGAATTCGGCATGGTCTCGGGTTCGAGCGGCCACGCCAACCGCATGGACACCATCCGCACGGTGTACGAGGTGTACGGCACCATGATCGACCCGCATACCGCCGACGGTCTGAAAGTGGGGATGGAGCACCGCGAGCCCGGTGTCCCGCTGATCTGCATGGAAACCGCGCAGCCCGCCAAGTTCGAGGATGCGATCCGCGAAGCGCTCGGCATTGAGCCGGTGCGGCCGGCAGAACTGGCGAACCTGGAAGCACAGCCGCAGAAGAAGCACGTCATGGATGCCGACGTTGATGCGGTCAAGCAGTTCATCGTCGACCACGCCCGCTGATCCAGGCGAAGCCGAAACCTTTGCCGAACTGCTGGCGCGGGTGCGCGCCTGTACGGTCTGCGCCGCCCACCTGCCGTGCCCGCCGCGGCCCATCCTGATCGCGTCGCCCACTGCGCGCCTGTTGATCGTCGGCCAGGCGCCGGGGTGGCGCGTGCACGAGACCGGAATTCCGTGGAACGACCCGTCCGGCGACCAGCTGCGGCGGTGGCTGGGCATGACGCGCGAGCAGTTCTACGATGCCTCGCGCATCGCCATCGTCCCCACCGGTCTGTGCTATCCCGGCACGGTCAAGGGCAGCGACCTTCCGCCGCGCCCTGAATGCGCGCCGCTGTGGCATCCGCTACTGCGCGCCGCCATGCCGGGGATCCGGCTGACCCTGCTGATCGGCGCCTACGCCCAGGCGTATTATCTGGGCAAGCGCCGCGGCCGCACGCTGGCCGAGACGGTGCATGCCTGGCGCGATTTCATGCCCGAATATTTCCCGCTGCCGCACCCCAGCCCACGCAACCGTGGCTGGTTGAAGCAGAATCCCTGGTTCGAATCCGAGGTGCTGCCGGCTTTGCGCGAACGGGTTGGAACCGCGCTGGCGACAGGTGATAATGGCGGCGTGCACAGGCAAACTTGAACACCACGCACCTCAGGGAACCCGCATGAAACTCGTTACTTCGCTCACCAGCCCTTACGGCCGCAAAGTCCGTGTGGTGCTGCTCGAAAAGAAAATCCCATTCAAGCTACAGGTCGAAAATCCGTGGCTGCCCGACAGTCCTGTTGCCAGCCTCAACCCGCTCGGCAAGGTGCCGGTGCTGGTGCTGGAAGACGGCGAGTCCGTTTTCGACTCGCGCGTCATCGTCGAGTACCTCGACCACGTCAGCCCGGTGGCGCATCTGATCCCCGACGAGCCGAAAAGCCGCATGATCGTGCGCGGCGTCGAGGCGCTGGCCGACGGTGTCACCGACGCTGCGGTGGCACTGTTTCTGGAAAAGAAGCGTGCGTCCGAACAGCAGAGCGCAGACTGGCTCGTACTGCAGGAAAAGACCCTGTTCCGCGGGCTGGAAGCGCTGTCCGAAGCGCTCGGCGAAAAACCCTGGTATCTCGGCAACAGCATGACGCTCGCCGACGTCGCCTGCGGCTGCACGCTCGGCTATCTGGGCCTGCGCTTCCCGGCAATCGACTGGCGAGGCGCCCATCCCAATCTGGCGAAACTGGCCGACAAGCTGGCAAGCCGTGCCTCGTTCAAGGAAACCGTGCCGGTCGTCTGATCGGAGACACAGCATGGCCC
This sequence comes from Pseudomonadota bacterium, assembly GCA_021791095.1. Taxonomy (GTDB): domain Bacteria; phylum Pseudomonadota; class Gammaproteobacteria; order Burkholderiales; family Thiobacillaceae; genus Thiobacillus. Next base: position 35,023 of record JAJYXG010000041.1, read on the forward strand.
ACGCGGTAGCGACTTTGGCAGGCGGTTGCTTCTGGTGCATCGAAACCGTGTTCAACCGGCTGCGCGGCGTCGACTCTGCCGTCTCCGGCTACATGGGCGGCCACACGACGAACCCCACCTACCGCGACATCTGCAACGGCGACACCGACCACGCCGAAGTCGTGCAAGTCACCTTCGATCCGGAGGTGATCTCGTTCCGCGACCTGCTGGACGTCTTCTTCACCCTCCACGACCCCACCCAGCTCAACCGCCAGGGCAACGACGTCGGCACGCAATACCGCTCGGCGATTTTCTGGCACACGCCGGAGCAGAAGGCCGAGGCGGAAGCGGCGATTGCGGAACTCACTGCATCAAAGCAGTTCGGCGCGCCCATTGTGACGGAAGTCAGCGAAGCGTCGACCTTCTACCCCGCCGAGGATTACCACCAGCGCTACTACGAGCAGAACCCCCACCAGCCCTACTGCCAGTTTGTGGTGGCGCCGAAGGTGGCAAAGGCGCAGGGGAAGTTTGGCGGGCGCCTTAAGTAAGTTTTCTCTACAACGAATTTCCAGAGTTAGCTACAACTAATGCCCACAACATTCGCGGATGCAATTGTCCGTCATGGCTATAAGCTGATCCGGTGCCATAGACCTGATGCATCGTCCCATGAAGCGCTTTCAGAGTTCGGCCATATTGATGTTGTTGAAGGGTTGAACTGCGTTCAGTGTCTTCACCCACATACGCAAGTTGGAGCTGCGCCGAACACATACAGCGGGAATTTTGGACTTGACGTGTTTCCGCTTCACACCGATCTTGCCCACTGGGCAATACCTCCACGGTACCTTGCTCTTCGGTGCATTCGCGAAGCTCCATCCGTAGGCACACGACTGTTGGATGGACGTGTTCTTATTAGACAATTTGGAGCGAATGCTCTGCGCTCCTTATTGGTACAGTCACGCAGGCCAATGCGCCACGGCAAGCAACTAATTCAACTGCTGGAACGGATCGGATCTTCGGATCAATTCCGCCTACGGTGGGACTCTGTTTACCTAAAGCCTGCTTCTGGATTTTCCACTGAGCGGTTTGCCGAGGTAAACGATTTTCTTAAACACGCGGAGCCATTTGAGGTATTTCTTCTAGAGCACGGCGACACACTGATAATTGATAACTGGCGCTTTCTGCACGGGCGTTCAAACGTTTCCGGAAGCGCAACAGACCGCCACATAGATAGGGCCTACCTAGGATCGATCGCATGACTAGAAACCCCAGTAGTGCTATCAAATCTGTGCATCCTTGGTCAAAGGATGCGTTACTGGCCAAAGCTCAACGTTACGCTCAGGAAATGTTCGCGACCTCTCGTGACGACTGGCGCTTTGGCCTTGCCTCTACCTTGGTATTGGAATTCTTGGCACGGGCAGCTCTCGCGAACGTTAGCCCAACTCTTTTGGCAGATTTCAAGAGCTGGAATAACTTGTATTACGCATTGGGTTACACCCCCAACGCACCTAGGTTCATTCCAAGGTCAATTGACATAACCGAGGTTTTCATACGTTTGAAAGAGGCGATCCCCGCATTCACAACCGAGCTAGAAGGGTTTTCCGCCCAACACATAAATCGTCGAAATGAGGAGCTTCACGCAGGCACTACTCCGTTCGACGGGCTTGGAACGAACTGGTTAGCCCGTTTTTACGAAACAGCAGGTGTGCTTCTCTCATCAATGGGGGAAGACTTGGCGCTATTGGTGGGGGATGAAGAGTCTAAGCTTGCAGCCCAACTTGTTGCGGCCTCTAAGGATGAATCTGCAAAAGCCGTGGCACAGGCGATATCTGCCCACAAGACTGTATGGGAGTCGATGGATCCGTCAGAACGAAAGAAACTTACGCAGCAGGCGTCCGTCTGGGCAACGCGGCAAGCGGGCCATCGCGTCCTTTGTCCCGCTTGCGGCAACGAGGCGCTTCTATCGGGAAGCGCAATTTCGGAACCGATCCGGAAGTTAGACGGCGATTTGATTATCGAAACCCAGGATTACTTGCCATCGAAGTTTGAGTGCATCGCATGCCGGTTGAAGATTGCAGGGCTTTCTCAGCTGAGTGCTTGCGGGCTTGGTTCAACCTATAAATCTACCCTCACCTACGACGCCGCCGAATACTATGCGCCAGAGGACGAATATCAAGGTTTTGATGATGACAACAATGAGCCCTAGGCCTTGCGACACAAGATTATTCGCCAAGCCTACCGCCACGGGTACAGAATTAAAGGGGCAGTTCAGCTTGGCTCCTTTACGTTTGACTGAGTAACAACCCTTCTGGGGAAATATGCTGTGGATATGATGGAGCGAGTCTTGCGAGCGGTCCAAGCTGGGGAACAGAGTTTCCAACCAGCAAGCGATTCGGCAGAAGACATAAAAAGTTTCCAGGCCGTGGCTGACACAGTTATTTATGCCCATCAGCAAGGGTATCTTAGGGATTGCAGGCCAATATTTGAGGCCGCTTCTGGAAGACGGCTTTGCGTCCATGTCTTAGTTTGTAGCCTTACACACCCAGGTCGAGAATTCCTCGCTGATCTTGATCGACAGCATAGGGCAATCCCTAAGGTGCTGACTGATTCTCTATACGGAATAACTCCGAGCGGTGATAGGACAATTGACGACTTGTTGCTTCATGCGATTCAGGCTTTCAGAAACCCCGAGCCAGTAAGCCGACGAGTTGCTGTTGAGAAGCTATGGGATGCCTGGGAAAGACTAAAAACATTACTGGATGCCAATCCAGCTATTGGCAACAAGATGCTTTTGGACATTGCGGGGGATGAACCGAAATTTCGGGCACTACTTGAACATGATGCAAAGCAATTGCATGGCGCTGGCAACGACTTCCATATTCGCCATTTCAAGATCGAAAGTACCGAGATTGCTAGGATTGAACAGTACGACTACCTTTTTCACCGGCTCTTTGCGCTAGTGAATCTTCTCCTGGTGAGTCTGAAGAACAAAAAAAGCATTGTTCGGGCAGGCTGATGTTTAACCCCCAGCTTTCGCCCATGAATCCTTCAGCGTCACCGTCCGGTTGAACACCGGCGCGCCCGGCTTCGAATCGACACGGTCGGCGACGAAGTAGCCGTGCCGCTCGAACTGGAAGGACTGCTCGGGCGCGGCGTCCTTTAGCGCGGGCTCCAGTTGCGCACGGATGACGCGCACCGAGTCGGCATTGATGTCATCAAGGAATTCACCGGTTTCCTGCCCGGGCTGGGCGGTCCTGAACAGCCGGTCGTACAGGCGCACCTCGGCTTCGTACGCGTGCGCGGCCGAGACCCAGTGGATGTTGCCCTTGACCTTGACCGAGTCGGCGCCGGGGGTGCCGGACTTGGTGTCGGGGAGGTAGTCGCAGTGCACCGCGGTGATGGTGCCGGCGGCGTCCTTGTCGCAGCCGGTGCATTTGACGACGTAGCCGTAGCGCAGGCGCACCGAGTTGCCGGGCTGCATAATGCCCGCCGCGTCGAGACGCGGCGGGTACAGGCGGAAGTAGCCCTTGGACGGGGTTTCCATGAAGTCCTCGCGCTCGATCCACAACTCCCTTGAAAACGGCACCGCGCGCTTGCCCAGGTCCGGGTGCTGCGGATGGTTGGGGGCGAAACAGTCTTCGGTCTGGCCTTCGGGATAGTTGTCGATGATGAGCTTGACCGGGTCGAGCACGGCGACGCGGCGCAGCGCGCTGTCGTTCAGCACGTCGCGCTGGCAGGCTTCGAACACGCTGTAGTCGATCCAGCCGTCGGACTTGGACACGCCGATCTGGTCGGTGAAGCGCTGGAAGCCTTCCGCCGTGTAGCCGCGGCGGCGCGCGCCGACGAGCGTGGGCAGGCGCGGATCGTCCCAGCCGCTGACGTGTTTTTCGTCCACCAGCTGGATCAGCTTGCGCTTGGAAAGCACGACATAGGTCAGGTTCAGGCGGGCGAACTCGATCTGCTGCGGCAGCGGGCGGGTGAAGAAGCCGCCGTCGGCGAGCTTGTCCAGCAGCCAGTCGTAGAACGGGCGCTGGTCCTCGAATTCCAGGGTGCAGATCGAGTGCGTGATGTGCTCGATCGCGTCCTCGATCGGGTGGGCGTAGGTGTACATCGGGTAGATGCACCAGGTGTCGCCGGTGTTATGGTGATGCGCGCGTTTGATTCGATAGATCGCCGGGTCGCGCAGGTTGATGTTGGGCGATGCCATGTCGATCTTGGCGCGCAGCACGTGCGCACCGTCGGGGAATTCGCCGGCGCGCATCTTGCGGAACAGGTCGAGGTTTTCCTCCGCGCTGCGCGTGCGATAGGGGCTGTCCTTGCCCGGTTCGGTCAGCGTGCCGCGGTAGGCGCGCATCTCGTCGGCGGAAAGCGAGTCGACGTAGGCGTGGCCGGACTGGATCAGGGTTTCGGCACAGGCGTACATGGTGTCGAAATAGTTCGACGCGAAGTAGAGATGCGTGCCCCAGTCGAAGCCCAGCCATTTCACCGACTCGGTGATGGCGTCGACGTATTCCTGGCTTTCCTTTTCCGGATTGGTGTCGTCGAAGCGCAGGTGGCACACGCCGCCGTAGTCGCGCGCGAGGCCGAAGTTGAGGAAGATCGACTTGGCGTGGCCCAGGTGCAGATAGCCGTTGGGCTCGGGCGGAAAGCGCGTTTCCACGCGGCCGCCCCATTTCCCGGCGGCGTTCTGCTCGTCGATGATGTTGCGGATGAAGTTGGCGGCGGGGGCGGGTGCGTCGTGCGACATGATGGAATGGAAATCTGGAATGCGTGGATTGTAGCGGGTTCAGGTGATGATGCCGCCGCCGAGGCAGACTTCGCCGTCATACAGCACGACGGACTGGCCGGGCGTGACGGCCCATTGCGGGGCGTCGAACGCGAGTTCCAGCGTGTCGCCGTCGAGCCGGGTAATGCGGCAGGGCGCGTCGGTCTGGCGGTAGCGGGTCTTGGCAGTGTAGGGCTTGCCGGGGTCGGGGGCGACGCCGCTGATCCAGTTGAGCTGGCCGGCGGCCAGCGTCGAGCGCTTGAGCAGCGGGTGGTCGTGCCCCTGCACCACGACCAGCGTGTTGGTCGCCATGTCCTTGGCGGCGACGAACCACGGCCCGTCGCTGCCGTCCTTCTGCCCGCCGATGCCGAGGCCCTGGCGCTGCCCCAGCGTGTAGTACATCAGCCCCTGGTGCCGGCCGACCACGCGGCCCTCGGGCGTCTTCATGTCGCCGGGGTCGCGCGGCAGGTAGCGCTCGAGGAATTCGCGGAAGTTGCGCTCGCCGATGAAGCAGATGCCGGTGCTGTCCTTCTTGGCGGCGTTGGGCAGGCCGATTTTTTGCGCCAGCGCACGCACCTCCGGCTTGGGCAGATGCGCCAGCGGAAACAGGGCAGGGCGGAGTTGGGCCTGGCTCAGGCGGTAGAGGAAGTAGCTCTGGTCCTTGTTGGCGTCACGAGCGCGCAGCAGCGTCGCGCGGCCGAAGGGATCGTGGCCCTTGCCGACGTAATGCCCGGTGGCGATGTATTCGGCGCCGCGCGCGATGGCGTCGTCGAGGAAGGCCTTGAACTTGATCTCGGCGTTGCACAGCACGTCGGGGTTGGGGGTGCGGCCGGCCTGGTATTCGGCGAGGAAATAGCTGAACACGCGTTCCTTGTACTCGGCGGCGAAGTTGACCGCCTCGACCTCGATGCCGAGCACGTCGGCCACCGCCAGCACGTCGAGAAAGTCCTGCCGCGCGGTGCAGTGCTCGGTGTTGTCGTCGTCGTCCCAGTTCTTCATGAAGACGCCAAGCACGTCGTAGCCCTGCTGCTTCAGCAGATAGGCGGCGACGGCGGAGTCGACCCCACCCGACATGCCCACGACGACCTTGGTGCTCATGCGTGCCTCACGAAGTCGAGCGGGAAGCGCCGCCCGGCCAGGTAGTCCTGCACGCAGTGCATCACCAGCGGGCTGCGGTGGGAGATGGGGCTGGCGGCGAGTTCTTCCGGCGTCAGCCACACGGCGCGCACGATGCCGTCGTCCAGCGTGCGGTCGGCGTCGAAGCCGGTGACGCGGCAGACATAGGCAAAGCGCAGGTAGGTGATGTCGCGCTGCGGGTAGTGCGTGGTGTAGCACCCAAGCAGGGCAAGCGGCTCGACGTGATGCGCGGTTTCCTCAAGCGCCTCGCGGCGTACGGCCTCGATCAGGGTTTCGCCACGTTCCCAGTGGCCGGCCGGCTGGTTGAGGCGCAGGCCTTCGGCGGTGTGTTCTTCCACCAGAAGGAACTTGCCGTCGCGCTCGACGATGGCGGCAGCGACCACGTGGGGCATCCAGGTCTCAGACATGCAGTTCTTTCCATTCTCCGGGCTGCAAGGCGCCCAGGGTCCATTCGCCGACCGCGGCGCGGATCAGGCGCAGCGTCGGAAAGCCGATCTTCGCCGTCATCCGCCGCACCTGACGGTTTTTGCCTTCGGCAATCGTGAGTTCGATCCACGCAGTAGGGATGTTCGCGCGAAAACGGATCGGCGGGTTGCGCGGCCACAGGCCGGCGGGTTCGTCGATCAGACGCGCCTTGGCAGGGCGGGTGACGAAGTCGCCGAGGTCGACGCCGCGGCGCAAGGGGTCGAGGTCGGCCTCGGTCGGCGCGCCCTCGACCTGCGCCCAGTAGGTTTTGGGCAGCTTGTGCCTGGGATCGGCGATGCGGCTCTGGGTCGGGCCGTCATCGGTTAAAATCAGCAGTCCTTCGCTGTCGGCGTCCAGCCGTCCGGCCGCATACACGCCGGGCACGGCAAGGTGGTCGCGCAGTCCCTGCCAGCGCCCCTCGGGGGTGAACTGGCTCAGCACGCCGTAGGGTTTGTTGAACAGGATCAATCGCGCCACGCTGAAGGACGAACATCGTAAAGACGCCCATTTTAACGTTACCGAGCCGCCACCTTTAATTTATCCCGCCATGACTTATCAGCACATCCAGATTCCCGCCAACGGCCAGAAGATCACGGTCAACGCCGACAACACGCTCAACGTGCCCGACACGCCCATCATCCCCTTCATCGAGGGCGATGGCACCGGTGTCGACATCACCCCGGCGATGAAGAAAGTCGTCGACGCCGCGGTGGCCAAGGCCTACGGCGGCAAGAAGCAGATCGCCTGGATGGAGGTCTACGCCGGCGAGAAAGCGGTCAAGGTCTACGGCGGCGACCAGTGGCTGCCGGAAGAAACCGTGCAGGCGGTGAAGGACTACGTGATCTCGATCAAGGGTCCGCTCACCACGCCGACCTCGGGCGGCATCCGCTCCCTCAACGTCGCGCTGCGGCAGATGCTCGACCTCTATGTGTGCCTGCGTCCGGTGCGCTACTTCACCGGCGTTCCCAGCCCGGTGAAGGCGCCGGAGAAGGTCGACATGGTGATCTTCCGCGAGAACACCGAAGACATCTACGCTGGCGTCGAGTGGGAAGCCAATTCCGAGGCGGTGCAGAAGGTCATCGCCTTCCTGCAGCAGGAAATGGGCGTGACGAAGATCCGCTTTCCGGATTCTTCCGCCATCGGCATCAAGCCGGTGTCGATCGAAGGCTCAGAACGACTTATTCGTAAGGCCATCCAGTACGCGCTGGATAATGGAAGAAAATCGGTGACGCTCGTACACAAGGGCAACATCATGAAGTTCACCGAAGGCGGCTTCAAGAAGTGGGGCTATGAACTCGCCGCGCGCGAATTCGGCGCCAAGCTGATCGGCGAAGGCCCGTGGATGGAGTTGCCGAACGGCATCGTGATCAAGGACGTGATCGCCGACGCCTTCCTGCAGCAGATCCTGCTGCGCCCCGACGAGTACGACGTCATCGCCACGCTGAATCTGAACGGCGACTACATCTCCGACGCGCTGGCGGCGGAAGTCGGCGGCATCGGCATCGCGCCGGGCGCCAACCTGTCCGACACCGTGGCGATGTTCGAGGCCACCCACGGTACCGCGCCCAAGTACGCCGGCAAGGACTACGTCAACCCGGGCTCGCTGATCCTGTCGGCCGAGATGATGCTGCGCCACCTGAGCTGGGTCGAGGCGGCCGACCTCATCGTGGCCAGCATGGAAAAGGCGATTTCCAACAAGACCGTGACCTACGACTTTGCTCGGCTTATGGAAGGCGCAACCGAGGTCAAATGCTCGGCATTCGGCGATGCGATGATTGCCTGCATGTAAGGTCTTGAAAGCGGGTGAAACAATTAAAAACCCCGCCTAGGCGGGGTTTTTAATTGATATGAAACTTACTCCGGCAGACCCGCTTTACGGAGGCCATCGACAAATTGTTCCATGCGTTCTGGTCGAATCGAGGGAAGACCGGCACGAACCCTGCGAAGGTTGTCGTGAGGCAACACATCAAGCAATCGATGAATGGCTGCCCGTGCCTCTTCAAGACGATTGAGGTGGCCGAGACTTGAGACGAGATATCTCCAGGCACCCGGGAATTCGGGCATGGCATCGGTCGCAAGCCTGGCCCATTCCACAGCCTGCTCGTAGTTGCCGACTCCAAACTCCGCGCAGGCGCGTGCAAAGCTCCACATCGACTGTGCAGGGTCGCGAGGGCTGAGCCGCTCTGCGTTCTTAGCATGCTTGACGGCTTCATCGTTGTCCCCCCCGCCAAGAGTACGAGATGGATAGAATCGATTCGGCCAACGCCAAGCTCGGATTGAGTTCAAGTGCCCGAAGGCATTCTGCTACCGCGGCATCCAGTTCGTGCCGAGTGAAGCGGACCCAACCAAGGATCGCGTGCGCCCAAGCATCGCTATCGTCGTAGGAGACTGCTTGCTTTGCCGCGTCATACGCCCTGGTCCGCACCGCATCGAGATCATCTTCCCAACCAAAGATATTTACCCAGCAAAGTGCGAACGCGAGGCCGCTGAGAGCCGTGGTGTTTCTCTGGTCCAGCTGGAGAGCTTTCTCGAAATACCGCCTCGCTTCGGCAAGGTCGTCTTTGCCACGGCGCGACAGATGCCAGTTTCCACGCATGGCACAGTCCCAGGCGTCGAGATTCTCGGGCCCCTTGCGTTCAGCACGTCTGGCTTCTGCGGAAATGAACGCTGGCGCGACCGTCGTTGTGATCGCCTCGCTGATCTCGTCCTGAAGCGCGAAAATGTCGTTGAGGTTTCTGTCATAACGTTCTGCCCAGACGTGGCGTCCGGTCTTGGCATCGATGAGCTGCGCTCCGATGCGGACGCGTGTGCCGGATTTCCGCACACTTCCTTCAAGAACGTATTGGACACCTAGTTCACGCGCAACCTGCGCCAAGTCGACTGAACTATTCTTGTAAGAAAAACTGGAATTGCGGGCGATCACGAAGAACCAATGAAATCGCGATAGTCCGGTGATGATGTCCTCGCTGATGCCATCGGCGAAGTATTCCTGCTCGGGATCGCCACTCATGTTCGTGAATGGAAGGACAGCTATGGTGGGTTTGTCAGACAAGTCTGGTGCACGCCGATCCCCCTGGGACTGAGAATCGGGTTGGGGAATGGTCGTACCCGGCCTCAGCTTCACAGCAAATGCCCTTACCAACCCATCGAATCCTTTAAGCGCAAGATCGCCCAGATCTTCGTAGTCGAACGGCAAGCGCTTGGGTACTGTTTCGTAAGCCGCGCCATGGATCACGACACCACCCGGTTCGGCGAGTTGTTCCAGGCGCTGCGCCAAAACCACCCCGTCACCAGTCACCGTATTGTCGGCCACCACGACTTCTCCGATGGAAATACCCACTCGAAGTATCGGGCGCACATCGTCAGCCAGTTCACTGACGTAGGCAGCATTGGCTATCTGAAACGCCAGAGAGGCATTGACGGCATCCGATGCCATATGGAATTCGGCAACCAGCGCATCACCGCGAACCTCATGGGCCACCCCATTGTAAAGTCTGATCGTGTCGGAAAATCTCTGGAATGTGTCTCGGATGCGTTCGTGAGCGAGCGTCTCGTCCAAATGGACAAGCCGGGTTGAACTGACAACATCAGCGTGCAGGATTACAGCAAGCTTTCGCGACAGCGCATTGCCCATTCAATACTCCATCGTTTGAATGCATCGCCTGATTGTTCAAACTAGCGTATTGGCATTCAACGATTCGCCATGGAGCTCCGCTGGCTTTCGTAGTATCAACAATTGCCTGAAGCAGGGGATCCATCGTTCGTCGGTTGGATCAGCTGCGACTTTGCACGCTGATGGAGTGCGCGACCCGGGTGAAGTGCTCGGCGTTTTCCGGGGCGATGGTTGCGAAGATGTAAGGCTCGGGTCAGCGATAAAAAACCCCGCCGAAGCGGGGTTTTTTATTGCCAGTTCAACAACTCAACCTTGCGGCTGGATGTTGGAGGCCTGCTTGCCTTTTGGGCCCTGGCTGACTTCGAAAGTGACCTTCTGGCCTTCCTTCAGCGTTTTGAAGCCATTGGACTGGATGGCAGAAAAATGTGCGAACACATCCTCGCCGCCGTCATCCGGGGTGATGAAGCCAAAACCCTTGGCGTCGCTGAACCACTTGACAGTACCTGTTGCCATTAAAACTCCCTCCTAGGCGTGACACTAAACATAACCGCGAGAAGCACAAATGCACCGGCGGATGACAGGACGGCGTGATTTTTTTAGCCGTCGGTCTGAATTCAAGCGCGCTACCCGGTGATGCCCCTGCGGTAATGCCAAACCTGCACGGTTCTTGAAACCAAACTGATTGCTTTTTACTACCGCCCATGAGTTTTTACAAGAGTAAAGCGTATAAAAACAAAGGCCTTTACCAGGCTGTGGTTTCCTTCCAACTCGGGCTTGTGCGGTAGGATGCGCGCCATGCGCACCAATTGGGACATCTTCTGCAAGGTCGTCGACAACTACGGCGACATCGGCATCGCCTGGCGGCTGGCGCGCGGGCTGGCCCGCGAGCATGGTCTGGCGGTGCGGTTGTGGGTGGATGAACTGCACGCGTTTCACCGCATCTGGCCGCTGATCGATCCCGATGCGGAAGAACAGGCTTGCGAAGGGGTGAAGGTCTGCGCCTGGCGCACGCCATTTGCAGCAGCGGAGCCGGCGCAGGTGGTGATCGATGCCTTCGGCTGCACCCTGCCTGACGCCTATCTGGCAGCGATGAGCGTGCAGTCGCCGCCGCCAGTGTGGATCAATCTCGAATACCTGAGCGCCGAGCCCTGGGTGGCCGAGCACCATGGCCTGCCGTCGCCGCATCCGCGGCTGCCGCTGATCCGGCATTTTTTCTTTCCCGGTTACACGCCGGACACCGGCGGCCTGCTGGCCGAGGCGGATCTGGCCGAACGGCGCGCCGCGTTCGTGCAGGGCGGAATCCCGGCGTTCTGGCGCGCGCTGGATCTTGAAGCACCGCAGGCGGACGAACTGCGGGTGTCGCTGTTCGCCTATGAGAATCCCGCGCTGCCAGGCCTGCTCGACGCCTGGGCGGCCGACACGCGGCCCGTCACCTGCCTGGTTCCGGAAGGCCGGGTCATTCCGCAACTGGCCGCGTGGCTGTCCGTTCCCGGCTTGCAGGCGGGCGACAGGCACCAGCGCGGTGCCCTGCAGTTGCATATCCTGCCGTTTCTGGATCAGGACCGGTACGACCATCTGCTGTGGGCATGCGGCCTCAACTTCGTGCGAGGCGAGGATTCCTGTGTACGCGCGCAGTGGGCGGCGCGGCCGCTAGTGTGGCAGGCCTATCCGCAGACCGACGCGGCGCACTGGGACAAAACGGACGCGCTGCTGGCCCACTATACGGAAGGGCTGGAGGACAAAGCCGCGCACGCGGTGAGCGGGCTGTGGCGGCACTGGAACGGCATGCCGGATGTGGCAGACATGGCCACCTGCTGGACCGCCTGGCGTGCGCGGCAGGATGCTATCGAAAGGCATGCGATGGCCTGGTGCGACCGCCTGAGCCTGGCCGGACGGCTTACCGACAAGCTGGTGGATTTTGTGGAAAATAAGTAAAATGGCGAGTTTACTCAATCCCTTAGAAGCTCTCGCAGCAGGACACACCCATGAAAATCGCACAGGAACTCCGCGCCGGCAACGTCGTGATGATCGGTAAAGACCCGATGGTGGTGCAAAAGGCCGAATTCTCGAAATCGGGTCGCAATGCCTCCGTCGTCAAAATGAAACTCAAGAACCTGCTCAATGGTTCCGGCATGGAAAGCGTCTATCGTGCCGACGACAAGTTCGAGACCGTCAACCTTGACCGCAAGGAATGCACCTATTCCTACTTCGCCGACCCGCTGTATGTTTTCATGGACAGCGAATACAACCAGTACGAAGTCGAAGGCGAAAACCTCGGTGACGCGCTGAACTACCTCGACGACGGCATGCCGGTCGAAGTGGTGTTCTACGATGGCAAGGCGATCTCGGTCGAGATGCCCACCACGGTCGTGCGCGAAGTCGAGTACACCGAACCCGCCGTGCGCGGCGACACCTCGGGCAAGGTCATGAAGCCGGCGCGCATCAAGCCCACCGGGTTCGAACTGCCGGTCGCGGCCTTCGTCGAGATCGGCGACATGATCGAAATCGACACCCGCACCAACGAATTCAAGCGCCGCGCCAACTGAGCGCTACGCCGGATCCGAACAAAAGGCAGCCGAGGCTGCCTTTTGTTTTTGGTCGTCTGTTCAGCGGCGTTAAAATAGCCGCTCGTTTTCACGCTGCTTCCCCATGACCGACCCGCGCTTCATCCATCTTCGCCTGCACACCGAGTACTCCGTCGCCGATGGCCTGGTACGGGTGGACGAGGCGGTCAAGCGCGCGAAGGGCATCGCGATGCCGGCGCTCGGCCTGTCCGATCTGTCCAACACCTTCGGCTGGGTGAAGTTCTACCGCGCGGCGCGCGGCGCCGGTATCAAGCCGGTGTTCGGCTGCGACGTCTGGGTGAGCAACGCCGCCGACCGCAACCGTCCCTCGCGCCTGCTGCTGCTGGTGCAGCACCGCGAGGGCTATCGCCGCCTGTGCGAACTGCTCACCCGGGCCTATCAGGACAACCTCCACCGCGGCCGCGCCGAGATCGATCCCGCCTGGCTGCGTGACGGTACCGACGGCCTGCTGGCGCTGTCGGGCGGGGACGCCGGCAACGTCGCGCAGGCGATTCTCGACGACAAGCCCGACGCCGCGCGCGCCGCCGCCGAAGCCTGGGCCGCGCTGTTCCCCGGCCGCTACTACCTGGAGTTGCAGCGCTACGGCCAGCCGCACACCGAGCGACTGATCGACGGCCTGCTCGACATCGGCGCAGCATTGAATCTGCCGGCGGTCGCCACCCATCCGATCCAGTTCCTCGCGCCGGACGACTTCAAGGCGCACGAGGCGCGCGTGTGCATCGCCGAAGGCATGATGCTGGGCGACCCGCGCCGGACGCGGCCGTTCACCGCCGAGCAGTATTTCAAGACGCCGGACGAGATGGCCGAGCTGTTCGCCGACCTGCCGGAGGCGCTTGCCAACAGCGTGGAAATCGCCAAGCGCTGCAACCTCACGCTGGAACTCGGCAAGAGCAAGCTGCCCGACTTCCCGACGCCGGACGGCATGAGCCTCGACGACTACATGCGGCAGCGTTCCCATGAAGGCCTGCAGGCCCGCATGGCGCACCTCTACCCCGACGAGGCCGAACGCGCCGCCAGGCTGCCCGAATACGCCAAGCGGCTGGAGTTCGAACTGGGGACCATCATCCAGATGGGCTTCCCCGGCTACTTCCTCATCGTGTCCGACTTCATCAACTGGGCCAAGAACAACAATGTTCCGGTCGGTCCGGGGCGCGGCTCCGGCGCGGGCTCGCTGGTGGCCTACTGTCTGTCCATCACCGACCTCGACCCGCTGCGCTACGACCTGCTGTTCGAACGCTTCCTCAACCCCGAGCGGGTGTCGATGCCCGACTTCGACGTCGATTTCTGCCAGGACGGGCGCGACCGCGTGATCCAGTACGTGAAGGACAAGTACGGCCACGCGGCGGTGTCGCAGATCGCCACCTTCGGCACCATGGCGGCCAAGGCGGTGCTGCGCGACGTCGGCCGCGTGCTCGACCTGCCGTATCTCTTCGTCGACAAGTTCGTCAAGCTGGTGCCCAACGAACTCGGCATTTCGCTCGCCGAGGCGCGCGAGAAGGAACCGCAGATCGACGAGCGCGCGCGGAACGAGGAGGAACTCGCAGAGCTCTTGCCGCTGGCGGAAAAGCTCGAGGGCGTCACCCGCAACGTCGGCATGCACGCCGGCGGGGTGCTGATCGCGCCGGGCAAGCTCACCGACTTCTGCCCGCTGTACCGTGCCGAGGGCTCGGACGCCATGGTGTCGCAGTTCGACAAGGACGACGTCGAGGCGATCGGCCTGGTCAAGTTCGACTTCCTCGGCCTGCGCACGCTGACGATCCTGGCCGAGGCGGTGCGCTTCGTGCGGCGCCACGAGGACCGCAAGGATTTTCGCCTGGAGGACCTGCCGCTCGACGATCCCGCGGTGTACCGGCTGTTTGCCGAGGGCAATACCACCGCGGTGTTCCAGTCCGAATCGCGCTCGGCCAAGGACCTGGAAAAGAAGCTGAAGGGCGACTGCTTCGAAGACATCATCGCGCTGATGGCGCTGAACCGTCCGGGGCCGCTCGGCTCCGGCATGGTGGACGACTTCATCGCGCGCAAGCAGGGCAAGCAGAAGCCGGAATATTTCCACCCCGACCTCGAGCCGGTGCTGAAGTCGACCTACGGCATCATCGTCTACCAGGAACAGGTGATGCTGGTGGCGCAGATCCTGGCGGGCTACAGCCTCGGCGCGGCCGACATGCTGCGGCGCGCCATGGGCAAGAAAAAGCCCGAGGAAATGGCGCAGCAGCGCACGATTTTCCTGGAGGGGGCGGCCAAGCGCGGGGCCGACACCAAGGTCGCCGAACGGCTGTTCGACCTGATGGAGAAATTCGCCGAATACGGCTTCAACAAGTCGCACTCGGCCGCCTACGCGCTGGTGGCGTATCACACCGCCTGGCTCAAGGCCCACTATCCGGCCGAATTCATGGCGGCGACGATGTCGTCGGAAATGTCAGATACCGACAAGGTGCGCGTGTTCTACGAGGACTGCCGCGCCAACGGGCTGACGATGCTGCCGCCCGACATCAACCTGTCGGGCTACCGCTTCGAGCCGGTCAGCCAGACCGAAATCCGCTATGGCCTGGGCGCGATCAAGGGCAGCGGCGAAGCGGCAATCGGCGCGATCGTCGCCGAACGTGAAGCCAACGGGCCGTATAAAGGCCTGTTCGACCTGGCGCGACGGGTCGACAAACGCTATCTCAACCGCCGCGTGCTCGAAGCGCTGGTGAAGGCGGGCGCGTTCGACACCCTCAACGACCATCGCGCCAGCCTGATGGCCTCGGTCGGCGCGGCGCTGGAAACCGCCGACCGCGCAGCGCGCAGCGGCGGCCAGGTGGGGCTGTTCGGCGAAGCGCTCGACGGCGGCGGCGAGGACCTGATCGACGTGCCGCACTGGCCCGAGCAGGAAAAGCTGCTGCAGGAAAAATCCGCGCTCGGCTATTACTTCAGCGGCCACCCGTTCACCTCGTATCTGGCCGAGGTGTCCAGCTTCGCCAAGCGGCAGCTCGACAGCCTGGAGCCTTCACGCGATCCGGTGATGCTGGCCGGGATCGCGGTGTCGCTGCGCACCCAGATGACGCGGCGCGGCAAGATGCTGATCCTGCTGCTGGACGACGCCACCGCGCAGGTCGAGGTGGTGATTTTCAACGAACTGTACGAACAGAGCCGTCATCTGCTGAAGGACGATGCCCTGCTGGTCATCGAGGGCAAGGTCAACCGCGACGACTATTCGGGCGGCGTGCGGGTGACGGCAGAACGGATCTACGACCTGGCCGGGGCGCGCACCCGGTTTGCCCAGGGCCTGCGGCTGACGTGCAACGGCCAGTGCCATGGCCAATCCAACAGCGGCCGCAAACTGGCCGAGTTGCTGGCGCCCTACAAGGTGCAGGAAGGGGGCTGTCCGGTGTGGGTGGAGTACCACAACCCCAACGCCCGCTGCCGGGTGCGGCTGGGCGAGGACTGGCGGGTGCGGCTCGACGACCGCCTGCTCGAATCGCTGGGCGGCTGGCTCAAGCCCGAGGCGGTGAACGTGATTTACTGACTGCCGTGACGGCGTTGATAAATAAGTACCAAATAAGGGCTTATGTGAAAATATGTGTTGACAGGCATTTCGTTATATTAGAGAATTCTAATAACACAGGGGTCGCCGCAATGGCACCTGAGTGTTGTCTCCTCCAATCCTCCTCCTTTGGTGGATACTCTGCCCGGCTCTCACGAGTCGGGCATTTTTTTGCCCGGGTTTCCTGCGCCTAGTCGGCCCGCTTCTCGAAACTGCCGAATTGCCCCTGTGCGTCGGTCAGGACGACGCGGTCCACCCGTGCCTGCGGCGGGCCCGCGTGGGCCCAGGCGACGAGCGCATCGACGGCCGCGTCGGCGCCCTGAACCACCGCTTCCACCGAGCCATCGGGTGCATTGCGCACCCAGCCCGTCACCCCCAGGCGTTCGGCCTCGGAGCGCATGGATTCGCGAAACCACACGCCTTGCACCCGGCCCACGATGTGCAGGTGCTGCGTTTTCATGCCACGGTCACTTCACCTTCATGCCCGGCTGTGCGCCGCTGTCGGGCGACAGGATGAAGAGGCCGGGCGCGTCGCCGGAGGCGGCCAGCACCATGCCTTCGCTCATGCCGAACTTCATCTTGCGCGGTGCGAGGTTGGCGACCATCACGGTGAGCCTGCCCACCAGCGCTTCCGGCGCATAGGCCGACTTGATGCCGGCAAACACCTGGCGGGTGCCGAGTTCGCCGAGGTCGAGCGTCAGCCGCAGCAGCTTGTCGGCGCCCTCGACGTGCTCGGCATTGGCGATGCGCGCGATGCGCAGGTCGATCCTGGCGAAGTCGTCGATCGAGATCGTGTCGGCCCCCGGCTGCGCGGCGTGCACCTGCGCTTCGGCGTGACGCACCGGTGCGGGGGTGGGAGTCGGTTCGAGGTTCTGTTTGTTGGCGTCTACCATGGCTTCGATGGATTTGGGGTCGATACGGGTCATCAGGTGGCTGTACTCGTTGATGCGGTGGCGGATGAACAGGCTTTGCGCATCTTCCCAGGCCAACGGCGGAATGGCGAGGAAGGCTTCGACCTGCTCGGCCAGTTTCGGCAGCACCGGCTTCAGGTACAGGGTCAGCAGGCGGAAGCAGTTCAACGCGACCGTGCACACTTCATGCAATCGATACACCGCTTCGGGTTTCTTCGCCAGCTCCCAGGGTTTTTCGTCGGCCACATACTGGTTGGCGCGGTCGGCCAGCGCCATGATTTCGCGCAGGGCCTTGGCGTAATCACGCGCCTCGTAATGCGCGGCGATCATGCCGGCGGCGGCCTGGAAATCGCCGATCAGTTCGAGGTTCGCCACGCCGTCGGCGAGCTTGCCCTCGAAGTTCTTGTGGATGAAACCGGCGGTGCGGCTGGCGATGTTGATGAACTTGCCGACCAGGTCCGAGTTCACCCGTGCGACGAAGTCGTCGAGGTTGAGGTCGATGTCCTCCATCGAGCCGTTGAGCTTGGCCGCGTAGTAGTAGCGCAGCCACTCGGGATTCAGCTTCTGTGCGAGGTAGCTTTCGGCGGTGATGAAGGTGCCGCGCGACTTCGACATCTTCTGTCCGTTCACCGTCAGAAAGCCGTGCGCGTACACCGCGGTCGGCAGCCGGTGCCCCGAGTACTTCAGCATCACCGGCCAGAACAGGGCGTGGAAATACAGGATGTCCTTGCCGATGAAGTGCACCAGCTCGGTCTTGGATTCCGCGCCCCACCAGGCGTCGAAGTCGAGGCCCTTGTCCTTGGCGTAGCGGGCGAAGCTCGCCATGTAGCCCACCGGCGCATCCAGCCACACATAGAAATACTTGCCCGGCGCGCCGGGAATCTCGAAGCCGAAGTAGGGCGCGTCGCGGCTGATGTCCCAGTTGTTGAGGCCCGAGGCGAACCATTCCTGCATCTTGTTGGCGGCCTCGTTCTGCAGCGCGCCCGAGTTTGTCCACTCGCGCAGGAAGGCCTCGCAGGCGCCGAGCTTGAAGAAGTAGTGCTCGGAATCCTTGTGCACCGGCGTCGCGCCCGACACTGCCGACACCGGGTTCTTCAGTTCGGTCGGGCTGTAGGTCGCGCCGCACACCTCGCAGTTGTCGCCGTACTGATCCAAAGCGCCGCACTTGGGGCATTCGCCCTTGATGAAGCGGTCCGGCAGGAACAGGTTCTTCACCGGGTCGTACAGCTGGGCGATCGTCTTCACCTCGATCAGCCCGGCCTCCTGCAGCCGCAGGTAGATCTTCGACGCGAGTTCGCGGTTCTCGTCGGAATGCGTCGAGTAGTAGTGGTCGAAGCCGATGTGGAAGCCGGCGAAGTCGCGCGTGTGCTCGTCCCACACCCGGCCGATCAGCGCCTCCGGCGTGATGCCTTCCTTCTCCGCGCGCAGCATGATCGCGGTGCCGTGGGTGTCGTCGGCGCACATGTAGCGGCAGTCGTGGCCGCGCATCTTCTGGAAGCGCACCCAGATGTCGGTCTGGATGTATTCGACCAGGTGGCCGAGATGGATGCTGCCGTTGGCGTAGGGCAGGGCGGAGGTGACGAGAATCTGGCGGGACATGGAGAGGCCGGAAGGCGCAAAAGCCGCCATTTTAACGCGAGCAGGCCGCGCCGATCTTCAAAAGCCCGCTAAAAACGCGAGCCGGGCTGTTTCAGGAATTCGACTTCGTCAGGCGTGGAAGCGCGCCCCAGAATGGCATTGCGATGCGGAAAGCGGCCGAAGCGCGCCACCACGTCGCGGTGTTTGCGCGCGTAATCGAGAAAGTTGTCGAACAGCGCGCGTTCGTCGGCAGACGCTTCGTGCGCAAGTTGTTCGTACAGCGCCACGGACCGTTCCTGCATCTCGATCGACTCGGCATGCTCCAGCGGCAGGTAGAGAAACACGCGCTCGATCGGCGCCAGTTTTCTATCCTCACCTGTTTCCAGCGCAGCGAGGCTCGCCGCCAGCGCCTGCGGATCGGTGGCGAAGGCCTGCGGCAGGTCGCGATGAATATGGTGCGGAAACTGGTCGAGCACGATCACCAGCGCCAGCCGTCCGCGCGGCGTGTCAGCCCAGTGATCGAGCTCGCCTGCGGTGGCAGCCGCCAGCGTGGCGGCAAAGCGTTCGCTGACCGCCTGGTCGTTGGCGGGCGACTTGCCGAACCACAGTTTTGTTTGCCGCCCGGCGACCTCGGTCGCGCTGTCCGGCACACCGAACCAGAAGGCAAGCACGTTTTCGGCCAGGTCAGACATCGGGGTCGTCGGCTATCGTAAGTCTCATATCGGCCAGGAGCAGTCCTTCGCAGTGCTTAATGCGGAAGTCCGGTAGCCGACCCTAAGCTGCCGCTCAACGTTGGGGTGACCGGCGCTGCGCGGCTTCATCGCGAGGCGCCCAGTGACTGAAGGGAACAGGGTCGACCTCCGTGTTAGAGCCGGGAACTGGCATCAGCGATACTTTTCAAAAACGAAATGCGCTCACTCAGCGCCCTTTCTTCGCAGAGTCCAGCGTGGTGGGTTACTGAGAGATTGCTGCCACCTTCAATCGCGCCAACCAATGCGCAGTTTTCTTCTTTGTACTTGAGCCATGCACGTTGCGACTTTCGAAGCTGCTCTCGTTCCTTTCGGTGATCGTGAGGTGACGTCTCTGGCATGGCAGAAAGCGCTGCTTGATAGATACGGTTGAGTTCGGCATCAAGAGCCTTGACTCGGATAGCGATGCATTGGACTTGGGCTGATTGGTCAAGGTCGGAGTGGGTGCAGTCAGTGCTGGCGAGGGCGAGGCTTGAAGTGTCAAACAGGGATGCTCCAAGCAGAATCGTGGCGCTCATTTTTAGCACAGTGGCACACCTTTCATTAGTAGCGCGGCTGCAATAAGCGGCAAAAATAGCAAGACTATATGCAAGCGGTATGGCATTGTTTTTACAGCCGCAATAACTTCCACGACTGAAGAATAAATGATCGTTGGTAACACTACTAAAGCGCCCACAAACATTCCTAGAGCCGCACCACCAGCACCTGAATCTCCAGGCTCTGACGCTGGGCCGCAGCGCATTTCCGCAATGTAAACCGCTATCACCGCAGAAATAATTGATACAAGGCAAACTACAAATAAGGGCACAAGCACCTTTAGAAGGAATCGCCCGATTGTTTTTATTTCAATGAGAGGGTCAATGATTACGCCAGTCTTGTGGAACTCAACTTGGACTGCGGATGCCAAGGCTGGGCAACCGCAGTATTGACAAATTTCGAGGCTAGGCGAGTTGGCTTTTTCGCAAGCATGACAATTCCAAGAATAAGGCTGCATATCGGGCCTAGCGTCTGAATTCACCGGCCTGCGCGGCTTTTTGCGCAGGTCCGGTGGAATGATGGGTTCGGCATCGAGGCGTAGCACCTTTAGTGGAGATACTTGGCATAGAAGTACATTACCGAGGTGGCGAAGCTGAAGAAGCCAAAGAACGCGAACGCAACGCCTAGCGTAAATAGCCAGCCGTTTCTCCACTCGGGAAACAGTACGGCAGTCGAGGGTGACGCTTGGTCGACGAATGTGGTTATTTGACTACCAGCTGGCAAGATCGAGACCCACTTCACGGCGAAGGAGCGATTACTTGAACTAGCCCCATGCAGGTCGGGGCTGATAGTAGACGATGAATATGAGGCACCTTGGAACTCGTAGCGATACGTAATGGCGGGGGCAAATTGCGAGGGACGCACACCCACCTGTTCAATAACAGAACTCTCTACCACCGCAGGAACCGGGAGCCACCTTGCAGCTCCATAGCGCCGCTTTAGGCGAAAGGTAACAACGAAAGCTGGAATGGCAGCCAAAACGGACAGCACGAAGAAGGTAAGCAATCCGTACTCGAACAGTTGGAGAAGCGTGAGGCTCATGGTTGTGATGCCGAACAGTTATTCAAGGGACCCATGGGTCCGGATGTTTATAAATATAGAGACGGCGGTCATGTAACCTATCTTAATGATTATTGTCGATCTTTTCAGGGTACGGTCTCTGTATTACGTTATGAATAAGGAGCCTGGCAGACGGAATATGCCCCTGTTAAAGGGGACCTATTGGCGAGAAGCTTGGGGTGGGATTGGGAATAGGCTGCTCTCCCTGTGCGGATTCAACCGGTGAATAGACCACGACTGTCTCCTCAGGGTCGGTATCGGAGGGTGTAAGAATTTTTGTGTAAACGGTCATTTGGCAGGAGACTGCCGCCCTTCACGAGAGAGCCGTAATGACCGTAAGCAACGAACTCATTGACAGCCTGTTGGCTGACTACAAAAAACCTGAAG
>JAJYXG010000092.1:0-12888 GCA_021791095.1 Pseudomonadota bacterium
TCGCTTCCAGGGTAGCGCGGAAAGCGGCCACCAGATCGTGCGGCAGGCGGGTGATGAAGCCGACGGTATCCGACAGCACCACTTCGCCGCTCGCCGGCTCGCCGCCGGCTGATTCAGCTAGGCGCGGCAGGTAGATCTTGCGCGTGGTGGTGTCGAGCGTGGCAAACAACTGGTCGGCCGCATAGGCACCCGCGCGCGTCAGCGCATTGAACAGGGTGGATTTACCTGCGTTGGTGTAGCCCACCAGCGCCACCGACAGCACGTGTTGGCGCGATCTCGACCGCCGCTGGGTGCGGCGCTGCTTGCCCAGCTTGGAAAGCCGCTCGCGCAGCGCCTTGACCCGCACGCCGATCAGGCGGCGGTCGGTTTCCAACTGCTTCTCCCCGGGGCCGCGCATGCCGACGCCGCCACGCTGGCGTTCGAGGTGGGTCCAGCCGCGCACCAGGCGGGTCGACAAATGCTGCAACTGGGCCAGTTCCACCTGCAGCTTGCCTTCCGCGCTCTGGGCGCGGCGGGCGAAGATATCGAGGATCAGGCTGACGCGGTCGATCACCCGGCAGTGCAGGCGACGCTCCAGGTTGCGTTCCTGCGCGGGCGACAGCTCGTGGTTGAAAATGACGACATCGGCCTCCGTGGCCCCGACCAGCGCCGCGATTTCATCCGCCTTGCCGCTGCCGACGAACAGCGCGGCATCCGGGCGGCTGCGCTTGCCCTGCACCTCGCCAAGGATATCGAGCCCGGCACCCGACGCCAGCAGGCGCAATTCGGCCACGCTCTCGGCAAAATCCGGATCGCCAAAGTCGAGCGCCACCAGGATGACGCGCTCGCCGCCGGCGTGCCGCTCAAACAAGCGCTTGCTCCCGCTTTCCGCCGGGACAGACTGAACGTGGCAAACGGGCCTCGGCTATTGATGGGGTCAGGCGATACAGGGAATTATTCACGGGCAGGGCATCGGGAGGGAAATCCGCAGGCTTGCGGCCTGACAGGAGTGCGGGCCGCCGCAATCCGGATACATAGCGACCTTTCATTCTAGCCCAGGATCACGCCAGCGTCGGCTTATCGGAATGGGCAGCGCGCTTCCGCTTACGCAACCACCCCGCCCCAGGCGCGTTCACAATTCAACCGCGCGCAGGCGCTCCGCCGCCTGTTCCGGGTTGATGGTATTGACGAACAGCCCCGAACCCAGCTCGAACCCGGTGGGGATCGAGGTGCGCGGACAGATTTCCAGATGCCAGTGGTAGCTCGGTGCGTTCGCGGCGCGCTGGGCGTCATGCGGCACGGAGTGCAGGAAGAAGTTGTACTGTGCGCCGCCGATGACCGCATCCAGCCGCGCCATGGTGCGCTTCATCACCCGCGCCAGGTCGGCCAGATCCTCGTCGCGCACGTCGAGGAAGTCGGCCTGGTGTGCCAGCGGCAGGATGTGCACTTCCCATTCGTAGCGGCTGGCGAAGGGCTTGATGGCGATGAACTTCTCGCCGCGCTCGACCACGTACTGGCCGACGTTGATCTTGCGCCGCACCGCGCCCGAGGTGCGGTCGTAGATGGTCGCCTCGAAGGTCAGCGCCTCGTCGATCAACGCGCAGAAAATGCAGTGATGGTGCTTGGCGTAGTGCGCGGCGCTGTTCTTCACCTCGGCGTCGACGTTTTCCGGCACCACCGGCATCGCGATCACCTGGCTGTGGGTGTGCGGGATCGAGGCGCCGGCCGCTGGGCCGAAGTTCTTGAACACCAGCACGTATTTCAGCCGCTCGTCCGACTCGAACAGCTGGCGCATGCGCGTCTGGTAGACGCCGAACAGCGCCGCCAGGTGCGATTCGGCCATTTCGTGCACGGCGATGCCATGTTCATGGTGATCGATGATGACTTCGTGCCGGCCATAGCCGTCGATGGTCTGCTGCAGGCCGAAGTTGAAGCCGGCCTGTTCGCGGTCGTCACCCAGCACCGGATAGAGGTTTTCCACCATGCGGATCTGCCAGTCGCCGTCCGCCGGCCAACTCAGGATTAGCGGCGGGGTCTTGTGCTCGTTGCCGCGGCAGAACGGGCAGGTTTCGACATGCTTGCGGGTGTCGCGCGGCGCCAGTTCCTCGGCCTTTTTCGGACGCATGCTGCGTGCGGTAGCAACCAGAACCGATTCGCTCGGCACGACGGGATTGATACGGATTTCGCGAACTTCGCTGGTATCGCGGGGGGTCGGGTCTGACATGCGGCTTCTCCTCTGGCGGCTAGCTTAAATCAGCCGGATTGCGCTGTCGGTACATAATTCTTATGTACCCACTCATCCTTTTTATCCCTGCCGCCGCAAAGGCCTTGCGTTGACGAAGCCGGGGCCGGCGCCGACAATGTGGGTTCTTTGCTGGTTTCCGGAGTATCCCCATGGATGAAAAAGCCCTGCACGACGAGCAGCGCCTCATGCGCATGATGCGCAAGACACTCACTTCTATCGTACGCGACACCGCGCCGCGCGACGGCAACCCCAGCCCGCTGACCGAAGACACCATTCTCGGCATCAAGGATTGCCTGGTGGTGATTTCCAGCCGCGAAACCGAACTCGCCAAACTTACCGGTCGCACCCTGGATGAGCGTCCCCGCTTCACCGACGAGACGCCGACCAGCCACGCCGTCAAGATCAGCAGCATTCCGAAAAAGACGCACTGACCATGCCGCAAGCCACCAGCCTGTTCACCGATGTCGAATCGAAGGTCGTCGGCACGTCGGCGGTGGTGATCTATGCGCCGTCCGGCAGAAACCGAACGCGTTTCCCGGAGGGGGTGGTCGAGGTGTACGCCAGCGAGGACGAAGCACTGGCGCACGCCGACCCCAGCAAGCACCGGCGCGCCGCCATTGCCAGCGGCCCGTCACGCTCGTCGGAAGGCTTCAAGCTGTTCTATCTGGTGCGCTGGCTCGACTAGCGTTCAATCGGCGCCGTACACCTTGCGCCGCACCCGCTTCTTGCGCCGCATCCGCGTCGCCTCGCTTTCGGTCAGCGGCGCGCGCTTCTTGCCTTCATACGGGTTTTTGCCTTCGTCTTCCTTGACCTGGATCCTGAGCGGCGTGCCCTGCAGCTTGAACGCCTTGCGGAAGCTCGCCTCCAGATAGCGTTTGTAGTCGTCGCGCAGGCCTTCCAGCGCGTTGCCGTGCAGGATGATGACCGGCGGATTCTTGCCGCCCTGGTGTGCATAGCGCGGCTTCGGACGAAACAGTCCGTTCTTCGGCGGCGCATGCTGTTCCACCGCCATCTCCAGCACCCGCGTAAGCTTGGGCGTCGACATCTTGATGAAGGCGGCGGCGTGCGCGGCTTCCACATCCTTCAGCAGGGTGTCCAGGCCCTTGCCCTTGAGCGCCGAGATGTAGTTGAAGCGGGCGAAGTCGAGGAAGGCGAGCTTGCGGCCGATGTCGCGCTTGACGTCATCGCGCTGCTCGGCCGAGAGGCCATCCCACTTGTTCACCGCCACCACCAGCGCGCGCCCGGTTTCCAGCACGAAGCCCGCCAGGTGCGCGTCCTGCTCGGAAATGTTCTCGCGCGCATCGAGCACCAGCACCACTACGTTGGCGTCCTCGATCGCCTGCAGCGTCTTGATGACGGAGAATTTTTCCACCGTCTCGAAGACCTTGCCACGGCGCCGCACGCCGGCGGTGTCGATCAGGATGTAGGGCTTGCCGTCGCGCTCAAATTCGACATAGATCGAATCGCGCGTGGTGCCCGGCTGGTCGAACGCGATGACGCGTTCCTCGCCGACCAACGCATTGACCAGGGTCGACTTGCCGACGTTGGGGCGCCCCACCAGCGCGATCTTGGGGATGCCGAATTCGTCGGTCTTTTCTTCCTCTTCGGAAAAAGGCGCCAGCGCCTCGTCCACCAGATCCGAGATGCCGTCGCCGTGCGCGCCGGAAATCGCCAGCGGCTCGCCCAGGCCCAGTTCGTGGAATTCGGCGGTGACCACCGCGCGGTTCATGCCTTCGGCCTTGTTGACCGCGAGCAGTACCGGGCACGATGCACGGCGCAGGCGGTCGGCGATCACCTTGTCCTGCGGGGTCAGGCCGGCCCGGGCATCGACCATGAAGATGATGGCGTCGGCCTCGTCGATGGCCTGCAGCGTCTGACGCGCCATTTCGGCCATGATGCCTTCCTTGGCCACCGGTTCGAGACCCCCGGTGTCGACCACCAGATACGGCTTGCCGCCGATGCGCCCACGTCCGTAATGGCGGTCGCGCGTCATCCCCGGCAGATCGTGGACCAGGGCGTCGCGCGTGCCGGTGAGGCGGTTGAAGAGGGTGGACTTGCCGACGTTCGGACGCCCGACAAGAACCAGAGTGGGAAGCATGTTTATCCTTGCTGCGCGCCGGCCAGGCCGGCGCATGGTTTATTTGAGTCTGAAAGCGACGACATTGCCCTTGGTCGTCTGCACCGCGAATCCCGGCCCGATGTCGACCGGCGCCGTGCGCACGCCGCTGTCGACCTTGGCGCGCGCAACGAAACTGCCGTCATCTGCCGACAGCACGTGCACATAGCCTTCGCCATCGGCCACCACCACCCATGCACCCAGCGCCAGCGGTGCGGTGACCTGACGGCGCGCCAGCGCATCCTGGCGCCAGCCGGCACGACCGCTGTTTTTATCGTAGGCCGTCACGGCATCCTTGTCGTCGGTGACGTAGACATTGCGCTCGTCCATCGCCAGCCCGCTGTTGCTGGAGGTGTCGCGCGCCCACAGCGGTGCGCCGCTGCGACGATCGAAGCAGGCCACCCGGCCCTGATAGGCCACGGCACACACCTGCCGCTCATCCACTACCGGATTGCCCATCACGTCGGCCACCCGTTCGAGTTCGGTCGCGCCACGCGGCAACGCCACCGTAGCCTCCCACAACTGTGCGCCGTTGGCCGCGTTGAGCGCGACCAGCTTGCCGCCGGGAAAACCGGCGTAGAGCACGTCGTCGCGCACCACCATGCCGCCGGATCCGCGCAGGCTCAAGGCCGGCAGGTTGCGGCTGTACAGCCACTTCCGGCTGCCATCGGCGGTGGAAAGCCCATGTACGCGGCCATCGCCGGTACGTGCGATCACCGTGTCAGCCAGTGCCAGCAGCTGACCCGTCACCTCGCTCGACAGCATCACCTTCCAGCGCACCTGGCCGCCGGCCAGATCGAGCGCCAGCAATTCGCCCTTGCCCCCCCCCGCCAAGGCCAGCCCCTGCCCCGCACCGGCACCGGCACCGGCCGACAGCTTCACGCCCGTGTCCGTGCGCCACACCGTGTTGCCGTTGGCCACGGCGATGCGCACCACCCGGCTGCCGCCCGCGGCGATCACATCGTCGCCCTCGGCCTGCGGATGGAACAGATAGCTGCCGACGTCGCCGGTGTCGGCTTTCCAGGCTTCGGCCAGGCTGGCTGCCGGCTTGAACTCGACCAGTTCGGCCGGCTTGGCCTTGGCCGGGCCGGCGCCAAACCAGCCCCCCACCGTGCTGGTCATCGAATCGACGGTGCTGCACCCGGACACTGCCAGGACCAGGCTGGCGACAATCAAGCGCATCTTCATTTGGCTTCTCCTCCCAGCGCGTCAAGCTTCAGTTCGACGATGCTGCGGTAGGGGTTGTCTTCCGCCATTTTTCCGAAGGAAGCCTGATACGCGGCGCGCGCGTCGGCCGGTTTTCCCTGCGCCAGCAGCACGTCGCCCTTCAGGTCGTTGAAACGAAATGCGAACGCATCGCTGTGGCTGGCTGACAGCGTTTTCAGCGCAGCGTCATACTGCTTCTGGTCGAGCTGCACCCCGGCCAGCCGCAGGCGTGCCAGATCCTTGACTGCGGGTTCCTTGCTGCGGGCGACCGCCCATTCCAGCTGGGCCTGGGCACTTTTCACATCCTTGGCGCCGACATTCAGCTTCGCCAGCAGCAGCGCCGCACGCGGCGCATAGGCCGTGTCCTCGTACTTGTCGATCAGCATCGCCCCGGCCTCGCGTGCCGCCTTGGCATCGTTGGCCGCGAGCGACTGGGTGAGCTTCTCGTACACGGCGGCAGCTTCCAGGCTTTGCGTCACCGTGTGGTTCTGCCAGTAGCGCCAGCCCGCCGCCGCGGCGATCACTACGGCGAGCCCGATCATCACCAGGTTGCCCCAGCGTTTCCACCAGGCCTTCAGTTCGTCCAGCCGTTCCTGTTCGTCGAGATCGTAGGTTGCCATGTGCTTATGCCTTTTTCAGATATTCAATTGCCAGCGCCACTTCGACGCGGGTCTGCTCAGCGGTGCCGCGCAGGGGCTTCAGCGTGACCTGCTGCGCCGCGGCCTCGTCGTCGCCGATGATCACCGCGTAGCGCGCGCGGCTGGCGTCGGCCTTTTTCATTTGCGACTTGAAGCTGCCGCCGCCGCAGTGCAGGATCGTCGCCAGATTCGCGGCACGCAGCGCGCCCGCCACCTGCCACGCATAGGCCTGCGCCGCGTCGCCCGCGTGCACGATATACGCATCCGGCACCGCTGTCTCCAGCGGCGTGCCGGCGACTTCCATCAGGGACAGCAGGCGCTCGATGCCCATAGCGAAGCCGGCCGCCGGGGCTGGCTTGCCGCCCAGCTGCTCGATCAGGCCGTCGTAGCGCCCGCCCGCGCATACCGTGCCCTGCGCGCCGAGCTGGTCGGTCACCCATTCGAACACGGTGCGGTTGTAGTAGTCGAGCCCGCGCACCAGGCGCGGGTTGATCTCGTAGGCAATGCCGTTCGCACGCAGCAGCGCCTGCAGCGCATCGAAATGCGCCAGCGCCGCATCGTCGAGCTCGTCCATCAGCCTGGGCGCCGCGTCGTTCAGCGCCTGCATCGCCGGGCTCTTGCTGTCGAGGATGCGCAGCGGATTGCTGTGCAGGCGCCGCTTCGAATCCTCGTCGAGCGCGTCCTGGTGCGCCTCGAAATAGGCGATCAGCTTGGCGCGGTGACGATGGCGCGACTCGAGGTCGCCCAGGGTGTTGAGCTGCAGCGTCGGCGCGATGCCGAGCGCGCGCCAGAGGTCGGCGCACATCACGATCAGCTCGGCGTCGACGTCCGGCCCGGCAAAACCGAGCGCCTCGACGCCGACCTGGTGGAACTGCCGGTAGCGGCCTTTTTGCGGACGCTCGTGGCGGAACATCGGACCGGTGTACCACAGCCGCTTGCCGCCGTCGTACAGCAGATTGTGCTGGATCACCGCGCGCACCGAGGAGGCCGTGCCTTCCGGACGCAGCGCCAGCGACTCGCCGTTCAGCTCGTCGACGAAGGTGTACATCTCCTTCTCGACGATGTCGGTCACCTCGCCGATGGCGCGCTTGAACAGGCCGGTGTGCTCGAGAATCGGCGTGCGCATCTCGCGGTAGCCGTAGCGCCGCAGCCAGTCGCGCACGATCGCCTCGAAGCCCTGCCAGGTGTCGGTGACATCGGGCAGGCAGTCGTTCATGCCTCGCACGGATTGAATCAGGTTGCTCATAAATTAATCAACAGAATGCGTGTCACGCAGCACCGTAACGGCTGCGCACATAGTCCTCGACGATCGCCTGGAAATCCTCGGCGATGCGGTCGCCCTTCAGCGTCACGGTCTTTTCGCCGTCGACGTACACCGGCGCGACCGGCACTTCCCCGGTGCCGGGCAGCGAGATGCCGATGTTGGCGTGCTTGGATTCGCCGGGACCGTTGACCACGCAGCCCATCACCGCCACCTGCATGGATTCGACGCCGGGATACTGGCTGCGCCAAACCGGCATCTGGTTGCGCAGATAGGTTTCGATGTCCTGCGCCAGTTCCTGGAACACGGTCGAGGTGGTGCGGCCGCAGCCGGGGCAGGCGGTGACCTGTGGGGTGAAGGCGCGCAGACCCAGCGCCTGCAGGATTTCCTGGCCGACGCGCACCTCCTGGGTGCGATCGCCGCCCGGTTCGGGCGTCAAGGAGATGCGAATCGTGTCGCCGATGCCTTCCTGCAGCAGCACGGACAAGGCAGCCGTCGAGGCGACGATGCCCTTGCTGCCCATGCCGGCCTCGGTCAGCCCCAGGTGCAGTGGATAGTCGCATTGCGACGCGAGGTCGCGATAGACAGAGATGAGATCCTGCACCCGGCTCATCTTGCACGACAGGATGATCTTGTCGCCGCCCAGGCCCAGTTCCTCGGCCTTTTTTGCCGACTCCAGGGCGGAGGCCACCATCGCGCGGCGCATCACCACCTCGGCGTCTTCCGGTTCGGCAAGCTGCGCGTTGTCGTCCATCATGCGCGCCGCCAGTGCCTGGTCGAGACTGCCCCAGTTGACGCCGATGCGCACCGGTTTGTCGTAGCGGCATGCCACCTCGATCAGGGTGGCAAACTGCTCGTCGCGCTTGTTGCCGCGGCCGATGTTGCCCGGGTTGATGCGCAGCTTGGCCAGCGCCTCGGCGCACTCGGGCACCTGGGTCAGCAGCTTGTGGCCGTTGAAGTGGAAGTCGCCGATCAGCGGCACCCGGCAACCCAGCGCGTCGAGGCGTTCGCGGATGCGCGGCACCGCAGCAGCGGCCTCCAGCGTGTTGACGGTGAGGCGCACCAGTTCGGAACCCGCCTCAGCGAGTGCCTGAACCTGGCGCACCGTGGCGGTGATATCGACGGTATCGGTATTGGTCATTGACTGCACCACCACGGGCGCATCACCGCCGACCAGCACATTGCCGATCCGCACCTGACGGGTAAGACGTCGGACAATCTGGGACATTATTCTTCCAGCGTGAAGCGGGCGACCGTCACTGCAGTAAAGGGTTTCAAATCAATGGGGCGGCCGTTATAGGTCATACGCGTTTGCGCTGCATTGCCGATCACCAAATCGAATGGGGGTTGGCCGTTGACATCGACGCTGCTGCCAGGCGGGTTGAGCTGGCGAAACAGCATGCGACCGCTGGCATCCTTGATTTCGACCCAGGACTCGTCGCCGAATTCAAGATGCAGCACACCGCTCACCCCCGGGGTTTGGGGTGCAGCGGGCGCGCCGGCCTCAGCCGGCTCGCTGCTCACCGCCTCAGGTGCAACAGGTGTCACGGGGGCAGGCGGGATGGCAGGAAGCGGCGCTTCCACCGGCACTGCAACGGGCGACGGCGCAGCTACAGGCGCGGGTTGGACTTGCGCAGTGGGCGCACTCCGGATGCCCGGCTCATCCTCTCCCTCGCTGTTGAGCCACACGTAGAGCGCGACCGGTGCCGCCACCACCACCAGCAGACCCAGCAGCAGCAGAATCAGCCAGGGCGAAGTCAGCCACGAACGCGGCAAGGGCGGCTCGGCAGGGTTGACCGTAGCCGCCTCGGCCGGGGCACCTACCATGCGTTCCAGCAACGATTCGGGGGCAAGACCCAACAGGCGCGCGTAGTTCCGAACGAAGCCGCGCGCGAACACGGGCTGACCCAGGCTCTCGAAATCATCCGTCTCCATGGCCTCGACCTGGCGGTGCATCAGGCGCAAACGTGCAGCGGCATCCTCCAGCGTCATGCCCTGCGCTTCGCGCGCATCACGCAGAATCCGCCCGATCGGGGATTGCCCGCTCTCGCTCATTCGTATTGCCCCGACAGCAGCAGCCGCGCTTCATCCGAATCGGGAAAGCGCTTGCGCAACTGCAGGCCATAGGCCGCTTCCTGCGCGCGGTCACCCAGCCTCCGCTCCAGCCGCACGCCCAACCACAGGCTTTCCGCAGTCGGCGGCGCCAGCTCGGCATGTCGAGCCAATAAGCGCTGCGCGTCCATCAGCCGCCCCTGGCGGAAATGCAAACCGGCCAGCTTGATGGTGGTGTTGGGGTTGTCGGGTTGCAGTTTGAGCGACTTCAGCAGATTGGTTTCAGCCAGCGCAATGTCGCCTTTCCTTTCGGCACACAGGCCTGCATTGGCCATGGCCTGCTCGGGTTTGGTGTACAGCGGATTGCGCAGGGCGGCGCTGAATTGTTCAAGCCCCTCGTCGTAACGGCCGCGGGTGCAGAGGAACCAGCCATAGTTGTTGCGCGCTTCCGAATCACTGCGATCCAGTTCGATGGCGCGGCGGAAGTTTTCCTCGGCCAGCTTGTCTTCGGCGAGTTCCATGTAGATCAGGCCGTAGATGTTGTAGGCCGGGCCAAAGCGGTTATCAGCGATGATGGCCTTGCGCAGTTCGTCGAGCGCGGTCTTGTACTGGGCGCGGACAAAATAGGCGTTGGCCAGGTCGGTGAAGGTACGCGCGCGCTGACGGCTTTCGCTATCGACTTGCGTGTTGGCGACTCCGCTTTCGCCCCCCGTCGGCTGAGCTGCGCAGCCGGCCAGCAATACCGCAGCCAATATTCCTATCCATTTTTTCACGCCGCCTCCTTGTGTATTCTTTTCATCACGCGCCCGCTCTTGTCGGCCACCTTGCCGGCCAGCTGACCGCAGGCGGCGTCGATATCGTCGCCGCGCGTCTTGCGCGTGGTCACCACATAGCCCGCGTCCTGCAGGATCTCGCGGAACACGCGCATCGCCTCGCTGCGCGGTTTCTCGTAGCCCGAATCCGGGAAGGGATTGAACGGGATGAGGTTGAATTTGCACGGCACGTCGCGCGTCAGCTCGATCAGCTGGCGCGCGTGCTCGGGTGCATCGTTCACCCCGGCCAGCATCACGTACTCGAAGGTGATGAAGTCGCGCGGCGCGTGCACCAGATAGCGCCGGCACGCCGCCATCAGCTCGCGCAACGGATACTTCTTGTTGATCGGCACGATCTGGTCGCGCAATGCGTCGTTGGGCGCGTGCAGGCTCACCGCCAGCGCCACCGGGCAGCGCTCGGCCAGGCGGTCCATCGCCGGCACCAGGCCGGAGGTCGACACCGTCACCCGCCGCCGCGACAGGCCGTAGGCGTGGTCGTCGAGCATGATGCCGAGCGCGGTCACCACGTTCTCGAAATTCGCCAGCGGCTCGCCCATCCCCATCATCACCACATTGGTGACCGGGCGATCGGAAATCTCGCCCGTGGTGCGGTTCGGCTCGGTCTTCAAGCTGTGATGCGCCACCCACAGCTGGCCGATGATCTCGGCCACGGCCAGGTTGCGGTTGAAACCCTGGCGCCCCGTCGAACAGAAGGTGCATTCGAGCGCGCAGCCCACCTGCGACGACACGCACAGGGTGCCGCGGTCGTCCTCGGGAATGAACACGGTCTCGATGCCGTTGGCGACGCCCACGTCGAACAGCCACTTGCGGGTGCCGTCGCTCGAGGTATGCGCATAGCTGATCGCCGGCGCCTGCACCACCGCCTGCTGCTGCAGCTTCTCACGCAGGCTTTTGGCGATGTCGGTCATCTGCGCGAAATCCGCCACCCCGGCCTGATGCACCCAATGGAACACCTGCCTGGCGCGAAACGGCTTCTCGCCGAGTTCGGTGAACCAGGCGGTCAGTCCTTCGAGGTCGAAATCAAGCAGGTTTTGCGGCATCAGGGTGCGATTAGCGGCCTGCGTAGACTTCGCAGGCGGGGAAGAAATAGGCGATTTCGATCGCGGCGGTTTCAGGCGCGTCTGAGCCGTGCACGGCGTTGGCGTCGATGCTCTCGGCGAAGTCGGCGCGGATGGTGCCCGCCTCGGCCTTCTTCGGGTCGGTCGCGCCCATCAGCGCACGGTTCTTGGCGATCGCGTCCTCGCCTTCCAGCACCTGCAGCACGACCGGGCCGGAAATCATGAAATCGACCAGGTCCTTGAAGAAAGGACGGTCCTTGTGCACGGCATAGAAGCCTTCGGCTTCCTGGCGCGACAGGTGCTTCATTTTCGACGCCACGACCTTCAGGCCATTGCTCTCGAAGCGGCTGACAATCTTGCCGATCACGTTCTTGGCGACGGCATCGGGCTTGATGATGGAAAAGGTGCGCTGAACAGCCATGTGAATGCTCCGGAAAAAATAAGAAAAAATGTTCAAAAAACCATGAAAATCAGCCCGCTAGGATAACACGCCGCAGCCCGGCCTGTCTTGCCCGACGGCTAGTCCGCGACGCGCGGCAGCACCCCGGCTTCGCCGGGCGCGGCGCACAGGTCGGCATCGAGGCCGATCCCCGCCACCCACGCCAGCCGCCCGTCGCACCACAGGAGCGGCAGGCGATCGCGCTGCCACGGCGGAATCGCGTGCTCCTGCAGCAGATTCTTCAGGCTTCGATGCGGACCACCCGCATGCAGCCGCAGGCGCTCGCCGCCCTGCCGCACCCCCAGCGTGACCGCTGCCGTCATCAGCACATCGCGTTTCAGCCCCGCCCCGTTCACCGAATCCAGTTGCACGCTCACCCCGGCGGCCGGCACCCACACCGCGGCCTCGCCCTGCCAGCGGACCGGCGCTGCCGCGGCCGGCGCCAGCGGCACGAGGTAGGCCCCGCCGCGAAAGCGCCACAATTCCATCGCCGCCAGCCGGACCCGCACACGGGCATCGTCTTTCGCCTCCAGCAATTGATGCAACGACTCGTTCAGCCGGCGGGCGCTGGGCATCGTCTGGCCGTGCCGCCCGATGAAGTGGCGCAGCAGATTGCGTGCCCGCGGCAGGGACAAGCGCGCCAACGCGCTGCAGTCGAGACGATCGCCCGCTATGGCATTCTGCGCATCCAACCGCGCCAGATCGTCCAGCAATTCGGCCGCCTCGGCCTGCAGTTCGGCTGCCCGCGCGAGGGTGGCGCTGCTGCCGGGAAAATGCGCGGCCAGCAGCGGCATCACTTGCTGGCGCAGCGCATTGCGGCGGTAGCGGGTGTCCCGATTGCTTTCGTCGTCCACCCACGCCAGCCCGTGCGCCTGCGCATAGGTCTGCAGGTCGGCACGCGGCACGCCCAGCAAGGGCCTGAGCTGGGCGGCTCGCCATCCGGGATGGCGCTGCAGCCCGGCCATCGCTGCCAGCCCTTTCGGTCCCGCGCCACGCAGCAACTGAAGCAGGAGCGTTTCGGCCTGGTCGTCCTGCTGGTGCGCGGTGAGCAGAAAATCCGC